>JAZDPD010000220.1:0-22160 GCA_043798045.1 Candidatus Omnitrophota bacterium | reverse complement strand
TCTGCCATGGCGCAGGTGTATAACCACATGATCATGCCGCTGGCCAATACCCGAGATAAGCACACCCAGATCATTTGGGGTATCCGTGATTTTGAATTCCGTTATCAGCGAAAGCCCGAAGGCATGTGGCTGGCTGAAGCGGCAGTGGATCTGGAGAGCCTGGATATCATGGCTGCTCAAGGGATTAAATTTACGGTACTGGCCCCCCATCAGGCCAGGCGTACCAGGAAGATGGCGCTCAAGCGCGCATGGTTGCCGGAAGATGAAGAACACATTGACCTGCATCGGCCCTATTGGTGTCTGCTGCCTTCGGGGCGCAGGATTGCAGTCTTTTTTTACGATGGCCCCATCTCAAGGGCTGTGGCGTTCGAGGGGCTTTTGCATAACGGTGAGATGCTGGCTAATCGCATATTGGGTGCGTTTGACCGTAAGGATGCGTCCAGTCAGTTGGTGCATATTGCTACCGATGGCGAGTCTTACGGGCATCATCATAAGTTTGGTGATATGGCACTGGCATATGCCTTGCATTATATTGAACAGCAGGATCGTGCCAGGTTGACGGTTTATGGTGAGTATCTTGAAAAGTACCCTCCGGAGTACGAGGTTGAGATTGTACAGAACAGCTCCTGGGGCTGCATGCATGGCGTGGAGCGTTGGCGGGATAATTGTGGTTGTAATTCGGGCGGCAAGCCGGGCTGGCAGCAGGAATGGCGTGCGCCATTGCGTCAGGCACTGGATATGCTGCGTGACCGTGCTGTAAAAAGTTATGAGCGGGAGATGTCCGGGTATTTGAAGGACCCCTGGGCGCTGCGTGATGCGTATATTGATGTTATCCTTGACCGCAGCCGTTATAATACGGATCGCTTTCTCCGGGAGCATACCGGCAAGGATCTCCCCGTCGCCGATAAGAACAGGATTTTGCGTTGCCTGGAAATCCAGCGTAATGCACTTTTGATGTATACGAGCTGCGGTTGGTTCTTTGATGATGTTTCAGGGATCGAAACGGTGCAGATCATCAAGTATGCGGCGCGCGTGATTCAGTTGATCCGGCGCGTGACGGATGAGGATGTGGAGCTGGCTTTTCTGGAAATCCTGGGCAAGGCCAAGAGTAATGTGCCTGAAGCCAATAATGGCGCGCGCATTTACAAGATCTATGTCGAGCCGTCAATTGTTGATATCTTGCGTGTCGGAGCGCATGATGCGATGAGCTCGCTTTTTGAAGATTTTTCCAATGATGCCAAGCGTTATTGTTTTCATGTCAAGCGTAAGGCTTACCATAAGCAGTCGGTCGGCAAACTGACACTGGTGGTCGGCCACTCGGAGATTGTTTCCGAGGTGACCTGGACCATGTTTGAGGTTTATTTTGCGTTGGTGCACCTGGGGGATCATAATTTCATATGCGGTGTTGATTATTATAAAGATGCGGCGGTGTTTGAGCGTTTGCGGCGCGAGGTGGGCGGGGTTTTCAATGAGGGGGATGTGCCGCGAGCCATTCAGGTCATGACGCGTTACTTCGGGGCCAAGAATTATTCCCTTTGGCATTTGTTCAAACATGAACAGCAGGTGATCCTGGACAAGATCTTTGCGCATACCATGACGGAGATCGAAGGGTCTTTCCGTTATATTTATGACGAGCATTTATCGCTCATCCATATGCTGCACGAAAATCATATCCCGCTTCCCAAAACCCTCGGCAATGTGGCCGAGTTTGTTTTGAATCGTGATTTGCGCCGCCTGCTGGGCCAGGAGGACGTTGATCTGGAGCAGCTGGAGCGTCTGGCGGTTGAAATGCGGCGGTGGATGTTCAAGCGCGATAAGGAAAATCTTGATTTCCTTGCCACACAGAAAGTGAACGCGGTCATGGCGCGGCTTGCAAACGCACCTGAAGATGTTGTATTCTTGCAAAGGTGCGTGAAGGTCTTCCGGCTTCTGTTGGATTTTCGCATGGAGATCGATTTATGGAAAGCGCAGAACATCTATTACGCGATGGCCAGCACTCCCGTGGTGTCGGGCAGGACGCAGGCGTGGAAGGATGTGTTCATGGATTTGGGTGATGTTCTGAAAGTCAAGGTGATGTAGGCATGGCCGCAGGCGTTATTGATATAGGTTCGAATTCGATCAAGCTTTTGATTGGAGAGCGTGTTGAGGGGGATATCATGATCCTGGAGTCCCTCAAGAATGTTGTACCGATAGGGCGTTCGACTTTTCTGAAAGGGCAGATTTCCCAAGAGCCGATCAACCTTACGATCAGCACACTGGAGAAATATAAAAGCATCCTTCAAGGGTATAACATCACCCAGATTTTTGTAATTGCCACGACGGCAGTGCGCGAGGCATCCAATCGCCATATCTTTGTGGATACGGTTCGCCGTAAAACAGGCCTTGAGATTGAGGTTTTGAATGTCGGCGATATTGTTTATTACATTGATACCTATATTACCCATAAGCTTAAAGACACCTATCCTGTTCATAACAAGAACCTTTTGATCGCGGAAATGGGGGCGGGCAGCCTGGATATTTCTTTGCTCAAGAAGGGTTTTACGCTGACCAATATGGGTCTGGCGTTGGGCGCGTTGCGCTTCAAGCAGATTCTCAGCCGGGTGGAGGGGAGCCGTGAAGAGTTGGCGGAGGCCGTGCAGGAGTATATCGGCAATGAGTTTGCGTATTTTCGCCGCCGCTTGCCGCGGGTGCATGTGGATGATATCTTTTTGATTGATGAGAACCAGGAGTATCTTAAGGCGATTTTACCCAACAAGAAAATATCGACCAATTTCTTTCAGTTCACCTTGACCGATGTGGAGCATATCATCGCGGAGCTTTCTTCCCGGGCGCCTGAAGAGATAGCGGCGACATATAATCTGCCGCTGGAGAATGCTGATACATTGTTGCCGTATATGGTGATCCTTAAGATGTTTTTCAGTTTAACGGAAAGTCAGCATGTATATATCCTGGAAACATCGTTGGCCGAGGCCATTTTGGCCAACAAGGTGCTTGGGCTTGAGCTTTCCAAGCGGTATAACAAGTCGAATCAGCTGGTTTCCGTAGCGCACGGGATTTGTGAACAGTACAATGTCAATATTGAGCATGCCAAGCACGTGGCGCATTTATCCAAGATTCTTTTTGAGGGGTTGTCGAATCAGTTGGGGCTGGATGAGAGTGAGCTGCTTTATCTGGTCCTGGCGGCGTATTTGCATGATATCGGGAAGTTTATATCCAACCGGTCGCATCACAAGCATTCGGAATACATCATCAGTTCGCTTAATTTGTTCCGTTTGACAGATGAGGAGATCAAGATCATTGCGTGTGTGGCGCGCTACCACCGTCGGGGTGATCCGTCCAAGTCACATCTTCTTTATAACAGCCTTTCCGAGGAAAAGCAGATTGTTGTTCAGAAATTGGCCTCGATTGTGCGCATTGCCAATGCCCTGGACCATGCGCATTTGCAGAAGGTCAAGCTGCTCAAGGTGGTCTCTGCCGGGGTGGCGGATGTGCTGGTGGAGGTTGGTACCAAGGATAATTTTTTGCTGGAAAAGACGGATTTCAATGAAAAGAAGGAGCTGTTTGAGAGGATCACGGGCAGTCAGTTAAAGCTTAGTATTAACGAGAATTATTGATTACGTATTTTTTAAATGAAAGTGTCGCGTCTTTGATCTTTCTCGTTTTGTTTGAAAATATGGTTAACGTACAAGCAGGGTTTTATGGCACCAGAATCACTCGAAGACCAGGATAAATTCATTCACCGCGATTTGAGCTGGCTTATGTTCAATGAAAGGGTGCTGGATGAAGCGCTGGAGGTCGGCAATCCTCTTTTGGAGCGGGCCCGTTTTGTGGCGATTTTCATGAACAACCTTGACGAGTTCCTGATGGTTCGGTTTTCGGGCCTCAAGCATCTTCTGGAGGCCCAGTACAATCGCAGGGATCTTTACGGGTATTATCCGCAGGATATTCACCGGCAGGTGCGTGAGCGTGTGGAACTTCTTGTGCAGAAGGCTTATCATATTTATGAAGAGAAGCTTAAGCCTGAGTTGGTCAAGGAGCATATTGTTCTGCGCAAGGCGGCTGATTTGAATGCTGACCAGCAGAAATTTGCGAAGCGTTTCTTTGATGCGACGCTTTATCCTATCATTACGCCCATGGCCATTGACCAGGGGCATCCATTCCCGGTATTGACATCAAAGACCATTTCTTTTGCTGTGCACCTGGAGCGTAAAGGGGAGTTGCACTTGGCGGTCATTCCGGTGCCGGCCAATGTGCCTCGACTGGTCAAGCTTCCTTCGGGCAAGGACACGCAGGAGTTCATTCTGATTGATGAAATTCTCCGGGACAACCTCAAGAACTTCTTTCGCGGCTATGAGATCAAGGGCGCCGCATTGTTTCGTATTATTCGTGACGGAGAATTGGAGGTGGACGAAGAGTTTTCATCGAATCTTCTTAAGACCATTGAAGACGAGATCAAGAAGCGCTCACGGGCCAAGGTGGTTTCGCTGGTGGTGGAAAAAGACTGCACGCCAGGCCTGGTGGAGGCCCTGACCGGCGTGCTCGCTTTTCCGCTGGATGCCGTGGCTTTTGTGGAGGGCGCCATGGATTTGACTTTTCTTTTTCAGCTGGCGGCATCGGCGGGTGATGTGCGGCTTGTTTATCCGCTGCACGTGCCGCCCAAGGCGGCGTATGAGAATATTTTTGAGCGGATCAAGGAGGGCGATATGCTGATCCATGTGCCTTTTCAGTCATTTCAGCCGACAATTGATCTTATTGTAACGGCGGCATCTGATCCTGACGTGCTGGCCATTAAAATGACGCTTTACCGGGCCAGTGAGGATTCCGAGATTGTAGCAGCCCTTAAGGTCGCGGCCAAAAACAAGAAACAGGTTACGGTTCTTGTTGAGATTAAGGCGCGGTTTGATGAAGAACGCAATATTGGCTGGGTGCGTCAGCTGGAAGAGGCGGGTTGCCATGTGGTTTACGGGATTGCCGGCGTTAAGATTCATTCCAAGATAACGCTTGTTGTGCGTCGTGAAGAGGGCCGTACGCGCCGTTATGTTCATTTGTCAACGGGGAATTACAATGAGAAAACCGCCCGTGTTTATACTGATCTGGGTTATTTCACGTCAAACGATGATTTTGCACGCGACATTTCGGATGTGTTCAATGTTATTACGGGGTATTCCCAGCCGGCCCGCTGGAAGCGTGTGATTTCTTCGCCTTACGATCTGCGCGAGTATTTCTTTGAACTGATTGATAAAGAAATCGAGTTTCAGCGGCAGCACAAGAATGGTTATATCTTTGCGAAGATGAATTCGCTTGAAGACACAAGGATTGTCGAGAAGTTGTACGCGGCTTCCCGCGAGGGGGTCAAGATCAGGCTTGTGGTTCGCGGCATTTGCATCCTGATTCCCGGGGTGCCGGGATTGAGCGAAAACATCAAGGTCAAAAGTATTGTCGGGAGGTTTTTGGAGCATTCGCGTATTTTTATGTTCAACAACAATTCTGATTTCAGGGTGTTTCTGTCTTCGGCAGACTGGATGCGCCGGAATTTCGACAAGCGCATCGAGCTTTTGTTCGAGATTTACAAGCAGGAGCACAAAGACCAGTTGCGCGAGATTTTGGATGTGTGCTGGAAGGATAATCAGAAAACGCGCATGCTCTTGCCACAGCGGACATATTTGTTCCGCAAGGCAGTACAGGACAAGTTTGACGCACAGGAATATTTCTTAAGACAGGACGCTTGATGCTTGACGAGAAGATATTTTTTTCACAGGTGATACAGGGGCATTTGACGGCGGCGTTTGCCGAGGAAAAACAGGTGCGTCGCCTTTCGGAGGATGTGGAGCCGTTGCACCGCATGCGGGTGGCACTGCGGCGCTTGAAAAGCGTTCTTTCCGACCTGCAGGATGTGATGTTGCGGCGTGAGCTTGAGTTGCCGCGGGAAGGGGTTAAGTCGCTTTTAGGGATACTTGGCCACGCGCGGGACATGGATACCAAGATCGTCTTTCTGAAGGGGATTTCGGCATCGCCTGAGGCCAAGCCTTTTGCTCTGGGCATACGGGAGATCATTGATGAACTTTCGGAAGACCGGGCCGAGGTGCAGCCCAAGATTGTCAAGGCATTTGAGCGTGTTCGCCGGGAAAAAGCCTTGCGTGCGATTGAGAAGTTGAATCCTGACCTTGATGCCGCAGGCATTACGCTGGATGAGTGGGCCAAGAACCGCGTGGCGGTTCGTCTGGAGAAAATGCTGCGCTGGGAGCCCTATGTGAAAAAGCTGCGGCGTGAGAAAGAGCTTCATCAGATGCGTATCGCGGCCAAGAATTTAAGGTATTGCCTGGAGAATTTTGAACTGCTTTATGGCAAGGGGCTCGGGGTTTATATCAAGTCGGCGGCGCAGGTCCAGGCGTTGCTGGGCGAGGTTCATAATTATGACGTTTGGCTCGGGCTTCTGGAGATCCTCAGGGCCAGTTCTGCCCGCAGCAACCGTTTCTCCGAGGCTTTGCGTTTTCTACGTCGGGAGTGCGAGTCGCGACGTGTTAAGGCGTATGCTGATTTTCTGGAAACCTGGCAAGCACAGAAAAAAGCCCGGTTATGGGTCAAGCTGGACCGGTTTGCTGATGCCTGAGATGACCCGGTCCAAGCCGGTCATGAAAATTCTTTTATGCGCGGACATTCATGCGAATCTTCCGGCATTGGAGGCAGTTCTTAAGGCGGCTGAAAAGTTTTCATATGATGCGCTCTGGTGCCTGGGGGATGTGGTCGGTTACGGGCCGTTTCCTAATGAATGCGTTCAGCTTCTTCGGCAGAAGGCAGCTTGTGTGATTTCCGGTAATCATGACCTGAAGTCTGTTTTACCGTTAACAGGCCTTGTCGGAGTATCTGGCGAGCAGGTGTCGTATAAGGATTTTGTTTTTGCGTGGACGCGCCGCGTTTTGTCACCGGAATCACGTCGCTATTTGAAGTTGTTGCCGTTAACAAAAACGATGATTGCGTCCGGGCAGCGTGTCCTTTTGGCGCATGGAAGCCCCAGGGGTGTGAAAGACGGGATCTTTGCCGATACCCCTTTGTCCCGTCTTAAGGCGCTGGCCAGGGAATATCCCGCGGATGTCATGCTGGTGGGGCACACGCATGATGCTTTTGTGCGTAAGGCGGGCGGGATGACATTTATTAACCCCGGTTCTGTTGGACGTCCTTTTGATGCGGATCCGCGTGCGTCATTCATGCAGCTGGAGTTTACGCCCAAGGGTGTTAAGGTTCACCGGTGCCGTGTGGCATATGATCTTGGCGGTGTGGTGGCTCGGATGCGGCAGGACAAATTTCCGGACGTGTTGCTGCGGGCCGTGGCGCAGGCACGTAGTCCTCGCGAGATTTTGATTCAATGTAAGGCGAATACCGCCAGGGAAAAATGTATGCAGAAAAAAGCAGAGAAATATTTTATTGGCATTGATATAGGGGGCACCAAAGTTTGTGGCGGACTTGTGTCGCCCGCAGGGACGATTGCGGTGCAGTGCAAGGAGCCAACCCCGCATCAGGCTGGCCTAAAGGATGTTTTGGGTGTTGTGGACAAGATCATCAGGGAGTTGTTGAAAACTGGCAATGTTGCACGTCAGAATGTCCTTGGTCTGGGCGTGGCCGTGCCTGGCGTGGTGGATAACTTTGGCAAAGTTGTTGTGACACCCAATATCGGCTTGAGCGGTGCTGACTTGAAAAAGATCTTTGAGAAAAAGTACCGGGTGCGTGTGGCGGTGGGGAATGATGTGAATTTTGGTGTCCTGGGTGAGAAATGGCTGGGGGCCGGGCGCAAGGCGCAGGATATTATCGGGATCTTTCCGGGAACGGGCGTTGGGGGTGGCGTCATTGTCAAAGGGGCTTTTCTGACGGGTCATCAGGGCGCGGCGGCCGAGCTGGGTCATATGTGTGTTGATCCGCGTGGTGAGGAATGTTCCTGCGGGAACGTGGGTTGCCTGGAGGCGGTTGTTGGTCGCTGGGCCATCGAGAGGGATATTCGCGCGGCTGTCAAGAATGGTGAAAAGACGATCATCACGGATTTGGCGGGTGTTAAGCTTTTGCAGATAAAGAGCGGCACTATTGCCAAGGCGCTTAAAGCCAGGGATCCTGTCGTGACACGGATTATGGCGCGTGCGGCCGATACGCTGGCGCATGCCTGTGTGTCGCTTAATCATGTGTTTAATACGCAGATGTTTATTTTTGGAGGCGGGTTGATTGAGGCTTGCGGGGATTTTATCTTGCCGCGTATCGAGCGGGCGCTTAAAAAGGATCCGTTCTTTCAGAAGCTTCAGACGCCCGAGGTTGTGGCCGCCAAGTTGGGGGACGATGCGGTTATGTTGGGTGCCGTTGCCTCCGTGCGCCAGGGAACAGACCTTGAGATCACCGGTGCGTCCTATTATCCGAAACTTAAACTGATGCCTTCCGGCAAGTTGATGGTTAACGGAGCGTTGGTGGAGCGTCCTTTGTATGTGCGTGCGGACGGGAAACTTAAAGAGCCCGAAGAATTTGTACCACCGTATATCACGTATGATCTGGTGGATGAGTTGACCAAAAAAGGGCCTTATGTGCTGTTTATTGTTTTAGGCAAGAATAAGAAGTTGTCCTTTTCCGATAAAGCCGCGCGGTATTTGAAGAAAAAACATATCAGCGCTTGTGTTTTACCGGTTGCTGAGGCTGTTAAGGCTTATCAGGCGTGTGAAGAGCGTAAGGCCGCATTTTTATATTTGTGATGATTGAAGGGCAGGCACAGGCCCTCGCCCGTACATGTTATTGTAGGAGTGTTTCGAGCTTCCTAAGGGCTGCGGCCACCTGCGGGTCATCGGGTTGGATTTGTTGCAGGATTAACAGATAGTGCTTTGCCCCCGCGAAATCTTTTTCTCTGTAGGCGATCTCCGCCAGTAAATTCAGCGTGAAAACTTTTTCATCGGAAAGCTGGAAGTAATTTTCCAGCAATCGGCGTGCTTTGGTATATTCTTGTTGGTCGATGTAAATCTGGGCCAGGGACTTGTAGGAGAAAATGAAATTGGCTTGCAGGGCAATGGCTTTTTCGTAATGGGTCTGGGCCAGATCTTTTTGGCCTTTGTCGCGGTAGATGTTGGCGATGTTGTGATAGGCAACGGCATTGTTCGGGTCAATGGCAACAGCTTTCAGGTATGTTGTCATGGCTTTGTCGACCATGCCTTTTTCTGCATAGGACATGGCGAGGTTGTTGGCCACGCGGTAGCTTTTAGGAACGTAGGGGATGAGTTGTTCATAAAATCCAATGGCGGTGCGCCAGTCGATGCAGCGCCAGGCGCTGCGGATACCCAGGATAAGCGTAATGCCGATAAAAATGATGGTCATGTTGCGGCGCATGCGGGCGTGATCAAACGAAAGTGTCAATACGATGATCAGGATCCCGATGAGTGCGGTGTAGAGAAAATGTTCGTAGATCAGGGCATTGATGAGGACCAGGAGGTTTGATGTGGGCAGGATGGCCGCGAAAAACCATAATACTCCGAAGGAGACGGCGGGTCGCTTTTGCCGGTTACGTACGGCCAGTCCGATCAGCCCCAGGCATAGAATGCCGCCCCAGATGACATCCAGTGAAAAGAATGATGCCGGTATATCGATGGTGCGCTCGACGCGCAGTTCATACGGGAAAAAGATGAATCCGGTATAAAGTGATATGACCCGGAAGAATGTCCACAGGCGCATTTGGGGGTGGGTTGTCAGCAGTGTTTCGCCGTTGTAGAAATTAAAGGAGTTGTTGAAATTAAGGATGGTGCCGCGCAGGATCAGGTAAATGACGGCGATGAGTACAAAGGGCCATGTGGCTGAAAAAACGCGTTTGCATTTATCCAGGAATGTTGTGGCCGGTGTCAGGAAAAAGAAATCTGTCAGGGCCAGGAAGGCGACCAGAAGGATGCCTGTTTCTTTGGAAAGCAGGGCCAGGGGGTACATCAGCAGGGCGATCCACCATAACGATGACCGGGATGCATTTTGATTTGATTGGCGAAAAAGGGTGTAGGCGTAAAGGCCTCCCATGATAAATAATGTGGCCAGCGAGTCGCCCATGCTGTTAGGGTAAACAACAGCCTCTGTATGAACAGGGTGCACCAGCCATAATAAGGCCGCCAGGATGCTGATGGTTCTGTCTTTTAAAAGTGAATTCAGGAAAAGAAACAAGAAGATGCTGGCGCCGGCATGGCAGGCGATGGAAGTGGCGTGCCAGCCGTAAACCCAGTTAGCCCACAAGTGCCATTCGCTGGCAAAGATGGTCTGCAGCAATGGCCGCCAGTAATTGCTAACTAAATGTGTTCCGGCAATGACATTGTCGATAAAATATTTTGGCCAGTACTGCCAGTCTTGGATGTAGGCATTCTTAAGGATAAAGTCATCATCATCCCAGAACATCTGGTTGGGCAGGCACAGGAAGTAAACAAGGATGGCCGTGCCTGCCAGAAGGATGGGGATGTTTTCATCTTTGGACAGGAGTCGTTTTATGGTTTTTATGATACGCATAAGTGAAGGTATTATAAGCATGCGTTGTGATATTGATGGGAATTTTTTAAAGATTGTTAACGTGTAACACGCAGTGGCCGGCCCCTGTGCCGGCCATTTTATGGGTCGATTTATTGCACATCTTATGGGCTGATTCATCGGCCATCTGATGGGCCGACGTTTTGATTTATAGATTGATTATTAAAGGGCGGCCACGGGGAGCCGTCCGTACATGGACGAAAAATTATTAATGAAATCATGTGATATTGTGACAAGGGTGTGAGTATAATGTTGCCATGAAAATCGTGCGTGTCTTTATGGTTGTAATAATGGAATTCTTCCTGGTTGGCTGCGACAGGCTTTATGGTGTGTTGCATAAGCCGGGCGGGGAGGAGCGTGTCATTTTGGGTGAGGTTATTTTTAATGAGTATAATCTAAAGGTTGAAGAGGTTCAGAAATATCTTCGTCTTTTAGGTTATCATATCGGCCGGGTTGACGGAAAGTTCGGGGCTAGCACGCGGGATGCTGTGGCAAAGTTTCAGTTGGATGAAGGGCTTGAGGTCACGCGTTTTGTTGATAAGGCTACCTGGGCGCGTCTTCAGTTTTTTGTGGCCAGCCCTTTTGTGCAGCAGGGTGTTATCAATGGCAGGGCGGTGCAAAAGGCCCTGGTGAAGCTTGGATATGATCCTGGCAAAATTGACGGGCAAATGGGGCATCAGACAAAAGCGGCCTTGTGTCGTTTTCAGAAATCGCAGGGGTTGACACCGGATGGTTTGATGGGGCTTAAAACCTTGCGTGCGTTAATGCGTATTGGTGTGCCTCGGGCGGGCGTGAAGGCGGAGCCATGATGCATTTGATCCTGCTGGCCAAACAGGTGCCGGATGTTTCGAATATTCCTGCGGATGCCTGGGATCATGAAAAGGGGGTCTTGCGCCGTAGCGCGCTGGTGACGGTGCCTAATCCGATGGATCTTCAGGCCTTGGCTTTTGCGCTGCAAATCAAGGCCATGATTCCCGGGACACGTATTATTGCCCTTAGCATGGGGCCTTCACAGGCATGCGCCATGCTGGAAGATTTAATGGCGCGCGGGGCGGATGAGGCGGTGCTTTTAAGCGACATGGCTTTTGCGGGTGCAGACACGCCGGCAACCGCTTATGCATTATCTATGGCCATACGGCGCGTGGTGCGTGAAAAGTGCCAGGGTGCGGCGCATGTGATCATTGCTGGCGTTCAGTCTCCGGATGGGGATACGGCGCAGGTGCCTCCCCAGGTGGCCGAAGAACTGGGAATGGAGCATGTGGCTTACGTTCAAGGGGTTGAGGTGGATGTGGATGGCCGTTTGGGCCTGAGGTGTGTGGGAACGGAGAGTCATTTGAAGGTTGTGCCGCGGCAGTATCCATTCCTGGTTAGTGTGGCCAAGGGGTTTGCCTTGCCGCCTCGTTCTTTTCACCGTCGGCGTGTGGCCGTTGTTTCGGGGGCGTGGGATGCTGCGTCAGTCGGGGCTTTGCCCGGGCGTGTTGGATTCAAGGGATCGCGGACATGGGTGTCGGGCATTGAGCAGGTTTCTCCATCAGGCCAGGGGGTGTGTTCCTGGCATCAGGATGTCGAGACATTGGTGGAGGCGATGGCCCGTGCGTATGCCACACAGTCAACGCGTGTTGCCGCACCTTCAGGAGGGTATGAGTTGGGGGCGCGCACAGCATCCTATCAGGGGGATGTGTGGGTTTATGTCCAGCAAGACAGGGGGGTTTTAGCGCCGGTGTCGTTGGAGGTTTTGGCCAAGGCCCGGGAATTGGCCATGATTTTAAAGGTAAAAGTCGGAGCCGTTCTTGTGGTTGAGAAAGCGGGGCATTTGATCGACCAGGTTTTTGAAGCCGGTGCCGATAAGATATATTTGGCGGAACATGCCTTACTTAAAGGCTCGCTGCCTGCGGCGCATAAAAAAGTGATTGCGGCCATGGTTGGCCAATATAGTCCGCAGATCATGCTTTTTGGGGCGACATCCTGGGGGCGTGTGTTGGCACCGCGGGTGGCCTATTCTTTGGGTGTCGGTTTGACGGCGGATTGTACGGCCTTTGCCCTGGGGGACCAGGGCACGGCTGTTGGTGTTCTTAAGCAGATTCGTCCGGCGCTTGGCGGGAATATTATGGCCACGATCATCAGCAAGGATTCATTCTGCCAGATGGCTACGGTGCGTCCGGGGGTTTTTAAATCGTTGGCGTCCATGTCAGGCTTTGTTGGGGAATTGATCCGGTGCGAAGCGGTATTGGGTGCGTCGGATGTGATGGTTGATGTGACCGCTGGGATGCGCGATGATCGGCCTGCGCCGTTTGATCAGATCCGGGTGATTGTCTCCGGCGGCCGTGGCATGGGTTCCCGCCGGGCGTTTGAAAAATATTCGAGCATGCTGGCGCAGGCATTATCTGATTGGCTAAAGGTTAAAGTTGTTGTGGGTGCCTCGCGTATGGCGGTTGAGGATGGCTGGGCGGATCATGGCCATCAGGTGGGCCAAACAGGGACGAGTGTGGCGCCGCAGCTTTATGTGGCGGTGGGGATTTCGGGAGCCATTCAACATCTGGTGGGTATTTCGCATGCGGCTTGTGTGGTGGCTATTAATAAAGACGCAAAGGCCATGATCTTTCAGCGTGCGGATCATGGGGTTGTGGGAGATTTTGAAGTGATTGTCCCGCAGCTGGTTGAAGCCATTCGCCGGAGGTGTGTGTGAGGCCCATTGATATGCTGGTGGTGGGGGCCGGGCCTGCGGGCCTTGCGGCCGCGATACGGTTTAAACAAAAGCAACCGGAGGCTTGTGTTGTTGTGCTTGATAAGGCTTTGCGCCCGGGGGCGCAAAGCCTTTCAGGGGCTGTGATGGAAGCTGCATGTTTGGATGAGCTTTTGCCGGGGTGGCGCCTGCAGGAAGATACGATTCTGGGTGAGATGATCCCTGTGACGCAAGATGAGATGTATTTTTTAACGCCGCATCATGCCTGGAAGGTTTCTCCGTTGTTGGTGCCTTCGGGTATGCATCATGCCGGGGATCAGATTGTTTCATTGGTCAAGTTGGTGGCTTGGCTTGGCCGTATCGCTGTGCGGTTGGGCATTGAGGTTTGTTCTGGTTTTTCCGCCAGGTCACTGATTTGGGACCGGGACGTTGTCAGGGGTGTGAAGCTGGTCGAGCAGGGGCTTTTGGCCGATGGTCAGCCGGGGGCGGGCTATCTTTCGGGTGAGGAAGTTTTTTCGCCCGTGACGGTTTTGGCGGATGGAGCGAGGGGTTCTTTATCGCAAGAGTATGCTTTACGCGTGGGGGGGAATTTAAATCCGCAGGTGTATTCACTCGGGGTTAAGCAAATATTCCGTTTAACAGGACCTAATGTTTTTGGGACGAATCGGGTGGTGCATACGCTGGGGTATCCTCATCGCTCGGATGTATTTGGCGGAGGTTTCATTTATAGCATGGCGCATGATTTTGTGGCGGTCGGCCTTATTCTTGGTCTTGATTGGAAGTATCAAGATTTGAATCCCCAGCAGGAGTTTGAGATTTATAAAACACATCCTTTGGTTGCGTCCGCGATCAAGGATGCGCGCTTGGTTGAGGCCGGGGCCAAGATGATTCCTGAAGGCGGGTTTTATGCGCTGGGTCAGGTTTGGAACAACGGGGCGGTTGTTGTCGGTGATGCGGCCGGATTTGTGAACATGCAAAAAATAAAGGGCGTTCATTATGCCGTAAGGTCCGGGATGGCGGCTGCTGATGCTGCGGCAGGTGGGGATCTTTCTGCCTATCTTGCGGGGCTTAAGGCGCGCGGAGTGTGGCATGACATGCATCAGGCCAGGAATTTCCGTGCCTGTTTTCAGTGGGGGCTTTTGGCGGGGGCGCCATTATCGCAGGTTCAGGGGATGATCCCGTGGCGCATCAGCATGGGGCGCGATGATGTGGCCATGCGTTCCGGTGCAAGGCTGGCCCGGACACAGAATGTGGGGGTTGATCGTGCGGCGTTTGCCGCACTTTCCGGCGCAGCGCACCGTGAGGATGAGGTTTCTCATTTAGTGATTTCCGACCCAGGGCTTTGCACGCGTTGTGCGAAGGATTTTCAAAGCCCTTGCACGTTATTTTGCCCCACCCAGGTTTATCGTCGAGATGACAGCGGGATGCCGGTGCATATTAGTGCATCAAATTGCCTGCATTGCGGCACATGTGCGGTCAAGTGCCCTTTGAGTAATATTGTTTGGATGCCCCCGGAGGGCGGCGAGGGCCCGCGTTATACGGTGATGTAGGGGGTTGGGGGACTGGATTGGTTTTATTGACTTTTTACGTGTATATTTGAAATAGAGAAGTATGGGCTTCGGCTTCCGGACGACGGAGGCATGATACCGCAAACCCTCAGTAATGGGGGGACGCAAAGCCACGGGTCCTTATGATGGGGACAGCCGGGCCGCCTAAACGAAGCCTGCACGTAAGTGTGCATTTTAACCCTGTCCCCATCTGGACAGGGTTTTTTTATGAAGGAAAGGTGTCAAAAAATAGTAAGGTGTATATAATAAAAACATTGAAAATTTTAAATAAAGGATGGTGTTTATTATGCGGCGCAGGTGTGGTGGCTCTTCAGGGATGACGCTGGTTGAGGTGATGGTGTCGACCGGAATTCTTTTGGTTGCTTCGGTCGGGATTGTTTATAGTTTTGTCAAGTGCATTGAGCTGGATGCTATCGGTAGGGTGACAACGGTGGCGGTTCAGGGGGTCAAGAACAAGCTGGAGGAGGTCAAGGCTTCTTCGTTTGCGCAGATTTACAACAATTATAACGGTGCAACTTTTGCGATCAGCGGTGTGACGGGGCGTGGTGTTATTTACGTGAATAACAGCAATTCGAAGTTGCTGCAGGTCAAGGTCGTTTATTGTGTGCAGATCCCGGGAGGCCGTGTTCTGGGAGAGGATGTCAACCTGAATGGTGTTCTTAATACGGGAGAGGATCAAAATGCGAATGCCCAGATCGATTCGCCGATCCAGATGCTCACCAAGATCTATGGTTAGGGGGCGTTGCGGTTTTACAATGCCGGAGCTCCTGATTTCCATGTCGATCCTGATTTTCCTGATGACGGCGGTCTTCAGTGTTTTGTCAACGTCACAAACAGCTTATAATAATGCTGATGCGGGCATTCAGTTGAGGACAATTTTCAGGAACGTCGGGCAGCGTATGTCCTGGGAACTGTCGCATACGGGGGTTGATGCGGCCAGCGGAGCACAGTTTGTGATCACGCCTGGGGCCGGCGCCAATGCGTCGGACATTGTCCGTTTCTCTGTTCCGGTGGCATGTGATGCGACCACTCCGTTTTTAAATTCATCCGGCAATCCTTCCCGCTGGGGTGCTTATTTGACCTGGGGTTGCGAAACAGTTGCGTGTGCTGATCTCGATGGTGATTGTGGAACCGTTGAATACAAGTATGTGCAGTATGAGCTCAATTCTGACGGCGAGATTGTGCGTCGCGTTTTGGATTCGTCGGGTACAACGGTGGCCTCGCAGGTGATGGCCCGCAGTATTACGGGGCTGACATTTTCATCCAATGCTTCCGGCGGCATTGATTTTTCGATCACAGGGCAGATGCGTTCGAATTCGGGGTTGATGATTACCGACGGCATAAGTCAAACCGTCCGGCTCATGAACTAAGGAGGCCTTTATGAAAAACAAACGCGGTGTTGCGCTGGTTATTTCCATGTCGGCGATGACGATTATCTCAGCCCTTTCTGCTGTTTATGTCACACGCGCGATTCAGGAAAAGTCCATGTCAGCCCTTGAGATCAACTCGGCTAAGGTTGTTTATACGGCTGAGGCGGGTGCCAATGAAGGGTTGCTTTCCATTTATAATCTGATTAATTATTACATGCTTAATACCGTCAGCTCAACAGCACCGACGACCGTTTCGGCCCAGGCGGCTTCATACGCGACAGCTAAAGACGGTGTTGGTTTTCTGGTGACATATGTTAAAAATGGATCGACCGCGCTTTTAACGCAAAGCGGTGGCGAGGCGGTTTATACATCGACATATGGTGCATTGGACGGCGGGAGTTATGTGTATACGATCCGTATCGGGCAGAAATCCGATCCGACATCACCGAGTGCTAATGTTTGGGATTTCCCGTACTATTTCAAGCTTCAGACCACCGCGACGTACAGTGGTATGACCAAGAAGACGACTCTGAACGGGGATTTTACGGTGCAGGTGCAGAAAGACAATTTTGCCCGGTATTCTTTATTTACCAATCATCAAACCATGGAGAATGGGACCAAGGTTTGGTTTACATCCAAAACAAATTTCCAGGGGCCGATGTTCACCAACGAACGGTTTAATTTTGCGTATAATCCCAGCGGGATTTTTGACGGGGCCGTCAAGCAGGCGAATACAACGGCGGCTTTCTATAATAACGGCAGTACCGTGTATCTGGATGCCAGCAGCAATGGGACACGGGATGTGCCGGTGTTTACATCAGGGTTTCAGCGGGGTGTATCCTCCATTTCCATGCCCACAAGCACTCAGGAAAGCGACATGGTAAGTGAGGTGACCAATGGCACGACGTATTCGACCAATGGTATTTATGTGACGAATGCCGCGGGCAGTGTGACGGGGGGTATTTATATCAGAGGTAATTCGACAGTGGCGATGGGGGTGGATGCTTCCAATCGGCAAACGCTGACCATTGTGCAGGGGACCACCACCAAGGTTATTACCCTGGACCGGAGTGCTAATCAGACCCTTGTTAAACAAGGGGCTACGACAACAACGTATACGGGCTTGCCTGATGGGGTTCATGATGCGGGGGTCATTGTTTATAATTATGGAACCATTACGTCGCTTTCCGGTACGGTTCAGGGGGATACCCAGATGACCATTGCCACCAGCAGCGATGTTGTTATTAGCGGCAATGTCTTGTATCAGAATTATACGGCAGGTTCCGGGACCGTGGGGGATACTGATTATATAGCGCCTTCAGCCTCCGGGTATGACAATCTTTTGGGGTTAGTTAGCTGGAGTGGAGATGTGCGCATTGCATCGACGGCGCCGTCAGACGTGACGATTTGTGCCACATTGCTGGCCAAGACCGGAGTGGTTCAGGTGGATAATTATGATTCAATTGCTGTGCGCGGCGTGGCCACTATTCTGGGAGGTGTTATCAGTAATTATTACGGTGCTTTTGGTACGTTCAATTCTTCCAGCGGGACGGCTGCTTCAGGTTACGGGCGGAATTTTGTGTATGACACACGCATGGAAGAGATGTTGACACCGCCGTATTTCCCGACAACCAATACGTTCATTGCTTTTACCAATAATATCGGTGATCATTTGGCCTGGCAAGAGGGAGGATTTTAAATGTTGAAATGGATTCTTGTGGTTTGTGCGGGGTTGATTGCGCTTTCTCTTGTTATTTCATTCAAGGCGCAAAAAGCTGTTTCGACAGCGGTTTTGCCAGTGCCGGTTCAGCGGGGTGCAGTTGCCGTTGCGTCGGTGGAGGCGGTTGCTTTGGATGTCGTGCCAGCGCCCTCATCGGGAAAATTGACAAAGGCTGAAGAAACATTGACGGGACGGGTTGTTCCCAAGTACGACGCACCATCGAGTAATGTTGTTTTGCCGCAATAAGCCTGGGTTTTGTTGCGCGAGGGTTCATCCATGTAAAGATGGGCGTGAGCTTGTTGTTTGGCTCCTGTTATTCAATAAGCGGGGGGCGGGTTAAGTTTCGCTCATTTCCGGGCGGGAATATGATAGGGGTTTGCCTGGTGGGTCGGGGCAACGGTTTGTGCACAGGTTTTTAGCCTCAAAGAAAGGCTGTTGCACAATCGGGGGTTTATGATATATTCATTTTTTTTGAGAAAGAAGGCGTATGGTAAAAAATAAACAGGTTTTTTCATCTGAAGATGAGTTGCTGGTGTTGCGCAAGGTTGTGGATATCACGACTTCAGAGCTTGATCTTGACGGTGTCTTGCAGGAAATTGTCCGGGCGGTTACGGAGTTTTCCAAGGCCGACTCTGTCTTTATTTATCTTTTTGATGCAGATAAGCGTCATTTGGTTTTACGCGCTTCAAAGACATCGCATAAGAAAGAGCTTGGGTCTGTGGCGTTAAAAGTGGGGGAAGGCTTGACCGGGTGGGCGGCCAAGAATAACAAGCCGGTGCTGATTTCCCGAAATGCTTATGAAGATCCGCGTTTTAAGGCTTTTGACGTTCTTCCGGAAGATAAGTATGAGGCATTTTTGGCCTTGCCTGTTGTGTATAAGGGGAAGGCTATTGGTGTGGTTAACCTTCAGCACAAGAAAGTACATGAATATACGGCCAATGGGGTGGAGCTTTTGTGCATGATCGCACGCCAGGTGGGGGGCGTGATTGAGCATGCCAGGCTTTTCAGTGATGTTCATGCCAAGGCGCTTCAGTTTGACACTTTAGTCAAGGTGAGCCAGACGATCACTTCTGAAAAGTATCTGGATGAGATCCTGAGCCTGATTGTGGTGGTGACGGCCGAAATGCTGAATTCCAAGATTTGCTCGATCATGCTTCTGGATGCCAGGGGTGTTGAACTTTCTATCAAGGCCACACAAAGTTTGAGTGATGATTATAAGAAGAAGCCGAATTTGCGTGTTGATTCCAGCCTGATGGGCGAGGTTGTCAAGAGCAAGCATTCCTTGGTCATTGATGATGTTCGTCGTGAAAAAAGATATTTCTATCGTGAAATGGCCATCAGGGAGGGGTTGACATCCATGCTGGCGGTGCCGATGATTGTTAAGGATAAGGTGGTGGGGGTCATTAACGTCTACACCAAGGAGCCGCATGTTTTTACCCAGGATGAGATCGGGGTGCTTCAAATGGTGGCGAATCAGTCGGCCGTGGCTGTGGAAAATACGAAGCTCATGGAAGAGTCCTTGAAGGCCAGGGAGGCGCTGGAAACGCGCAAGCTGGTGGAGCGTGCCAAGGGGGCGCTCATGAAGATGCAGAATCTTTCCGAGGATTCCGCCTATAAACTTATTCACAAGAAAAGCATGGATACTTGCAAGAGCATGAAGGATATTGCCGAATCAATTTTATTGATGGTTGATTTTCAGAAAGGGTGAGGGCAGATAGTGTCCGGGTGACTTTGTCTGGTATTGTGCGGCATGATTTTTGATTTGACAAAGAAAATGGCGCACGGTATACTTGCCCAAGTTGGTTGATGTTAACAATGAGGTCGACAGCAAAGTAGGGCAATGACGTCCACTTTTAAAGGCAAAGAGTCTTTGAAAGGGGATTTTTTATTTTAAACCACACAACGGTAAAGGAGTAGCGTATGGCAAAATCATCCAAGAAACCCATGAGCACGGTCGAGGCCATGTATGGTCAGAACGTGTTTGGTCTTAATGTCATGAAGGGGTGCCTCTCCAAGAAGGCATACGATTCATTGAGCAAGACGATTAACGACGGCGGTGCCATTGATCCGGCGATTGCTTCAGAGGTAGCGACGGCGATGAAGGATTGGGCTGTATCCAAGGGCGCGACACATTATTGCCACTGGTTCCAGCCGCTAACCGGCTCAACGGCGGAAAAGCATGATTCGTTCATTTCCCCTGATGGTAAGGGTGGTGTTGTGATGGAGTTTTCGGCCAAGGAGTTGATCCAGGGTGAGCCGGATGCGTCTTCGTTTCCATCTGGCGGGCTTCGTGCCACATTCGAGGCGCGCGGTTATACGGCCTGGGATCCGACCAGTCCTGCGTTTATCAAGGAAGGCGAGGATGGTACAACGCTTTGCATCCCGACGATTTTTTGTGGTTATTATGGTGAAGCGCTGGATAAAAAGACGCCACTTTTACGTTCTTCAGCGGCACTGGCCAAGCAAATGGATCGGGCTGGAAAGTTGTTTGGCGTCAAGGCCGTGACCAAGGCTTATGCAACACTCGGGCCTGAGCAGGAATATTTCCTGATTGATAAGTCTTATTATGAACAGCGCCTGGATCTTATTCAGACCGGTCGTACGCTTTTTGGCCGCAAGCCGGCTCGCCATCAACAGATGGAAGATCATTATTTTGGGGCGATCCGTCCGCGCATTCTGGCGTTCATGGAGGATCTGGATCAGGAGCTTTGGAAGTTGGGTGCTCCGGCTAAGACCCGTCATAATGAGGTTGCGCCTGCCCAGTTCGAGATTGCGCCGATTTATGAGCGCTTGAACCTGGCCATTGATCATAACCTGATGTGCATGGAACTCATGCGACAGATCGCGGACAAACATGGTTTGGTTTGTTTGTTGCATGAGAAGCCGTTTGCCGGTGTTAATGGTTCCGGGAAGCACAACAACTGGTCTGTTGTCGGGACCGATGGCAAGAATTGGCTTTTCCCGGGGTCGAGTCCGCATGAGAATGCCAAGTTCCTTTTCACGCTGGCGGCGATCATCAAGGCGGTTGATACGCATGCTGATTTGCTGCGTGCGACAGTGGCATCTCCGGGGAATGATCATCGTCTGGGTGCCAATGAAGCGCCTCCGGCTATCATTTCGATCTTTTTGGGCGATCAGTTGTCGGATATTTGTGAGCAGATTGAGCAGGGTGGTGCCAAAACGGCAAAGTCTGGCGGTACGATTGCTATTGGTGTGGATGTCATTCCGACCCTTCCCAGGGATGCAACGGATCGTAATCGTACATCTCCATTCGCGTTTACCGGTAACAAATTTGAATTCCGTGCTTTGGGTTCCAATATGAATCCGGCAGCGTCTAACGTTGTGCTCAATACGATTGTGGCAGAGGCGATGGACGAGATGTGCACACAGTTGGAGGCAGATGCCAAGGACAAGAAGGACTTTAACAAGTCGTTGCAGGCTGTTCTTCAGGCTATTATTAAAAAGCATAAGCGTGTATTGTTCAATGGGGATAATTACACGGAAGAATGGCATAAAGAAGCGGAGAAGCGCGGCTTGCCTAACAGTAAAACCACGCCGGAAGCACTTAAGGCTTATGAGTCTGAAAAGGCTATCAAGTTATTTGAAAAGTATGCGGTTTTATCCAAAAAAGAGCTGTTGTCGCGTTATGACATTTATATGCATAACTACAAGAGTGTTCTTTCTTATGAGGCGGAGTGCGCCAGGACTATTGCTTCCACGCAGATTCTTCCGGCAGGTTTACAGTTTCAGATGTTGCTGGCAGAGGGTGTCAAGTCTTTGGAGGCTGTTGGGGTGTCTTCCAGGGCAGCCAAGGCCTCGTTGCTGGAAGTTTCAGCCCTGGTCGATGATCTTTCGGCCGCCATCAAGTCTCTGGATGCAGCCCTTGATGCGCATAATACCGACAAGATGAAGACGTCCATGCTGGATGCGCGCCAGGCGGCGGATGCCCTTGAGGGTTTGGTTCCGGCGGACATGTGGCCGTTGCCGACTTATGCGGAGATGTTGTTCCTTTATTAATGCGTAAGTCGAAAGTGGGAATTCAAGGGCTCAGGTGTGATGAACATCTGAGCCTTTTTTTGCGGACAGGTTTTTTGATGGTTGTATGTAAAGACGGGGGATTGCCACGTCTTTACATGTTAGTTGTTATTGGATCATATTGTGAAGGGGGAAAATTGTAATCACAAGTGCGACAGGAAAAATTTAAAAGAGCTCCATAGATCAGCAAAAACTGTTACTTTGTAAGTTAGTCGACAAAACAAAGAACAGGAGATCTATGGAGCAGAGAAATTGTAACATCAAGCGCA
>JAZDPD010000213.1:0-4495 GCA_043798045.1 Candidatus Omnitrophota bacterium | reverse complement strand
TAATAGGATCAAGGTCGGTTATCCCCAAAAGATAACTGACAAGGCTTCCGGCCGCCGAGCCGCGCCCGGGGCCAACAGGAATGTTATGGCTCTGGGCATAATGAACAAAATCCCAGACAATCAGGAAATATCCGATAAAGCCCAGCCTGGCGATAACATCCAGTTCAAAATCAAGCTGCTTGATGACCGCATCCGGCAAGGTTGCTCCGTAACGCTCGCGTGCACCCTCCAGGCAAAGCCCTTTGAGATAAACCTCTTTTGGCTCACCCGAAGGGGTGGCATATTCCGGCACATGATATTTGCCAAAATCAAGCTTCACATCGCACTTGTCGGCGATGATCAGGGTATTACTCAAGGCTTCAGGTGCCCAGGCAAACAGGGATGCCATCTCCTGTTCACTCTTGAAATAAAACTGATCGGAATTCATCCGCATGCGCTTGGGATCCGCCAAGGTGGTCTGTGTCTGAATACAAAGAAGTGCTTCATGCGCCTCATAATGGGCGTACTCGATATAATGCACGTCGTTGGTTGCCACCAGCGGTAAATCCATTTCCCGCGACATTTTCAAAAGGCCTGTGTTAACAATCTGCTGCTGGGCAAGGCCGTGCTCCATGGCTTCAAGATAAAAATCACCCGGTGCAAAAATCTGGCGATACGTATCCGCTGCCTGGCACGCCTCATCATATTTGCCAGCACCCAGCCGTGAAGCCACCTCGCCTTTCAGGCAGGCCGAGAGCCCGATAAGACCCTTGGCATGAGAGGCCAGAATATCCTTATCAATGCGGGGCTTATAATAAAACCCGTCGAGATACCCCGCTGAAACCAGCTTCATCAGATTGGCATACCCTTGCGCATCCTTGGCCAGCAAAACCAAATGCGCTGTGGAACGCTGGTCACCACTGCGTTCCTGCCGGGCATGGGGCGCCACGTAAACCTCGCATCCGATGATGGGTTTAATGCCAGCCTTCTTGGCTTCTTCATAAAACTCGAGCGCACCAAACATATTCCCGTGGTCGGTCATGGCCACGGCGGGCATACCAAAGGCTACGGTTTTTCTAACAAGATCTTTGAGTCGGCAAGCCCCATCAAGAAGACTATACTGCGTGTGGACATGAAGATGAACGAAAGGTGATGACATGGGCTGCTTATATAAAGATTAATGGATTATTGAAATGATATTATAACGCGAAGATGTGTGTTCAAAACGATTTTTTCAAGAATCGCATGTAGAGACGAGGCAATGCCTCGTCTCTACGACAAAAGAGTCAATATTCAATAAGAAAAGGGCGGACACAAGGTCCGCCCCAACATACCCCTGATGCGTAAGGGCACGCCATGGCGTGCCCTCATGACACCGCAATTATTCCCATTCGATGGTGGCCGGCGGCTTGGAACTGATATCATAAACCACACGGTTAACACCCCGCACTTCATTGATGATGCGGTTGGATATCTTCCCCATCAAATCATACGGCAAATGAACCCAGTCCGCGGTCATCCCGTCGACACTGTTGACGCAGCGCAAGGCAATCACGTTCTCATACGTCCGCTGATCGCCCATCACGCCCACGGTTTTAATCGGCAAAAGAACAGCAAATGACTGCCAAACTTCACTATAAAGCCCGGCCCGTTTCATTTCCTCAAGAACGCGCTCATCCGCTTCACGCAGAATCTCCAGACGCTCGGCCGTCACTTCTCCCAGAATACGGATCGCAAGCCCGGGGCCCGGAAACGGCTGGCGCTTGAGGATTGATTCCGGAACACCCAGATGCTTTCCGATTACACGCACCTCATCCTTGAAAAGGTCACGGAATGGCTCCAGAAGCTTTAACTGCAGGCTCTTGGGAAGCCCGCCCACATTATGATGGCTCTTGATAATCGCTGAAGGTCCGCCGGTTGCCGATATGGATTCGATCACATCCGGATAAAGCGTTCCCTGTCCAAGGAATTCAACACCCTTGATCTTTTTTGCCGCCTCCTGGAACACCTCAACAAACACACGGCCGATGATCTTGCGCTTCTCTTCAGGATCAACGACCCCTTTGAGTTCATCCAGGAACCGCTTCTGTGCATCCACAACCGTCAAATTGATCTTGTAATATCCTTTAAATGTCTTTTGAACCGATGACACTTCATTCTTGCGCAAAAGCCCGTTATCCACAAAAATACAATGCAGATTATTTTCGATGGCCTTATGGATCAAAACCGCAGCCACAGATGAATCAACGCCCCCCGAAAGGCCAAGGACAACCTTGCTCTTGCCCACATCTTCCTGCATCTTGCGAATCGCGGCATCAATAAACCGGTCCATGGTCCAGCGCGGCAGGCAGCCGCAAATCTGAGTGACAAAATTCTGAAGGATCTGCGTCCCCCTCTGGGAATGCACGACTTCAGGATGGAATTGAACGCCAAAAACTTTCTTGGACCGATGTCCCATGGCCGCACAGCTATTGTTAAGCGTATGGGCCAACTTCTCAAAGCCGGCCGGCATCTGGATAATCTCATCCCCGTGACTCATCCATGACGTCAGATTTGTCGGCAGATTGACAAAAAGGTCCTTGTTGGAATCAATGAAAAGCTCGGCCCGTCCATATTCACGGTCCTTGCATTTGTTAACCTTGCCACCCAACATTTGCGTGATCACCTGCATCCCGTAGCAAACACCCAGTACAGGGATACCCAGCGTAAAAATACCCTTGTCAGGATGAGGCGCATCCTTGTCATAAACACTCATGGGGCCCCCGGAAAGGACAATGCCCTTGGGACCGATGGCCTTGATTTCATCGATGGAAATATTAAACGGCACAATCCGGCTGAACACCTTGCTCTCACGGATACGGCGTGCAATTAGCTGTGTATACTGTGATCCAAAATCCAGAACAAGAATAACGTCTTTGGTCTTGAGCTGTTTTACCTTGATATTCACCATCTTGCTCGAACCACTCAAAAGGGAAACCCTCTTTCGCTCCATCGGATGATGCCCAAAATGCCTGGCACCACGCTTTTTCATCGGGAATTTCACAGACCCCTTGACGTAAGCGGAAGCAATCTTGGCAACCGGCTTCGTGACAGCTTTCTTGACAGGTTTTTTTGATGCTTTGGCCATTTGGACGTTCACTTTCCTAGGATGTTGTTATTTACCCATGCCGATTTTCTGGCTCATCTGAAACACCTTTCCCTCGCTCTGGAAAGAATGCGCAATGATGATCTCGACATCGTGCATTTCCTTGATGTTGGCCGCACCCAAAGACCCCATCGACGTTTTTAGCGCGCCGACAAGATTCTGTGAGCCATCATCAACCTTGGCCGGCCCCAAAAGGATCTCCTTAAGCGTGCCAGCCTGTCCAACCTTAACGCGCGTACCGCGCGGCAAATTCGCATTCGATGTGGCCATTCCCCAGTGATATCCGCGGCCAGGCGCTTCAAAGGCCTTGGCAAAGGCAGAACCAACCATGCACGCGTCCCCGCCAGCGGCGATCGCCTTGCAAATCTCGCCCCCGATACGCATGCCCCCATCTGTGATGATCGGCACATACTTGCCTTTGCGCTTGAAATAATAATCCCGTGCCGCAGCGCAATCCACCGTCGCCGTAATCTGCGGAACGCCAATCCCCAAAACCCCGCGGCTGGTGCACGCCGCCCCCGGTCCAACACCCACAAGAATGGCAGAAGCCCCGGCTTCCATCAATTCAAGCGACACATCATAAGAAACCGTATTGCCGATCATGACTGGAATTTTTGATTCTTTACAAAATTTCTCAATATCAAACGCCTTGTACTCCGTGGCCACATGACGAACCGTCGCCACCGTCGACTGAACCACAAACATATCGCAGCCCGCTTCAATGGCAATCTCGCCAAACTTTTTGGCATTCTGCGGAATACAACTGACAATGGCAGGAACTTTGTGTTTTTTTATTTCTTCGATGCGCTTGGCAATAAGCGCCTCTTTAACAGGCTTGATGTAAAGCGTTTGAATAAGCTTGGTTGCCTCATCCGGAGATGCCTCCGCAATCTGATCAAGTATTTCATCCGGATTTTCATAACGTGTCTGAATCCCGTCAAGATTCATAACCGCAATGCCACCAAGCTTTCCCATTTCAATGGCAAACTTAACATTAACAACACCATCCATGGACGCCGCCAGGATCGGTATGTCAAATTTCATTTTACCGATAGCCCAGCTGGTATCTACTTCATTAGGATTAACAGTTTTATCACCAGGAACCAGTGCCACCTCGTCAAAACCATAACAACGACGCGCCCTGCGATTAATACCAATCCAGTCAGCCATGAAACATAACCTCCGTAATTTGAACTATTTATGTAAAATTTGCAAAATCTAAAGATATATTCAAGTGAGTATAGCCTTATATAATATATAGAATGTTATTAAATGTCAATTAAAAAGAAGGGCGAGGTATTAATTCGCGAATTGTAACTCATAGTGCGACAAAAATAAGCTTTAAGATCAATTGTTACCCTGCAAGCATTC
>JAZDPD010000177.1:0-4944 GCA_043798045.1 Candidatus Omnitrophota bacterium | reverse complement strand
GCGGCCATGGTTTGGGAACAGTATTTGAAATTGAATTAGATAAGGAAAGAATTCCGGGAAGTTTAAGTGTTGCAGTAACGGGGGGAACTGGATTTCTTGGGTCTAATCTTGTTAAAGGGATGACGGTGGGTAAGGATATTCAGGTGGCTGGATTGGTTCGGCCTCCGAAAGCAAGTGAGTTTTCAAAACAGTATCCTGATGTTTCTACGGTCGTGGGGGATCTGTTTGATCTAAGAGCATTAAATATGTTGATGCAGGATAAAGAAGCGCTTTTGTATATAGCAGCTGACAGCAGTACGAACATCCTTATTAATAATTCTCTGGGTACGGCCCAGATCATTGATACTAATGTTATAGCGCCTGCTGTGGCTCTTTTGGTTGCTGACGGTGTTGATCCGGACTTAAAGAAAGTTTTTATCTCTTCCTTTGATGTTCACAAGATTCCGCCCGAATCTCAGGCATGGATCGATGCTTCCGCTGAAAAGGTTAAGAATTATGTTCAGCAATATTATTATCGAGGTGGCATGCGGATGCCTTCGCATGCAGAATTTTCGATGGAACTTTCAATTGATCTGTTGCAACAGGGGTTTAAGGCTTATGCCTATCCTGTTTCTAAAGCGCTCATGGATAAAGTTTTGATGCTGATCGCCCATGAGAATAAAAGCAAGAATGTGATGATCCTTAGGATCATGGGACTTGTAGGCGAAGATATGCGTAAGTCGTCAAATTCCGGGTTCTTATTAAAACTGATTGATGCTGTTTTGTCACAGCAAGAATATCCTGCAGGAAGAAAGCTCACACCATTTAAGGGGTTAAGCGCTTCACTTATCCGGGATAATGATGTTTCCAGGGTTTTGACACAGCTTGCTAAGATTGATTTAACGAAAGAGCAATCCTTGACACCGATCATCCTTGAATTAGGTGGTGAACGAATTAACTGGGGCGAGGTTGTGGATATTATTGCTAATGAGGCAGAGCAGTTAGAAGGAAAAACGCGCAATTTCAGGCAGAATATCTATTTTGTTGACCCGCCGGATAACTTTGTGAATGTCGAGGTAAGTCCTGATTTACATTCTTTGGAAGGTTTGTTAGGGCATCCAGTAAATATAACACCTATAAGAGATGTGATTAAAAGTCTTGTGACTGCTGAATTTCTTCGTTTACATGGAGGTGTTGGCAAGGATGGGGTGGACAATGCTCAACGTGATAGCCAAGAAAATGATCGTGAAGATATGCTAGAAGAGAGAGATAAATTAATCGACCTCTGGCTTAAGATGAATGATCCGGATCCGTATGTAGCCAACGAGGCTTTTACCCAATTGCAAAAGATTGTTCCCGCGTATCAGGGGGTTGTGCCGTTGGATATTTTGGTAAGATTGGAAATAGAATTTGCGCAAAGTGAGGCAAGGCAAAAGAATATAAAGATTATTGCTGACATAAAAGAGGAACACTTCTTTCTGATGACCTCGCGGGAGTATGATCTTAAGGCGTATGTTATTTTTGAGCTGATCACGAATGCGCTTAAATATACACCTTCCGGCGGGACAATAACGGTTTCTCTTCAAAAAGAAGCAGATGAAATTGTTTTGTCTGTTAAAGATACGGGGATTGGAGTTCCAGAATTTGAAAAACACCTGGTTCTTTTGGATCGCTATCGGGCGTCTAATGCCAGAAAGATGGCTGATGGAACCGGCGTAGGGCTATTTCATATTGTTCGGAGAGTAAAAGGCATGAGAGGACAATTTAGTTTTGAAAGCCAGGAAGGTCAGGGGTCAACGTTTACATTGCGTTTCCATAAAGCTGATGTTCCATTAAATCCTTTAAAATTATCTTCAGAAGACGCCTTGAAGATCGTGGTAGAGAAACTCAAAGAATTGAATGTGGCGATCGAAGGCATGATGGGCTTATTAAAACAAGGGCAAGAAGTAATTGAGAGTGAAGGGCTTGACGCATTCAAAGAAAAACTTGAATGGCTATTGGTTGAAGAATATTCCCGGATGATGCGTCCGATGGATGACATTTCGCATTTGCGCGATATTTCTGAAAGTTTTCTGTCGGAGGCCAAGAAAAACAAAGAATTTAAGGTTTTGATGTCTTACATGATGCATGATGGCGGAATTTCAAAATGGAAAAAGGATTTTCCGTCTTGGGAGAAGTTTGCTGTTGTATTGGGCTTGAATCCTTTATTGAGTCGCGAACCAGTTGATGTTTTCAAACAAATGGAGCATCTGATTGATTTTCTTAAAAAGGACATTAACAATAATAGGATGCATATTGACTTATTTGAGCTGGGTTATGATTTACGTGAGATTGATCTTGTGCCTATTGTGCGTCAAGAAGTTGAGTTATACCGTATGGCTGCGTTAGAAAAAGGGTTGGAATTTTTTGTTGATATTCAAGATTTGTCACTGATTGCAAAAAGTGTTGATATCAAATATATTCATTTTGTTATAAAGAATTTAATTGAGAATGCGATTAAGTATACTGACAAGGGATTTGTAAAAATTAGTTTAGAAGGAGTGTATGAGTCTTTTCATCGTGTTCCAAGGGTTGTCTTGAAGGTTTCCGACTCTGGGATCGGAATCCCTGAAGAGGAGTTATTTGATGTGACATATACTGGCAAACGGGGTTCAAATGTGGATGATCGTCCGGGTGAAGGTTTTGGTTTGGCATCAGTAGAAAATGCTTTGGGTTATATGGGGGCTCAGCTTAAGGTTGAATCGTTGGAAAGAAATGGGACAACGGTATTTGTCGAATTTGAACGCGTATTCCCGGGTGTATTTCCACAGTATCACTATATAAATTTTGACGTGAAGGGTTTTAATGATTATCATTTTCTCAATGTGCCTCACTACAACGCCCGTTGGCACACCGAGGGCGGGGTTAACGCGACGCTTAAGGATCACCTTGATAAAATCCTTGAAGCTTGGCATACATTAATCAGCGCCCCGTCGAGTTACCCTGAACTTAAAGCGCCATTAAGAGAACTTGTCATGAGCACACTTAATGATCATCGGGATGAGATTGAGGCGCTTATTCTTTTTCATGATGCGGGTAAAGGACTTGAGAAATACCAGCATTTAAATGCTGATGGCGTTAGTCATACGTTTCGTTTCCATGAATACGGGTCGCTTAAGATTCTAAAGGACAATCTTGCCACATTGACATATAAAGAAAAGCCCATATCAAAAGCGGTTTTGTTTGCCGTGAAAAATCATTCCTATTATTCTTTGTCGGATAGTAATAAGTCTTTGGCAAGTTATGAAAAGCTTCTGGGCGTTTGGAAGAAGCAATGGAAGTATGAGTTTCAAGGAGATGATAATGATTTTCCGCATGCTGTTGAGTTGGTGGTTGCTTTCTCAGTGCTTGATGCTTTAGGGAGCATCAAGAAAGACGGTAATCATGTGCCTGTCACGCATGCTGAGAATATGCTAAAGGTCTTAAATTCAACGGCTATAAATTTAGCCGATAAGGCGCAAGGTCCTGATTTGGCCCAAAATGGTGGTATTGATCTCTCGCAGGATAAAGTTACGATCAAGCAGGGAACAACGGCAGGTGTTCAATTTGAGTTTAATCCTGCACTTGTGGCTCAAATAAAGCAGGCATCAGGGCTTGTTCCGAATATAATAGGGATACAGCCTTTAACAATGTCTGTAGCCGACTTTTGCGGTGTTAAGGATATTCGAATTCCCGTCCGATAAGTTTCTTCCTTATTTTTTTCATTAACAAAATCCATGAACTGAAGAAACTTAATAGTCATCTGGTTGGGAAGATTGGAAATAATCATTCAAGGAGTTTAAGAACATGGAAAACTAGTCATCCGTTGAGAAAATGGAATACAAAGCTGAAATGAAACAGCTGCTGCAGATGATCATTCATTCCCTCTATACGCACCCCGAGGTTTTTTTAAGAGAGCTTATTTCTAACGCTTCTGACGCTTCAAACAAGGCGCGTTACCGTGAATTGACCGATGATGCGATCCTCGACAAGGGCCAGGATCTTAAGATCAAGATCATGCTTGATCCAAAGGCGCAGACGTTTTCCATTGAGGATAATGGCATCGGGATGACCCGTGAGGATCTGATCGAGAATATCAGTACCGTGGCGCGTTCAGGCACGCTGGAATTCCTTCAAAAAATGAAAGAAGAAGGTAAGAATGTCGGGGATCTTATTGGACAGTTCGGCGTAGGTTTTTATGCTGTTTTCATGGTGGCCGATGAAGTCACCATTGAAACGCGTCATGCAAGTCAGGATTCTTTGGGGTCATTGCATTTGTCGGTTGAAAGCGCTGGGGCAGAATTCAAGGCACTGCTGTTCATCCCGAAGAAGGCTCCTTTTGAGCTCATCCGTTCCCATCAACACAAGACGCTTCAGCTGTATACAAAGAAGATCATGATCATGGATGATTGAAAGGAATTACTGCCTGAATATTTGCAATTTATCCGTGGGGTTGTTGATACCAATGACTTGCCGCTCAATGTTTCGCGAGAAGTGATGCCAGCCTCGGCCGTGATGAGCAAGATCAAGGCCGCATTGACCACTAAGATCCTTCAGTGGTTGCAGCGACATCATGAAGAAATTACGGATTGCCTTAAAGCTTCGGGATTCGGATATTGTTGAGATCCTTAAGATGGCGGATTTTGCCATTTCGGAAACCGAATTGTCGGCTTTTTTCAGGAGGGAAGACCATCCGCATTATCGCCAGTGCGGGGATCAGATTGTCAGGCGCTTTCTGGATGGGCTTATCATCCGTAATCGCGGGGTTCGGGAAAAGGTTGCCAGAATTTAAAGATCAAGCGACATTTTGGAAAATTGTAATCACAAGTGCGACAGGAAAAATTTAAAAGAGCTCCATAGATCAGCAAAAACTGTTACTTTGTAAGTTAGTCGACAAAACAAAGAACAGGAGATCTATGGAGCAGAGAAATTGTAACATCAAGCGCA
>JAZDPD010000205.1:0-4878 GCA_043798045.1 Candidatus Omnitrophota bacterium | reverse complement strand
GTTCGAGCTATCAGTGCAGAAGAGAAATATTACTTGTCAGATATTAAAGAAATTCGCTTCCTCGTCACCAAAAGTGGTTCGGAACCATTTGCGGGTGTGAGTGAGATTATGATTAAACATGATTTGATGTGGAATGGTGTTTTCGTTGATGATTCGATTGCTTTTTCACCTGACACACGAGTTTATCATTTCGGCAAACCTTTGTCTTTAGAATCACAAAATCAAAGCAAGGATCTGTTTCTGGATCTTGTCCACATTGTTGGGATCAATGGGATTAAGGGGATGCAGCAAGAATTGATCACACATGATCAGGATCAAATGGCGTTTAAGTACAAGCAGGAAAATCGGTCTTTTGTAGGTCAAGATGACGGGCGTGTTTCGCCGGAAGGCAATATTCTAATCCGTAGGAATCCTGTCAGGAATGTGCTTCAAGAAGCCGGGGTAAGTTTTTATGCAACAACAGATTTGTCTGAAGTTAAAAGCTCAGGGCTAAAGGTGTATACGGTCAATAATGTTGTTGTTCATCAGTCCAAGGCAGATCGTTTGGCTTTCTTTTCCATGCTCGCCGGAGCCATGAATGAAGGGGATGTGATTGTGATGAAGAATATTAGCTCAATGGTAGCGGCGGATGTTGAACAGTTGGTTTTCCAGCTTGATGTTTATCAAAAGGCCAGTACCGGGATAGTTTATATGGGGACAATCTTAAGTGATGTTGATACGAAGAGATTCATTGATGAAGATTTCTTTGTTCAATATGCGCAATCCATGTCAGGACAGAATGTTTTTTCATTCGCGGGCGCTGGAAAACTGGTAAGTATGTTGGACGCCAGTCAAAAGACGGGCGAGGACTATTTAGGTGGTATTGATATTAAGAATATCGACGTCAAGAAATCAGGTGATTCCAGAATCATGTTTAATGATCAAGTGATTCGAAATGCTGTTAAGGATGGTTTTGATGGGTTTATTCCATTTATTCATAACATTACGCCAGTGAGCGATTTATCAAGACTTCTCGGTGTAAATGTGTAAAATAATTTCTTGATGTGAGCGTTAAGACTGCCCGTTGTTTTTCCTCACCTGCGTTCATGAACTTACGACTTTTGGCTTACTAAACATCAAGCTGCAGAACCACAGGATTTTCTTGACAGATTAGTTAGCCATGCTAATCTTTAGCGAAGCTAATGAAAGGGATCTCATGAAGTCAATGGTTCAAATTGCGGAAGAAGTGGCCTTGATCGGCCCGCGCATCGGGCGTAAGATGCTGGCTGATATTAATCAGGTTGTGGATTTGCCGCAGGCCCAGTTATTTGTTATCATGATGCTTTTTCATCAGGGTCCCAAGCGCGCGGCGGATATTTCCTGTGAAATGAAGGTTTCAGCACCTACGGCAACAGGCATTATCACGCGTTTGGAAAAAGCCGGATTGGTGACGCGTGTGATAGCACCCAGTGACCGCCGCATGGTTATGGTTGAAATGACGCCGCAGGGTACGAAATTGGCCGAGCAATTACGCGGGAGGATTGTTACGCGCTGGACAGAGATATTATCCCGGCTTTCCAGGGATGATGCCCAAAAGTATCTTGAATTGTTAAAGAAGATGAGTGAGGGTTTATGAAGAAGTTTATTTTTTTTATGGTGATATTTTGTGGCACAGGCCTGGCCAGGGCTGAGGGTTTGACGCTTCGGGAGTGCTATGGCTTGGCGCTTAAACGCAGTGAAACCGTGGCGATTCAGTCTGAGGTTATCAAGGAAACGGAAGGGTTGATGCTGCAGTCCTTGAGTTCTGCATTGCCCAAGGTGGGTTTTGCTTATTCCCAGAAATGGCAGGATGTGACGTCAAATGACACGATGGGGGGCTCTACACCAGAGGCCAAATTTACGTTTACACAACCGTTATTTACCGGGTTTAAGGAATTTGCCGCGATCAGGGCCAGCAAGCATTTGGGCAAACAGCGTGCCGAAGAACTCAAGCGCGCTAAAGAATTGTTGTTTACTGATGTGTCAGATGCCTTTTATCTTTATTTGAGCTATCAGCAGGACCTTGAGGCTTTGGAAGCCACTCATCAGGCGCTTGAAGAACGCGTGGAGGAATTGACCAGGCGTCAATTGATCGGGAGGTCTCGTCTCAGTGAAGTGTCCAGTGCCCGGGCTAGATTATTAAAAACAGAAGCTTTGATCGAAGGTGATTGTTCCCAGAAGGAAATGGCCGGGCAGTTAATGGAGTTTCTTATCGGCCAGACATTTGATCATCTTATAGAGGAAGACATGGCGCGTGTGGATATGAAGCCTGAAGATCTTTATAACAAGGTAGATGCCAGGTCGGATGTTGTGGCGGCTCAGGAAAGTTTCATGGTATATAAGAATAATGTCACAGCGGCGCGTTCATTGTTTTGGCCCTCAGTGACCTTGAGTGCTGCGGCCTATACCAAGAGGCCGGATGCGGGGGAGGGAAATGATTGGGATGTGACTTTGGCCGTTAATTTGCCGATTTTTAACGGGTTAAGTGATGCAGGGCAGGTTTCGCAGGCAAAAGCGCAGGCGGTTGAAGCTGATCTTAAGTTGTCGCAGGTGCGTCGTAAGGCATTGCTGGAGGTTCGCCAGGCTTATACCCGTTTGCAGTTTGCCCTGCGCCGTTTGGATGCATTGAGCCGTGCGGTTGAGGCATCGGATAAAAATTATGCGCTTCAGGTAGAGGATTTTCAAAAGAACCTGGTTAACAATCTGGATGTCTTGCAAGCGCTTGAAGATTTGCAAGGCAGCCGTCGTGACCTGGTGGCTGGTAAGGCGGATGCTCATCGTGCGCAGGATGCACTTAAAGTGGCAATCGGGGAGGTCAATTGATGTCTATTTCAGATATTGCCATCAGAAAATATGTATTTGCCTGGATGCTCATGTTGGGGCTTATGTTTTTCGGGTTCATCAGTTTTACCCGGATGGGGGTAAGCCAGCTTCCTAATATTGATTTTCCAACGATCAAGGTCAGCTTGTCCTGGGAAGGTGCGGCGCCGGAGGTTATGGAAACGGATGTGGTTAATGAGGTGGAACAGGCCTTGATGACCGTACAGGGCGTCAAGGAAATATCATCCACCATCCGTCAGGGATCAGGCACTGTGACCGTTGAGCTTGAACTGGGACATGATATTGATGTGGCGGTTCAGGAGATTCAGTCCAAAATCAATGAAGTGCAGCGCAAGCTTCCTAAAAATATTGATCCGCCCATCATTCGAAAGTCCAATCCGAGCGATCATCCGATCATGTTTATTGGAGTTACCAGTGACCGGCCCAAGCGCCAGCTGATGGAATATGTTGAACAGCACTTGCGTGACAGGTTCACCACAGTTAACGGCGTGGGTGAGGTTCTTTTAGGGGGGTACATTGATCCAAGCCTCAGGCTGTGGATTGATATGAATAAACTGAATCAATATGAATTAACGATCCAGGATGTGAAACAGGCGATTGTTTCGGGACATGTCGAGGTTCCCGCTGGTGCCATAGAAACCGTCCAGACCGAGCAGAGCATCCGTGTGATGGGGGAAGCTAAAACCATAGAGGACTTTGGGAATATTCCCATTACCAGCCGTGGTGGAAAACCGATTTATGTGCCGATTTTCCTGAAAGATGTGGCCAGGGTCGAAGACGGGCTTGATGATATCCGCCGGATATCCCGTGTGAACGGCACACAGTCGGTCGGTGTGGGTATCAAGAAACAGAGCGGTTCCAATGAGGTGGCTGTGGCGCATGCTGTTAAGGCCCGCCTGAAGGAAGTGCTCAAAGAGCTTCCGCCTGATATCAAGGCCGAGATTGTATTTGACCGAACCAAGTTCATCGAGGATTCGATCCATGAGTTGAATTTCACGCTCTTTTTATCTGCGATTGTTACATCTTTGGTCTGCTGGTTCTTCCTGGGGGGGTGGAGTGCGACACTGAATATCCTGCTGGCGATCCCCACCTCTATTTTGGGTACTTTTATTGTGATTCATTTCCTTGGGTTTACTCTTAATACATTTACGGTGCTGGGTCTTTCTTTAGCGGTGGGTATTGTTGTTGATGATTCGATCATGGTGCTGGAAAATATTGTGCGTTTTCGAGAGCATGGCCTTGAGAAGGCGGCTGCTGCGAGTAAAGGTGCCAATCAGATCATGGGGGCGGCTTTTGCCACAACACTGGCCATGACCGCGATTTTTGTGCCGGTTATTTTTATTTCCGGGATTATGGGAAAATTCTTCTTTGAATTCGGTGTGACTATTTCCGTAGCGGTGTGGCTGTCCTTATTAGAGGCGTTGATGTTGACGCCGATGCGTTGTTCCCAGTTCCTTCAGGTTGGCCGCAACACGCGTTTTGGGCAGATGGTTGATGGTGGTTTCAGGAAATTGGCCGGAGGTTATGGACATACTTTGGCCACGGCGCTCAAATTCCCATGGATTGTTATTATTGTTTCTTTGGCTATTTTCGGGGCATCGCTTAAGATTTTCGGGGTATTGCGAAAAGAATTTGTGCCGGCGCAGGATCAGAGCATGTTCATGTGTTCATTACAAACACCTCCGGGGTCTTCATTGGCTTTTACCGATGAACGTGTCCGTGAAGCCGAGAAGTTTGTTAAATCACGGCCCGAGGTTTTGAGATATTTTGTGGCGGTCGGCGGTTTTGGGGGCGGCGATGTTACATCGGCGAGTATGTTTGTTACGTTAAAAGCCCCGCAACAACGGCCATTGGTTGATGGCCGGCATTTATCTCAGGCGGAAATGATGAAAATATTCCGTGAACAAATGAATAAGATCCCCAAGTTAAGGACCAGGATCCAGGACTTGTCCTTAAGTGGTTTCTCAGCGCAACGCGGGTTTCCGATTGAATACAGTATCCGTGGTCCCGAGTGGGATA
>JAZDPD010000170.1:0-2857 GCA_043798045.1 Candidatus Omnitrophota bacterium | reverse complement strand
GCCATCAGTAAGCATCTGGCAAATATTTATGAGACCGGTGAGCTGCAGCAGGAAGCAACCCTTTCCATTTTGGAAACAGTTCAAAAGGAAGGACAGCGGCAGGTCAGCCGGGATATGGAATTCTACAACCTTGATGCTATTATTGCAGTTGGCTACCGTGTTAATTCCTATCAGGCAACACAGTTTCGTATATGGGCGACCAAAACATTAAAAGAGTTTATTATCAAAGGGTTTGTTCTGGACGATGAGCGGCTGAAACAGGGAAACAGGGTTTTCGGCAAGGATTATTTCGAGGAACTCCTTGAGCGAATCAGGGAAATCAGGGCCAGCGAAAGACGCTTTTATCAAAAAATTACCGACATTTACGCTCTTTCCGCTGATTATGACAAAAATGCTCCTCTGGCAAAAGAATTCTTCGCAACGGTGCAGAACAAGCTGCATTGGGCTATAACCGGTAAAACCGCTGCGGAAATTATTTATGATTCGGCAGACGCAACAAAGATTTATATGGGTTTGACAAGCTGGAAACAGGCCCCGGAAGGTAAAATACTGAAATCCGATGTTGCCATCGCAAAGAATTACCTGAGCGAAGCTCATATAAAAGAGCTGAATCAAATCATTTCGGCCTATCTTGACCTTGCGGAAAATCGCGCCAAAAGACAGATTGTAACAAAAATGGAAGGATGGGCGCAGTTCCTGCACAGCTTTTTGGAATTGTCCAATTACCCTATTCTCAAGGATAAAGGCAGGGTATCTGCTCTGGAGGCGAAGTTAAAAGCCGAACAGGAGTATGAACAATTTCGCGTTATTCAGGATAAAAACTTCATCTCTGATTTTGATAAAGAAATAAAACGGATAGAAGGGAAAAAATGAGAAAATTCACCGAGTCCGAAATTGAGATCTTCTCTCTTGACGAACTCAGGCAGCTCGGTTTTTCCTGCATTCCCGGACCATCCATTGCGCCCGATGCTGAAGTTGGGCATGACCCTACAATGGTCGTCGAATCGGTGCCTCCATTGGGCGAACCGGAAAAGCGCGCGAGCTATGGCGATGTCGTTTTAGGGCATACGCTGGAACAGGCCATAAAGCGCCTGAATCCTGCGGTGCCGGAAACAGCGCGGCAGGAGGCCTTTAAAGCGGCATTATCCGTATATTCTCCCCAGCTTATTGACGCCAACGAAGCTTTTCATAAGATGCTTGCCGAAGGCGTTCCGGTCACAGTGCACAAAGACGGCCAGGAACGCGGCGAACGGATTTGGCTGGTTGATTTTCAGAACCCGGAGAACAATGTTTTCTTTGCCATAAATCAGTTTACTGTTATCGAACGCAATCAGAACAAGCGGCCTGATGTGATTCTCTGTGTAAACGGCTTGCCGCTGGTGGTGATGGAACTTAAGAATCCGGCGGATGAACATGCTACCATCCGCAAAGCCTTTGACCAGATACAGACCTATAAGACAGTCATTCCATCTCTTTTTTTCTACAACTCTTTTTGCGTCATCTCCGACGGCCTGGAAGCAAAGGCCGGGACTATCTCATCTTCCTTCAGCAGGTTCCAGACATGGAAGAAGTTAGACCAGTCAGACCAGTCAGACAAGTCGGACAGAATCAGCCAGCTTGAAGTACTAATCAGAGGCATGCTTAACCGGGCAACGCTGCTTGACTTGATCCGGAACTTCATTGTTTTTGAAAAAGATAAAAAGACAGATGCCAAAACCGGACTTACGCAGATTGAGACCGTGAAAAAAATTGCGGCCTACCATCAGTACCATGCGGTGAATAAGGCGGTGGAAAGCACTCGTATTGCCGCAATCGAAAAAGGGAACCGCAAGGCCGGTGTAATATGGCACACGCAGGGTTCAGGGAAAAGCCTTTCTATGGTTTTTTACGCGGGCAAACTGATCCATAACCTGGATAACCCGACCATTGTTGTCATTACCGACCGGAACGACCTTGACCAGCAGCTTTTTGATACTTTTGCCGCATCGTCAAGTCTGCTCGGCCAGCCTCCGGTGCAGGCGGAAACCCGCGAGCATTTGAAGTCTCTGCTCAGAGTGGCATCCGGCGGGATCGTGTTTACGACCATTCAGAAATTTTTCCCGGAGACTGACCGCGCTGCCTACGACCGGTTGTCGGAGCGCCGTAATATTATTGTTATCGCGGATGAAGCGCACCGCACACAATACGGGTTTCAGGCAAAGCTGGTTGACACGAAGGATGATACCGGTAAGCTTAACGGAAAACGTGTTGCTTATGGTTTTGCCAAGTATTTGCGGGATGCCGTCCCCAACGCGACCTTTATCGGCTTTACCGGGACGCCGGTGGAAAGCACCGACATAAACACGCCGGCGGTGTTCGGCGATTACATTGACATATACGATATCGCCCAGGCCGTGGAAGACGGTGCAACGGTAAAGATTTACTACGAAAGCCGCCTTGCTAAAGTTAACCTGACGGAAGATGGCCGGAAGCTGATAGAAGAATTTGACAGGGAAATGACCGATGACGGCGCTTCCGAAACCCGGAAGGCTAAAGCCAAATGGACCAAACTGGAAGCCATTGTCGGCCATCCTGAGCGTTTGCAGAATCTGGCGCGGGATATCATTGCGCATTACGAAAAGCGCGCGGAAGTTTTTGACGGCAAGGCCATGATTGTAACCATGAGCCGCCGCATAGCTGTTGCTCTTTACAATGAAATTGTTGCGTTAAGATCTCAGTGGCACAATGAAGACCTGAAGGACGGGACTTTGAAAGTCGTCATGACTTCTTCTTCTTCCGACAAGATGGAGTTCGACCCGGAAGACCCTGATAGCCTGGTGATTCCGGCATATCACAGGACGAATAAAGCGGACCGCCG
>JAZDPD010000167.1:0-19683 GCA_043798045.1 Candidatus Omnitrophota bacterium | reverse complement strand
GCGGCCCCCTGTGGCCGCCCTTTAATCATAAACATCAACGCATAAGATGGCCGGCACGGTGGCCGGCCACTACATTAAACGCCAAACCCAAAAGACTATTTTCCTTCTTGCGCATCCGGGCGCGCTCGGCGTCTGTGGCGTCGTCGTATCCTTTTAAATGCAAAAGGCCGTGGGCTATATAACGCAAAACCTCGCGTTCAAAGGTTTCCGCGCACGCACGCGCATTACGCCGGGCCTGTGCCGGACAAATAACCAATTCACCTTCCAGCAAACCCTCTTTCCCGTCGGAAAGGTCAAACGTAATGATATCTGTCACGTAATCATGGCCAAGGCTGGCCTTGTTCAACCGGCGCATGTCCGCATCCTTGACAAATACAATAGAAATATCAGCCCGCCGAACCTTAAGGGATTTCAAAAAACAAACCGTAACATCCTTAATATCATTAACAGAAACTGGAACCGGCGCATGGGCGGTAATGTCCACCCGCCAAGGTGAGCGGTCAGTGGCCATTAGGCTTTTTGGAGGCTTGCGGATATTTGACACGCACATGATACATGGCGGAAAGTTCACGGGTAAAAACATTACAGATCATATCGATCTCACGCAGCGTCAGATTGCAGGCATCCAGTTGACCATCAATAAACTTGTTGTTAACCACCTTGCGCACCAGGTCACTGATCCTGGCGGGTGTATGCTCATCCAGCGAACGCGTAGCACCTTCCACCGCATCCGCCAGCATGACAATGGCCACTTCCTTGGTCTGGGGCCTTGGGCCTGGATAACGATAATTCTCTTCATCCACCGACTCTGAATCATCTCCGGCCAACGCCTTCTGGTAAAAATAATAAATCAGGCTTGTGCCATGATGCTGTTCAATAAAATGAATGATCTTGGGATTAAGTTTATAAGCACGCGCAATCTCCACACCTTCCTTGACATGGTTAAGGATCACCAGACGGCTCATGGACGGCTCGAGGTCATCATGCTTGTTGTCCTTCATCATCTGGTTCTCGGTAAAATACATGGGCTTGACCAGCTTGCCCACATCATGATAATACGCACCAACACGCACCAGAAGCGCATTGACCCCAATGGCGTCCGCCGCAGAGCCGGCAATGTTGCTTAATATAAGGCTGTGATGATATGTTCCCGGCGCTTCAATGGCCAAACGTTTTAAAAGCGGCTGGGTCAGGGAATCCGAAAGCTCCAGCAAACTGAAATGTGTCATTTCGCCAAAAAGGGTTTCAAAAACCTTGAGGGTAACCAGGATAACAGCTCCAGAGAACAAGCCTCCCAGAAATAACGGACTCAAGGCCTCGGTTACAAAATTAATGGAAAACGAAGGATGTTCCAGAAAACAACCCAAGGCCTGCACAAGCCCCACCATGCACCCGGCCAAAAGGATCTTGCTTCGGGTACGCGCATCCCGCAGGATATAAACACCTGTCAAGCCGCCGATAAATGCTGTGATGCAATAATCCAGCGATAACCCCAGGGAAAGACTTAATACCACCGAGGAAATAAACGACATGGAAAACGCCAGCTGCAGGTCATTGAAAAGAAGCATGGTGAGCATGCCCACACTCGCCACCGGAATAAAATACGGTGAAAAATCGGAATACTCCATCATGGCATGGCCCAAAAACATCATGAGCGTCAAAAGAAAACCCAGATGCAGGCAACGCCGGCCGTCAACCCATCTGAACAAGGAAAGATGCCATGCGTAAAAAACAAGGACCAAAGGAATGATCAACGACAAACCGGCCGTAAAGCAATACGCCAGAAGGATCAGGAATATCCCTGTAGCGATCACGACCCTGTCTTTGAATTTACTTGTGGTATTTGCCATAGGCTTCAATGATCTTCTGAACAAGTTCGTGGCGCACCGTATCTTCTGCAGTCAAATGCACAAACTTGATCTCTTCCACATGACGCAGCACATTTTCCGCTTCGACAAGGCCGATCGGCTGGCCTTCAGGCAGATCGCTCTGGGTCACATCCCCCGTGATAACAGTCTTGGAATCAAATCCAAGTCGTGTTAAGAACATTTTCATCTGTTCAGGTGTTGAATTCTGTGCTTCATCCAGGATAACAAAAGCCTCATTGAATGTGCGCCCGCGCATATACGCCAGCGGCGCCACTTCAATGATCCCCTGTTCGGCATACTGCTCGACCTTATCAGGCTCGAGCATTTCATAAAGCGCGTCATATAACGGCCGCAGGTACGGCATGACCTTTTGCTCAAGCTCACCCGGTAAAAACCCGAGACTCTCCCCTGCCTCAACCGCCGGACGCGTCAGGATAATACGGCGAACCAGGCCTTTCTTAAGCGCATTGACCGCCATGGCCATGGCCAGATAAGTCTTCCCTGTCCCCGCCGGACCAATACCGAAAACAATATCATGCTGCTTGATCGCTTCAATATAATCGATCTGCCCTTTGGTTTTGGGCGTGATAAGACCACCCTTGACCGGAAGCTCGATTTTCTCTTTGGAAAGCCGCTTTAAACCGTCTTCCTGCTCCTGCTCGGCCACGCGGTTGGCAAACTGGATGTCGCGCTTCTTGACCGCGCGCCCGCTTTTGACAATGCCCAGCAAATAATTGAACAATTCACCAACCTGAGCCACCTTCTCTTCAGAACCATCCGCACGCAGCCCTTCCTGGGTGCGGTAAATGCGGACACCGAATTCCTTTTCAATGGTCTTCAGATTCTCGTCGTACTTTCCAAAAAGCTGCTGGATATCACGGTTATCATCAAACTTTAAATTCAGGATCATGCGTTAAAGCGCCCCTTTCACCGCAGGTTCTTCTATAGCATCCAATGACGGGATCTTGAGCTTCACGCCCGACTTGAGGAAATTCGGGTCCTTGAGAACATCCCGGTTCGCATCATAAATTTTAGTCCACTTACCGTAAGTTCCGTAAACTTTCTTTGAAATCTTTTGCAGCGTATCATCCTTGACCACCACATACTCCTGAGGAATCACCAGCACCGGCTCGGCCTTGACTTGAGGCACCGCACTCTTGGGCAGACTGAAATCCTTTTCTTCGGCCGTAACCTTGGGCTCAACCACCCCATCGCTATCATGATCAACGGCAGGCACCACCACAGACGCAACCACGGGCGCAACCACCTGAACCGCCCCTGCCTTGTCTTTCTCAATAACCTCAACCACAACAACCTTACGGGTCTTCACCGGACCCTGTTGCGGCATCCCGGGAATTTCCTGGTCAACGCGCGGCTTGTTGATCACGTACGTTTTGGCGGTCACACAACCGGATAAAAAAATAATTAATCCTAACGCCATGAATGCATTTCTTAACATAACTTACTCCGGTACAGGGCAAACACTTGGGCCCGCCCCTACGATTCAACCTTCTTACGGCGGACACTTGGGTCCGCCCCTGCGACACAAAAGATTCACCCGTAATGCACGGGCCGGTCAGCTGTGCCGGCCCTTTATCACAATTTCTTTTTCAATGACACAAGCCCCAAATCCTGAAGCTGCCTGGCATCAACTGACGACGGTGCCTCTGACAAAGGACACGCCCCGCGCTGGGTCTTGGGAAACGCAATGGTATCCCGGATCGAATCAAGACCGGTGAGGATCGCGACCAAACGGTCAAGCCCGTAAGCCACCCCCGCGTGCGGCGGTGCGCCATACTCAAACGCGCGCAACAAAAACCCGAAACGCGATTCAATCTCCTCAGCCCCAAGCCCGATCGTGTCAAAGATCTTCTTCTGGATTTCACGGCGATGGATACGGATCGAACCTGAACCGATTTCATTGCCATTGAGTACCAGGTCATAGGCCCGTGAACGGATCTTGCTCAAATCCTCTCCATCCATCATGGCCACATCATCCGGATGAACTGACGTAAAGGGATGGTGTTCGCTGACCCAGCGTTTTTCTTCGGTATCCCATTTGAAAAGCGGGAATTCCGTAACCCACAAAAATGCAAATTCTTCCTGATTCGCCTTATCCTTGCGAATATCCGGCTTGTCACATCCATACTCGGCCATAGCCTTAGCATGCGTGATGCGCGGGAACGGGATCGGAAGATCAATGCCCTTGATCTCCTTGAATATCTGCTGATACATGCGCTCGGTGACCGCGTAAACATCCTCTTCATCCACAAAAGACATTTCCATATCAATCTGGGTGAACTCGGGCTGACGGTCCGAACGCAGGTCTTCATCACGGAAGCACTTGACGATCTGATAATAACGATCCATGCCCGACACCATCAAAAGCTGCTTGAATATCTGCGGCGACTGCGGCAGGGCATAAAACTGGCCCATATTCATGCGCGAGGGCACCAGGAAATCGCGCGCGCCTTCAGGCGTTGATTTGGTCAGCACGGGTGTTTCCACCTCGATGAAATTTTCGCTGTTAAGAAAGTTACGCACCGTGGCCGACAATTTGTGGCGTGTCAAAAGCGCTTCACGCATTTTATCGCGGCGAATATCCAGATAACGGTACGTCAAACGCAATTCTTCCGTAACATCCGTATCCCCCACCACCTCGAATACCGGGACTTTACTCTCGTTAAGGATCTCAAGCTCCTTGGCCAACAGCTCAACCCCGCCGGTGGGCATATCCGGGTTGACATTCTTGTCCGGCCGGACACTCACGCTGCCCTTGATGCGCACCACAAACTCAGGCCCCAGTTTCTGGGCCGTCTCGTGGGCTGCTTTAGCCACGGAGGGAACAAAAACGACCTGCGTAATGCCATACCGGTCGCGGATATCAATGAAAATCAATTTACCATGATCACGACGACGGTGCACCCAGCCGGTCAATACAACATCCTGATCCTTAAGTACCGGCCTTAATTCCCCACATGTATGCGTGCGTAACATTTATTGCCCTTCCTAAATTATTATTCCGATTGTTTCAAATGTTTCAATTTTACCGACTGATCCGGTATAGGGCGGACACATGGGTCGCGCCTACAATTCAACCTTGATATTTGTGAAACCCTATTTTTTAGGGCGACCACAAGGGTCGCCCCTACAACGCTGCCTTGATATGATCAATAATACTTGTTCTGGTCAATGAAACCTGTTCGCCCGTCGTCATATTCTTTACGGCAACCGTATGGTTGGCAATTTCCTCTTCACCCAAAATAACAACGTACCGGGCGCCAAGCTTGTTGGCTTGCTCAAATTGTTTTTTAAAAGCCCGTCCACCGCCAAAATCCATGTCCGCGGCCATGCCGGCCTGACGCAGCTCATGCACCAGGGCAAATACAGCTTCTTCCAATTCAACTTTCCCCGCCACCACAAAAACATCCAGGGAACACCTGGACACCAGCAACTTTCCCTGGGCTTCAAGGGCCAGCAAAATTCGCTCCATCCCCAGGGCAAACCCCATGGCCCCCACCTGCTGGGGAAATCTGCGGTCGCCGCCGCCCAATTGCTCGATGAGCCCGTTATAGCGGCCGCCAGCACCTAAAGCATCCTGCGCCCCCAGGCCTGCGTATGAAATCTCAAAGACCGTATGCGTATAATAATCAAGGCCCCTGACCAAATGAGGGGAAACTTCATAAGTAACCCCCAGCTGATCCAGGCCTTTTCTTACCTGTTCAAAATACTGCATGCCGCTTTCCGACAAATGACGCGTACCAATATCCAGGCTGTTAATAACATCCTTACAGGCCTGTTCTTTGGAATCCAGGAGACGAAACACATTGCGCTCATATTGCGCCCTGGTTTCATCGGATAAATGATCGATCTTCCCTTTTAAAGCCTCACGCAGCCACACCGCAAAATTCTGCTTGTCTTGCGCACTGCCAAGGCTGTTGATCTTTAACTTGAAATCATTTAATCCAAAGCTCGCCAAAAGCCCCACGCTCAGGGCGATAAGCTCGGCATCCAAAAGCGGATGGTTAGCGCCACGCCCAATAGCCTCAGCACCGATCTGATGGAACTGACGCAAACGACCTTTTTGAGGCCGCTCGCCGCGAAACATGGGCCCCATATAAAAAAGCTTGGATAAAAATTCCTCGCGCCCAAGATCATACTGGTTATACGCGCGCACAACAGGTGCGGTTCCTTCCGGGCGAAGGCTGAAAGCCGGCCCTTGAGACTCAGCAGACACAGGAGATTCCTGCAGTGCGCCTACACCCAATAGCTGTTTATTAACAACCTCTGTCGTTTCTCCCAGTGAGCGCTTGAAAAGACCGACCTCCTCAAACAAAGGGGTACGGATCTCGCTGTAACCATAAGCCTTGAAAATCTTTTTGGCAATGGTCTCAAGTTGTTGCCATGCAGCGATCTGACAAGGGAGGATATCGCTTGTACCGCGGGGAGAAGAAATTTTCACGTTATTTAATCTTTTGTTTCATCTCAAGGCCTGGTTTGAAAACAACCACACGGCGCGGCGGAACAGGCACGCTGTCACCGGTGCGCGGGTTGCGTCCGAAACGGGCGCGGCGTTCTTTGATCTTGAAAACACCAAAATTACGCAACTCTACCTTCTCGTTGCGGTTAAGACTCTCAACGATCACATCGAAGGTTTTCTGGACGATCTTTTTCACATCAACCTGCTTGATACCGGTCATATCCGTGATCTTTAAAACAATATCTTTCTTCGTCATAGCCTGTGGCCTCCTAAAATTGTGTAACCATCGTATCAACAAGGCTTTAGAGTGTCAAGGAGATAAAAAAACAGTACAAATGACGAATAAACTTCATTTTCCAAAGAAAGGATTCACAGCTTTAATAGCGCCGTATTTACAACCATGTGCCAAATCTTCCGTTAAAATAGTGCGGCATTTTGATTTTTGTGCGGCCACAATAATAAGCGCATCCCAGTAACTCAACTGATTCTCTTGCGCCAGACGTATCGCCCCCCAAACGTCTGAAACCTCCAGCGGCACAACCCTCATCCCTGAGGCTAAAAGTTCCATCTCGGACTGAGCCTGTTGCCATGTCATGGCGGGCACAAGTTTTTTACGCGCATTGACCAGGAATTCATTCAATACCTGAACAGATACCACCCCTATCCCGTAACGCAAGGCATCCGCGATAGAAGCCTGGGCCAAAGATTTCTTTTTTGGCTCACTGTCGAGATAAGCGTAAATAAGGATATTTGTATCAAAAAATATATTAGCGTTCATAAAGCTCATCGCGTTTTACCGGCTTATGCCAGGCGCTTATCTTGTATTTCTTGACCGAGACAAGGAATTTTCTCGCCAGAGCTTCACCATGATCATGTTCTCCCGAAACAATTTCCTGTAAATGCGCCCGAATGATGGCATTCACACTGGTATTTTTCTCCAGTGCAATCTTGCGCGCCCTTCGTAAAAGCGCATCATCAATGGACATGGTAACATTGGACATAAACATCCTCCTGACACAAAAATATTAACACATATTATGTGTGAAATCAACCACGGACATTTATCCGCCCAACATCAGGGCGCTGGGGCGTGACTTGAACAACCACCCGGTATTGCCGCCCCCATCGGTACTATGGGCACCCGCATACCATTTTGCCGTGCCCGCAGCCGTGCCGTTGGTCAACGACAAATAATCGCCCACAACAAAGCCATCGGTTTTTGACAGCGTGAACGTGCCGGCACCGGTATCTGTATTCATGGTGATAACATTACCTGTAGATCCAACGGCGGTGAATTTGCCGGTGATGGTTTGAGTTGTGCCAGCGGAGAATTTGACGGTCTTGGGGCCGTTGATGGTAAAATCATTAAATGTATTAGACCCACTAAAGGTCCACGCACCTGTCCCTCCGCCTGTGATGGAAAGATTGTTATATGTAGCGTCACCGCCATAGAAAGACTTATTATTGGCACCATTATCTGCCAATACAATGGTTGAAGTACCTGCATCAATACTCATGCTAGCCCAACGACAATCCCAAACATTGCTTGCCACCCCACTATTAAGTGTCCATGTACCAGAACCCAAACTTAAAGTACCCACCGTATCACTATAACTCGTTAACACATTTGTAGTGACGTCAAAGCCATTGGCATTAAAAGACCCTTTCCTCAACATTAGCGTTCCATATCCTCCATAACTTAAAGTAAGCGAATCCAATAATGTCAGCGTCCCACCGATCATCTGAATCGTGAGATATGTTAAACCTTTTCCTGCCGTGGTTAGATTATAAGAACCACGGCCTTCAAAAACATAAGATAGATTATACATTTCTAGTGTTATCCCGGCATCAAGCACCAATGATCCATATAAAGTCGGTCCCACACCAGAGTTTATTCTGAGTTTAGGCGTGTTGGCAACGCCGACCCAGCTGACGTTCTTTCCGATCCTTGGCATATCATGATTAATTGTTGTTGACGTTGCTCCAATAGAGTTTACATCCAATACCGCATCATCCTGCGGCAGAGGCACGCGGCCCGCCCCACCCCCGCCATTGGTGGCTAAAAACCAATTGGCTGAATCCGACCAGTATTTTGAACCTGTGGTGGTTGTCTTCCAATACTGTGTGGCCGCAGGTGTGAATGTAATGCCCGAATTCCCGCCGCAATCGCCTGACCCGCCACTAATAGCCGACAAGTCCCAGCTTCCCGCACCAGCACCCGTGATATCGCGAAAATCAGCGTTGGTGACAGAAACATTGGCAGCCGTTAACGCACGCGATGTTCCAAGTGCACCACTTATTACAAACAATCGATTCGTGACACTATCACCATTAATTGTTAAAGTTCCTGTTATTGTTTGATCGGCACTGATTTGAAAGTTTCCGGTTTTGGAAGCCGCCCCAGTAACGGTTAGATTATTAAATGTGTTAGCCCCCGAGATAAGATTTGTTCCTGAACCAGAAAAAACAACATTGTTAAATGTTGAAATGCCGCCCCCGGCAAACACAGACCCTGTCCCAGTTATATAAATGGTTGATGTCCCGGCATTAAGAGTCATATTCGTTGATGTAATCGTTGTCCACGGGGTTGATGACACAGCCGTGCAAGTTAACGAAGATGCCCCCAATGTTAATGTCCTGACATTTGAATTTACGCTTGAGAACTTACCTATAACAACCGTCTGATCATTGGCATTTAACGTACCGTTGGTTAACGTTAACATTTGCGTTGAATCCAGCGCAGACAAAGCATCCTGCAATATCCACCCCCCTCCAACCCCATTAAACGTCACATTCCCTAAAAGCTTTCCCGCTGTTGTTACCGTATTACCCGTTGTGGTCGATACAAAGCTGATCGCACTCGTATCTCCGATCGCCGTATACGTCATCCCCGGCACAAAGGTAAGCGAACCCATGGTGGCATTGCCTACCGACAGTGTAAAAGCATTGTGCGTCAACGTCCCGACGTAATTGGTAAGGTCTATGGACGCACACGCCGCGGCGGCATCAACCGTAAGGTTGCCAGAGGTGGCGGTGGCGATCACCACATCCGATGAAGTTGGCACTGCCCCTTCAACCCATGTGCCGGTAGCACTCCAGTTGCCCCCGCCGTTAGCAATGGTGCGGGCATTCACAAACGTCCAGCCCGTATTCCCGGAAACATTGGTTGACCCCGCAGTAAACCATTTCGCCCCACCCGTGGCTGTGCTGTCTTGAAGCGAAAGGTATGTGCCCAGCACCTGACCGCTGGCTTTGGATAATGTGAACGCCGAACCGCCAACCGTTGAGGCCATGGTGATCACATTGCCCGAACTGGCCTTTGCAATGAAATCGCCTGTAATGGTTTGGGTTGTACCTGATGTGAATTTAACGGTTTTAGGCGCATTGATCGTGAAATTATTAAACGTATTAGCTCCACTGAAAGTCCACGTGCCCGCGCCGCCGCCTGTAATCGATAAATTGTTATACGTTAACCCGCCGCCGGCAAAAGTTTTATTATTGCCCCCTGCATCTGTCAACGCTAGCGTTGACGTGTTCGCATTCAGTGTTAAATTCGTCGTTGTTGTGATGTTCCACAACGTTGCCGCTGTTGAACCATTAATAGTCCATGTTCCTGAACCCATAGTTAAAGTTCTCGTTGTGGCAACATTTGAATCAAAAGATAGAAGCGTTACATTATGCCCATTCGCATTAAGCGTTCCATTATTAAGGTAGAGTGTATTGCTGGTCATTGAGAAACCATCTTGCAACGTTAAAGAACCACCAAACATTTTTATATACGTTGCATTGATCAATGATTGCCCGGCCATAGTTAGCTGATAAGCACCCCGCCCTTCAAACACAATCAAGGGATTATTTAAAGAAGTAAAACTCATGTCAGAAACAAATATCAATGAACCATAAATAGTTAAAGGAAGACTGCTTATCCCCGCCCTGCCAAACGACACAATGGGGGAATTAGTGACACCCGTCCAATTGATATTCTTTCCCAAGCAAACAGTGTCTGCCTGAATCGTTGTAGCCACAGCACCAATTGAATTCACATCAAAAACAACATCATCCTGCGGAAGCGGCACACGGCCAGCTCCGCCGCCGCCATTGGTGGCCAAAAACCAGTTGCCCGCCGTGCTCCAACTTTTTGTACCCGTTGTTGTTGTTTTCCAATACTGCGTAGCCTCCGGTGTAAACGTAATACCTGAATTGCCGCCAGCATCACCTGTTAAACCGGCAGATAAATTCCAACTACCAGCCCCGGCCCCCGTAATATCCTTAAAATCTGCATTCGTCACTACAACACTTGCGGCTGTGATTGTGCGCGCGGTTCCAAGGGTATTGCTTGTCACAAGAACGCGCTCAGCAGAATTTTTACCATTAATCGTCAATGTCCCGGTAACTATTTGATCAACATGAATTATAAAAGCATCATACCCGTAAAGTGTTGACCCATTTGAAGACCACGTAAGATTGATAAAAGTATTGGCACCAGAGCGGATATTGGGCCGATAATAAGAAGCATTAGTATTGTTTGTAAAATTTACAACTCCATATGACAATCCACCACCATCAAAAATAAATTGGGCACCATTTATATTCATTGTTGTTGTTGAAAAGTCATATGTCATATTGGTACCCAAACCAATCCATTGCACATTAAGATTAATGACAGCACCCGCAGACTGCAACACCCTGGCTCCAGAGTTATAAATTAATAACCAACCAGTTGTAATAGTTCTATTGGCAATATTTAAAGTGCCGGCATAATAGTTGATCGTTCCGTTTGTGCTTAAACTAAGATCATCCTGAAGTGTCCATCCACCACCTACACCATTAAAATTAACCGTTCCTAGTACTTGACCTGCTGACGTTACCGTATTACCCGTTGTGGTTGACACAAAACTGATCGTTGAATTTGTGCCCCCTCGGGTATACGTCATCCCCGGCACAAAGGTGAGAGACCCTAAAACACCATTACCCACAGAAAGTGTGATTCCCGAATTATGCGTCAGCGTCCCGACGTAATTGGTAAGATCCATCATCGCGCACGCCGCGGCGGCATCTAACGTAAGGTTGCCGGAGGTGGCGGTCGCGATCACTACATCGGATGAAGTAGGCACAGCCCCTTCAACCCATGTGCCTGTGGCGCTCCAGTTGCCCCCGCCAGCGGCGATTGTGCGGGCATTGGCAAAAGTCCAGCCCGTATTCCCGGAAACATTGGTTGACCCCGCAGCAAACCATTTCGCCCCACCCGTGGCTGTGCTGTCTTGAAGCGAAAGGTAGGTGCCCAGCACCTGACCGCTGGCTTTGGACAGGGTAAAGGCTGAACCCGCTGAAGTTGAGGCCAGGGTGATCACATTGCCCGAACTACCCTTTGCAATGAAATCGCCTGTGATGGTTTGCGTGGTGCCTGAGGTGAATTTGACTGTTCTGGCCCCGGAAATTGTAAAATTGTTGAATGTATTTGAACCCGATATGGTTTTAACCGCAGATCCTGCCCCTATAGACAGATTATTGTACGCCAATCCTCCACCGACAAATGTTTGTACTGTAGGATCATCCACCCATTCGATAGTCGATGTTCCTGCATTGAATGTAAGATTTGTTGTTGTCGTAAAGTTCCACGCCGTCGAACCTCCGGCGATTATACTCCACGTTCCAGAACCCATATTAATAGTGCGCACATTAGAATTTGATGAATGAAATCCGGGTGCACTCACATTGAAGTTATTAGCATTAAATGTACCGTTATTAACATACAAATACCGGCTGTTCCCGCTGGCAAACGTCATGTCATCTTGAAGTGTCAAACTACCACCAAACATTGAAATATTCACATTACTAGCACCGCTTGTAAAACTTTTTCCAGCGCTGGTCAGTGTGTAAGCCCCTCGGCCTTGAAATGTAAGCGACTGGCTTTGAGGCATGGTCATCCCGGAAACAAGGGTAAGCGACCCATACAAAGTATTAGACGTACTTGTAAGCGAAAATGCAGGGGTATTGGTAGCCCCGGTCCAATCAATGCTTTTTCCCATCCGCGGCATATCTGCCGTAACAGTCGTTGAGGTTGCTCCAATGGAATTGGCATCAAAAACCACGTCATCCTGCGGCAAAGGCACACGCCCGGCGCCACCGCCACCATTGGTGGCCAAAAACCAATTAGCAGCCGTGGACCATGTTTTAGCGCCCGTGGTTGTTGTTTTCCAATACTGTGTGGCCGCTGGTGTAAAGGTGATCCCTGAATTGCCCCCGCAATCACCCGACCCTCCGGAGATGGCCGAAAGATCCCAACTACCAGTACCTGCACCCGTGATATCACGAAAATCAGTATTGGTAACAACAACATTCGCTGCGGTTAGCGTGCGTGGCGTGCCAAACGTGGAACTTATTAGAAAAACACGATTTATGGCAGAATTGCCATTGACTGTCAATGTGCCGGTTATCGTTTGATTTTCAGCAAATGTAATACCGACATCCGTTTTAGATGCCGTACCCGTCACGGTCAAATTATTAAACGTATTGGCACCTCGAATCTGCGGCGTTCCCCCTCCGCTAAAAACAACATTATTATATGTCTTACCCCCACCTCCAAATGCAACAGTATTTGCCATATACGCAGTTAATAAAATTGTTGATGTTCCGGCATTAAGGGTTACGTTTCCTCCAGAAACATACCATCCGAAATAATTAGCACCTATAGCTGTAATTGTGCTGTTATTAAGATTAATTTTTTTCGCAGAATTAGCATAGAATTCTAACTGAGCACTAATTGTAATATTATAACTTGTAACACCCGCATCCGGCGAGGTATCCAGCGTACCGCTCGACATAAACCAATAATTGAATATCGATATATCACTGCCCAATTTAACCACCACATTTGAATCCATGGTTATCCGGTTTCTTAACGTTTTTCCTCCACCATAAAGAATACAATCCCCTTTGATCGACACAGTACCGGAATAAGTCGGGGCGCCTTGAGTGCTCACAAACTTCAGATCTCCATAAACGGAAAGAACGGCAGAACCGGATAAAACGCCGGTCCAATTCGTAAAATCAATGGAATACGCATCGGCCGTTGCATCAATCGTTAAATTGCCAGAAGTGGCTGTGGCCACAACAATATCCGCTGAGGTGGGAACCGCCCCTTCAACCCACGTAGCGGTATCCGACCAGTTGCCGCCGGCATCTGAAATCGTCCGTGCACTGATAAACGTCCAACCAGTATTGCCGGTTACATTGGTTGATTTAATGGCATACCAGCTGGCACCCCCCGATGCTGTGCTGTTTGAAATAGAAAGATATGTGGCAGCAACCGAACCACTGGCTTTGGATAACGTAAACGTCCCGGCGCCGGTATCTGTATTCAATGAAATAAGGTTGCCCAAAGCCCCTGTGAAAGTAGGTGTTCCCGTGACCGTAAATGTGGCGCCACTTTTAAATTTTAAGACAGACCCGGCCGTGGTATCGGTGAAGTTCGCCGTGGTCCAGGCATCGGCAAATGTTACGCCTGCGGCGGAAGCGTTGGTGACAGTTAAATTATTGTAGGTTTTGGCGGCAGAGGTGATCGATTGCGCTCCGGTGCCATTCAAGAGCACCGTGCTATTGGTATTTGTAAACGTAGATCCGGTAAGATCAAGGTCCCCGGCAAGGCTGATGGTCGTGTTGCCGCCTGCGCCATTGGCTGCATTAAGGGTCCCGTTCACATCAAACGTTCCGGTTACAGTTACGTTATAACCATTGGTCACAAGTGTACCGTTAATCGTGGCATTGCCGGTGACGACAAGATCAGCTGATAAACTGAGCGTAGCATCCGCATCAACCGTCAGGTTGCCATCAATAACGGCATTCATGGTATAGGTAACACTGGTGGAATAGGCGCCCAACTGCAGATTATTGTAGGTTTCACCCGAGGGCAAGGTTTGGCTTAAATCAGACTGGATATCAAGGCTTGAACCCGAAGGCCAGGAAGTGCTGGCAATGGTATCAACAACATAAGTGGCCATGGGGCTGGATAAAGTGACCAACACCGAACCCGCCGTAACGGTTCCTGTGTATCCAGAACCGATCGATAACCCTGCTATGGTTACAGCCGCATCGATCGAGCAATCCGCGGTGCTGGTGGCATCAAACGTGGCCACTTCGGTAGCGGCAGGAATTGACCCCGAAGTCCAGTTGCCAACCGTTGACCAAAGGCCTGTGGCCCCGTCATTGGTCCAGATAACAGGCAGGAAATCCCCGGCAGAATAACCATCGTCATTGCCGCCATAATAATACAAGGCCCATGACGGTGCGGCCGTCAGGAAGCACACAATAAAAAGCAGGCATGAATAAATAAATTTAATCAAGGGGTTCTCAGGAAACAATGAATAATGGTTAAAACAATCCTCAACATCATTGATAACTCCAGGATATATTCCAGGCTTTCTTTATCCAAAGCCATGGCATAAGATTATTTTCAATATGCTTACATCAAAATTTCCTCATCATGTCGCAATAATGATGTTGACATATAATCAAATAATGTTAACCTATTAACAAATATTAATGCCCCTGTAGCTTAACTGAATAAAGTTCCTTTCCGACTAAAAGGGTGATGTGAGTTTGAATCTCACCAGGGGCATTGATGGTCTTAAGAATGACCCTGGAAAGCTTCTTAAGACCAACTTTTCCCTTGAAAACTTACAATCATCCATATATAATTGTTATACTTTAGTCGGAAAGGCTGGCATAACCGCCAAGCTACAGGTTCATAAGGCAAGATCGTTTTGGTCTTGCCTTTTTTCTTTCCTTTAAACAAGCAAACCATCGGCTCGCACCTTCAACAAAATCTCACTCACACATCAGAAATTCTGCGAAATGTCACAATAATACGTCGAGTTAACATACAAGCACGAAACAATATCCGTCTTGTTGATGCTCGTGGTCAATACAGGCTCAATCCCGCCGGACCAGGCGATGGTTGGCCAGCTGGTGATGGTACGCGAGCCAGTCGCATCCTGAATGAGCATGAGTGAATATTTGCCGCCAGCAATGGGATTGCTGAAAGTAAGCGCACGATTGCCGCCCAGGGTAACGTATTGCACATTACCGTTATTCCAGTCAACCGCGATGGTTGCGCCATCCGTCAGGGCATACGTTCCAACCGCGACCTGGCCTGTTGTTTTGAGATTGCCCGCCACAGCCAGTTTATACGCCGGAGACGTTGTGCCAACGCCCACATTGCCACCACCTGTAACCATCACTACGTCAGCACTGCGATCCGGATTTAAATATAAAGCATCCGCATTAATATGAAGACGTTGTCCTGATATTGTATTTAGTTTGGTATTGGAACCATTAATTTGAATTATATTGCCGTTATCCGATACTGAACCAATTTCAAGTTTCTGAACCACCTCTGTCGTCCCTATCCCTACATTCCCATTAGCATCCGTATAAATTCCGGAATCAACCAGCGTCGTGGCATCCAACGCGCGCGGGACGCTGTAATTCGTCAGCCCGCTCACGCCACTGGGAAGCCCGGAGAGCTGCGATCCGTCACCGTAAATCTTGCCGTCGACTTCAAGATTGCCTTTGATAAGCGCTTTTGGCACTGCACCGGCAACCGTCCCTAACCCCAGACCAACATGCAAACTCGCAGCAGGAAATAAAGTGCCGATACCGACGTTGCCGCCATTTATACTCATACCCAATACTGCATTTGTTGGGAACACAGCGCTTGCAGTACCATCACCAGTATAAAAATCAATAGCATTATTCAGGGTCCCAGTATTATGTCGAGTTCGAATCCACTCTGGATACTGGGCCGTGTTGTTATAACCAAAAGTGATCTGAGTCTCGCCGGCAGACCCTACTGCATTATCACCATTACGTAAAACCAATACCGTACTTCCCGATGTCAGTGGACCTTTGACATCTAGCGGTGACATTGGTTCCGTCGTTCCGATCCCCACATTCCCATTAGCATCCGTATAAATTCCCGAATCAACAAGTGTCGTTGCTGATGAAGCCATGGGCACGGCGTAGGTTGTTAAACCACTAATGCTGCCCGGCAAATTGGTGAGCTGAGACCCATTACCGTAAATGACCCCGTCGACCTCAAGGTTGCCTTTGATGAGAGCAGAGTTGGAGGAAAGGTCAGCAGTACCAGATTGATTGCCAACACCAACATGCAGCTTGGCCGCAGGTACTGTTGTCCCCACACCCACATTACGTGAAGTCGACAGTGTCAACACATCAGGAATGCCGCTCCAATCTCCTGTACCAACACGAAACTTAATTGGCTGAGCAACCCCGGTTCCTAGCGTATCTGAAGAAATAACATGCCCTTGAGAATAACCTACATACAAAAGCCTTGAATAATTGCTCAAGTCATCATTCATATAAAATTCAAAACTACTGCCATAACCACCTGGATTCCCGTTTGGCCTTAACCGAAGCGCTGGGAACGTATTGGTCGTGACAGGACGAACTTGCCATATTACTTCCGAGCCATTCACAGACACTGAATGTTCCACACTGTTGTTTATAGCTGATGCTGTATGCCGGAGCGCACCCACAACTTCCATCGTGGCGCCTGGCAAAACAGTCCCGATCCCCACATTCCCGTTATCCAGCACCGTGACTTTGGGGTTGTAAAGATTATCGTCAATCTGAAAGGCCGTGCCCGTGGTTGAACCGGAGGCCACAACCTCAAGTTTTGCACGCGGACCAATGGTGCCGATACCGATATTGCCTGCTGAAGAAACAATCATTTGATCAATTAAGTCACCAACACTCGTTCCTGTACGAAACACAATAGACGTTGGAATAACCCCAGTACTCACCACACCATCTACAAAACCATTCAACGCTGCACCAATAGTCATACCTGTCCCAGCAACAGCATTTGTTTGTCCTGCAAAAGCAATGCCAGGTAAATAATAACCTCGAGCAACTGGGCTCGTTGCGCTCCAATTGCTATTTGGTTTTCCCTGTAATATTATTCCATAATCAAGCGCGGTTGTACCAACAGTACTCATTCCAATATGCAAAGCCCCCACAGTGTCCCCTGCTGCCGCAATTAAATTCAAAATTCCATAATAACCAGTCCCTTTATTATGTTGCACGGCCAACCCATTACTATAATCATTTCCAAACAACACTTTAGGTCCGGCCGTCTGATGAGCATAAAACTCCAATCCAAATCTAGGAGCCTCTGTCCCTATACCAACATATCCCGTCGACGTCACGGTCAAATAATCCCCATGGATCGCATTGCCATTATCGGAAGAAACCATCAAGCCCGGGCCGGTTGTGCCAACGCCGATGTCGAGCTTGGCAGCAGGTGCGGATGTCCCCATCCCAATACTTCCATTACTTGTAATTCGTATTCTTTCTGCTGGAACAGATCCGTTAGCGCGCGTATAAAGAGCTAAATAACCCCCATATTGTCCATCCGTTCCATTTTCCTTCAACCCTGCAATAGCCGCCCAACGAGTTTCAGAAATCCCTGTATATGATCCACCCAAACTAATGACACCGCCCTTATCGACGGCTTCCGAATCAGTTGTATATACATATAAATTGCCACCGTTCCCCGTTGCCACTGGAGAAAGAAATGCCCCCCCTACATTAACACCGTCAACAACAGAATCAGGCGCGGCACCAACAGAAAGCTTAGCCGTTGGACTCATCGTCCCAACCCCCACATTCCCATTCGCATCCGTATAAATCCCGGAATCGATCAGGGTCTTGCCATCAGCCTGGGAACGCGGGACGCTGTAATTCGTCAGCCCGCTCACGGCCCCTGCCACATTGGTAATCTGCGACCCGTTACCGTAAATGATCCCGTCGACCTCAAGGTTGCCTCTAATAAGAGCACCCATTTGATCAAGCGTTGCACCCATCGTCGATGCGCCGACCCCAACCTGAAGCCCTGCCAAAGGACTCACTGTCCCAACGCCAAGATTTCCGGCAGATGTCAACGCCAGTTTTGAAACACCACTGGTCTGAAATAATGCCAAATAATTATTCGTCACCGAACTTACTGAAGTTTCCGTTGGATTTACAAAAAATGCCGCATACCCGGCAGTTGAAGCCGCCGCCACATTAAACGTTGGCTCAACCGATAAAGCTGTCATATAACTCGGTGCTGCCACTGTGTTGTAATTTTCATCACCAGAACCAAACGTCCCACCAACAAGCGCCGAAACCCAACGCCCCGTGACTGTAGGCGCCACAGCTGAAGGATTAAAGATCGGAGCTACATTGAAGGCATAAAAAGTTGTTTGAGGTGCCGCTGCAAATGGTCGATAATCAGATGCAACCTTTATAAAAGTTTGCGCGAAATCACCACCATCCCTAAAAGTTGTTTCCAATGGAAATCCTTGAAAAGTCAACCAAGTGATACCAAAACCAACAACCCCTCCTCCCGCACCAATAGAGTTATACGCAACATCCATCCTGTAAGACGAACTTGAAGGACTGTGTATTGAAATAGTCTTACCTAATACATCCAGGCCCGTCATCGGCCTTGTAGACCCAATCCCGATGTTCCCACCCATAACAACTAATTTCCCTTCAGGCAACACTGTTCCAATACCAATATTCCCATTGTCGAGCACCGTAACATTAGAATTATAAAGGCTGTCGTCGATCTGAAAGGCTGTGCCCGTGGTGGAGCCAGTTCCTGCGATCTCAAGTCTTGCGCGCGGGGCCGTCGTGCCGATGCCGACATTGCTTGACGAAGTGACAACAAGCCCAGTCATTCCATCGGCTCCACGTAATAAAGTCGTACCAGCCACATCAAGCAATCCTGCAGGCGATGTAGATCCAATGCCAATTTCTCCAGTACTCACAATATTCAAACGATCCAGATTCCCTGTACGCAGCCGATAACCATGTGCCGTAATAGCCCCTGAAAAAGCATATCCATTTGTTGATGTCCCCATTATAAATTCAATGTTCGTTGTTACATCCCTTCCCATAAAATATGCACCGAAAGCCCCTTGTACAGATACCATTCTTCCACTGTTTGAAGCAATAGAAGAACTTTCAGGCACGATATTCTTTTGAGTAAATAACGCCAGGAAATTATCCGTAGTTGTTTTTCCAGTTACATTTAAAACTGCCGTGGGAGCAACAGTGCCAATCCCCACATTCCCATTGGCATCCAGATAAATCCCTGAATCGATCAGGGTCTTGCCATCAGCCAAAGAACGCGGGACGCTGTAATTCGTCAGCCCGCTCACGCCACTGGGAAGACCTGAGAGCTGCGATCCGTCACCGTAAATCTTCCCGTCAACGATCAAATCCCCTTTAAGCGCCGCAACAGGCGAAGATCCCGGGACCGCCGTT
>JAZDPD010000166.1:0-4181 GCA_043798045.1 Candidatus Omnitrophota bacterium | reverse complement strand
ACAATTTCTCTGCTCCATAGATCTCCTGTTCTTTGTTTTGTCGACTAACTTACAAAGTAACAGTTTTTGCTGATCTATGGAGCTCTTTTAAATTTTTCCTGTCGCACTTGTGATTACAATTTTCCAATTTCTCACACGGCCTTAATGCCCATATCCTCCAGGGCCGCCGCTAACGATGAAGGGGTGATCGGCTTGACCAAATAGCCATTACAACCTTGATAATATGATGATGAAACCTCCCGAAGTGCTGTTTTGGCTGTCAACATCAGGATCTTGACCGCACGCGCATTATCCACTTTAAAAGCCAATTCCATTTCACGAATACTGTTAACCGCCTCCTGTCCGCTAATCCCCGGCATTTCAATATCCATGGTAATCAAACTATACGGCACAAGCGTTTTTTGCGATGCCTCAAAAAGCTTCACCGCCTCTTGCCCGTCAGCCGCCACATCACACGAACCATATGACTTTAACATGGCCGCCACCTTGGTACGACTAACAAAATCATCATCCACCACAAGAATCCTCATGCTGCCTCCTTTGTTTTCTCACGAGCCACGGCCACGGCGCATTCCAATGCCGCCAGTTCCATTTTAAATTGTTCCAATATTACTCCCACCCCTTCCAACTCTGCGGATTTGCCTTTTTCTTCCATGATCTGCGCACAGGCTGCCAGCTTCATGGCCGTCAAATTCGATGCACCGCCCTTTATCTTGTGCGCCTGCGCTCCGATAAATTTTCCATCGCGATCCGTGATCGCCTGTGCCAGCCGCGGCACCTGCTCCCTGACCTGTTCAAAGAATTTATCAATCACCGTATCCACCAGAACCTTGTCGCCGCCGAATTCCATCACGGCCTGGGCATAATCAAATATCTTTTCCTCAACCGGCAAGGACGCTTCAGCCGCAGTATCCAAAGGCAGCGGCAATGGCCCTGACATCCAGCGCGCTATTGTTGAGAGAAACGGATGCCGCCGAATAGGTTTTGTCAGGACATCCGACATGCCCAATTTTAAACAGGCTTCCCGCGTACCCTCATCCGCATTCGCTGTCACACCAATGATCGGCACAACCGCGGCCCAACCACCCAGGGCGCGAACCCGACGTGTTGTTTCATACCCATCAATTCCCGGCATTTGAATATCCATGAGAATCAATTGATACTCCTTGATTTCACAAGCCTTGACCGCCAGAAACCCGTCGGCAACAAATGCGGCTTTAAACCCGCCATTTTCCAGATGCGCCCGCACCACATCCTGATTAATCTCGTAATCTTCAACAACAAGGATCTCGCCCGAACGCACAAAGGGCGCGGACACAACCTCTTTGACATCATCCCCCCCTTCAATCTCTCCGACATCCTCAACACACGAAATCATAAAAGGAATTTCACACCAAAATGCCGTTCCAACGCCTTCCTTGCTTGTAAATCCCAACGTCCCCCCCATAAGCTTGACCAAATCCTGGGCGATGGATGTTCCCAGTCCGGCCCCGCCATATTCTCTGGTCGAATCACCATCCACCTGCGAAAAACGCTCAAAGATCAAATGCTGCTTGTTTTGCGGAATACCGACACCAGTATCCGTGATGATAAACTGCACCCTGCAGTCGCTCTCACTACTTTCCATCAGCTTCGCCTCAAGCAAAACCGAACCTTCCTTTGTAAACTTGACCGCATTATTCAACAAATTCAACAGCACCTGACACATGCGCAAACGATCCGCCAACACATATTCCGGAACATCATCCCCGCATTTCATGCGCAGTTCAATGCCCTTTTCATTGGCTAGCATCATCACTGTCTTGACCACATCCCCCATCAAATGGCGCAGGCTAACAGGGGCATAAAAGATCGCCAGTTTACCCTCTTCCAGTTTGCCCTGATCCAGCACATCATTGACCAGTGCCAAAAGAATATCGGCCTCGTTTAAAAGTGTTTTGGCCATCACATGAATACGGTCCAGATTCTGCGACTTGGCAATAAGTTCCGAGAAACCGACAATACCATTGAGCGGTGTACGGATTTCATGAGAAACATTGAACAAGAACTGTGATTTTAACCGGTTGGACTCCTCAGCCTTTTCTTTAGCCTTCTCAAGATCTTCGGTCCTGCTGCGCACCATATCCTCGAGACTTGAGCGATGCATTTCAATTTCCTGTTCCGCTTTCTTGCGCTCGGTAATATCCAGTAAAGAAAAAAGAACACCACGCTCGCCGGCAATATTCAATCTATCCGCACCGACCTCCAACCATAAGGATACATCTGTGCCTGACAAAGAAAGCCGATGCTCCTGCTCCATACGGTTAACGCGCGCGCCCGTAACCATAACCTGGTGCGCCATGTCTTCAAAGCGCTTGATCGCGCAGGCATCCCCCAGATGGCCGACAAAGAAAACCTCATTGCCATACCCGAAAGACCCGGCCAGCACATGATTAATACGCCGCACGCGCAGCCTTTCATCCAGCCACAAGAAACCAACTTGTGTCGCATTAAATATCATCTCCAGGCTCACCCGCTCTTTTTCCAGAAGCCCTGACAATTCCAACAACTTCTGCTGATGAACCTCAAGATCACGCCTAAGCTCATGCTCATGTTTATAAATAATGAAAAAGATGATGATCAACACACAAAACAAAAAGAGAACCGCAATTCCCACCAAACGATACCCGGCCAGTTCCCGATGCCATGCCTTGGCATCATAATCAATCCCCAGCACCGTCAGAATCTTGCCTGTTCTATGATCAACTAACGAGGTGTAAACGGAAATAGTATCCCCCAAAATACCGGGGTCAATAATTCCCACGCCTCCTTCCTTGAACAAAGGCCCAAGCACATCCCGATCTTGTGCAAAAACCTCGCCAGGAACAGCTTCAAGATCAGGTAATTTCTTTAGGGAAGAATTTTCCGCACCAACCAAAAAGACAGTTTTATCATCTTTATTGACAAAAAGGTAACAAGAACGCACCTTGCGATATCTTTGAATAACACCACTTAAATATTGTTTAAGTTGTAGATATAAAAATGATCCGACATCATCCGGCTTTGCTTGCAAATCATGAATACTCCAATCTGTAAGACCCGACATCCTGTCATTCCAATCCGCAAGATTGGATGCCTCAATTCGAACCATCATCTTGGCCTCGTCTTTCTTTAAAACTTCCAGACGATGACAGATCAAATCTGTGGCATAACAGCCGCCCAGCACAACCACCAACAATCCCAACGGTAAAAGAAAATCTTTCTGTGAACGATAACCCTTCTGAATTTCCTGCATCATTCTAAAACGTTGCCCGACATAATACTGCCATAAAATCAATGCCAATAACACGGCCAATGCCGTTCGCACTAACTGGATCGGAAAACCCATCCACGCAAAAAATAAATCCTGATCAAAATTGCCTAAAAAGTAAATTCTCGAATGCGGTGCAATGAACTGCGTCAGTGCATATAAAGCCATGACACCTGAAAAACACTGCAGCAGGCGATAACCCCGGTTATCCGGTAACGTCAAACGAAAAAGAACCCAAGCAGCCCCCAGCCCCCCGCAGCCTCCCAACACATAGCGCGGCAGAACAGAAATCCCCGCCGTTCTATCCAGCGCATAACCGGCCCAGGCCAGCCCCATCAACACAATCCCGTGCACCCACAGGCCCAGCCAGGGCCAGCGTTTCTCCTGTAAAAACTGGCGAACAATTTCCGCAAAACAAAGAAATGAAAGTGTAGCGATAGTAAATCTGAGGGAATTAAATGAAACACCGCCGGCAACACTGAATGTCAGCATGTCCAGCCATTCGTTAACGCCGTGCAAGAAACCAAAAATACCCAGCCATAACCAGAATTTCTGACGGGAATGAACGCGGCTGACAAAATACGCCGTTACAGCCAGCAAGAAAAAACTCAGGCCATAAATATAATAAATAAAATCCATTTGGTGAGCAAGAAATGCCTTCATCAGAAGAGCTTCCAATTACGGCGATGTTTCCGGAGCCTCACCCAGCGCTTTCTGGATCGCCGACATGACACGGTCAGCCTCGAAAGGTTTGACAATATAATCCGTCGCACCCAGACGAATAGCTTTCATCAGCGATTCACGCTGGTCAATGGCCGTCACCATAACAACCTTGGCATTCGGATCAAACTTGAGAATCTCCTCCAGCGCCTGGATACCGTCCATTTCAGGC
>JAZDPD010000100.1:0-9063 GCA_043798045.1 Candidatus Omnitrophota bacterium | reverse complement strand
CTCAGTATCAGGCGCGGGTCCTACTTCAGGCCGCAAATATAAAAGACGTGGTATGATTCGCCGCAAAGGTGGTGCCGGTTCCAAAATTGTCGGCAAGACACTGCGCGTGATCAAGCCCAATCTCCAGCGCGTCAAAATTGTTGATGCCAACGGCACCGTTAAACGCGTGTGGGTCAGTGCCCGCATGATTAAAGCCGGCAAAGTCACCAAGGCACCCAAAGCTTCCTTAAAACGCGCCGCGGCCAAAGCATAACAATACTTTTTCGTTTCAAACAAAAACCCCGATAATATTATCGGGGTTTTTTATTATATTGAGACTATATCAATTTTTGACACCCATGAAAGACCGCAGACTCCTCAATGGAGAAATATTGATTACAACCGGCATTAGCCCCGGGGCTTGTTGAAGCCGCTTAAGCTGCGTGGGGTCGATATTGAATTGAATTTCATGACCACCGGGGTTCGTCTGCACGTCCATGCGTTGTGGTGTTAAATCAATGCCACCAGGCGCCATCGCGCGATCGGATTCTTTTGCCTCATCCACATTCGATACGACTCCTTTTAAGCGAAGGATATAATCATCAAAGACACCCATCACCGCTTTATAATCACCGGCATCATAACCAATAACCCGCCCTGTCCGCGACACGCCCTCTGAGCCAAGAAATAGTCGACCACCCAACTCAACCTTTATTCGTCGATATATTTCAACTATATCCGGATGATCATTCGAAGGAAAGCGGCCTCCCCCAAAAGCAATAATGGAAAACGCATACCCACTAATCCCACCATGCGCATTTTTAATAACACCATAAAATTCCGGCAATATCCCCAAATGATTTCCCAAAACCTGAAGTGCTTTCAATTCTGCGAGTGTTATATTCCCTTTCTTGATCGCGGCAGGATGAACCACGCCATCTTCCCGGCGTATCATGCCCAATGCAATGCCGCGGCTGGTTCCAAACTCATCATGGGCCAGCACGGGCAATTTCTCAAGATCAAAAACAGAGGTCACCTCCGGCATGGTTTCATAACTCGTCATAATGGGATACGATTTATTAACAGGCCTCATCGCATCCATAAGCCACGGCGCCTGTTCGGGCAATACCTTAAACCCGATACCATTATCTGCCCCGTGCCCCCAGGCCGAGGCCTCGTCATATTCATATTGGATACCAAACCGCAAGAATTCCTGTTTCATTTGAGACTCGAAAATTATATTCTCAAAGGCTTTTATTTGAGGCGGAAAACCATTGCGCACCGGCTCTCTATCCTTGAAAAGAACATACGCCCCTTTCGCCTCAACAAAAAGTCCCTGTCCTCTCAAAATATCTGCTATTTGCTCTACTTCTACGCCCCTGTTAAAACCCGGAATACGCCGCACAGTCCCGATCCTTTTCGCTCCCTTACTAAAATGATAAGTCCCCTCATGATCCACACCAACGCTGATCCTAGACCACTGATCAACGGCAACATTTTCCTGCCCGTTTTGAACTGCCCCTTCAGAAGCCTCTGATCCAGGCACAACAATATTTTTCGCTATTGATTCACGCCATTCAGAAATTTTCCGTCTAAGATCTACATAAAATTGAAAAAACTCATCATAGTTGGTAATGTTAACATCACCCATTTCACTGGCTATTTTTTCAACCCCTTTGGAAATACCATCAAAATTGGCCTTATAAACAAACATGGCTTGCATATACCGTTTGAATTCTTCCAATATTATAACTTGCATATAGTTAAAAAAACTATTGCGCGTAAAACCAAAACTCTCCAGTGTCTTGGGGATATCTGCACTGTTAACCAAAACAATACTCTCGATGTCCAACAACAACAATCTGTTACGAGCTTCATCAAAAACCAAATTAGACCCATCATTGCCAAAATCAACCAAGCCTAACCCGCTCCTGAGCGCATGTTCATAATGAAGCAGGAAATTCTCAAATAAAACGATCTTATCTATAACCTCAGATGGCTCTTTTACGTCTGGAAGGAACTTTTCTAGATAACGAAAACGAACATGCCTCAAAATTTGATATGCAAACGCCTGCTCACTCATAACGAACACACCTGTGGCCAGTAATTCCACGAAAGGATCCGCATGCTCTTTTTGAAATGCCATGATCCTGTCTCTGCGCAAAGAAAAATCCAAAGCCATGCCAGCGCTATACCTTGTGATCAATTTCGCCCCATCAATTGTACGAACTTTAAAAGACATATCCTGCATCAAAGGGGAATACTCTCTCCAATAAAGATCAATCTTGATCGCAAGCTTTTCTTCCGGTTTCTCGACATGATGCGCCACAAATACATCGGAATTAGTACCTTTCGAATCATCCCACTTACCTCCCCAATGCTGTGGGGATTCCAAAACAAATCCCTTTTTAAAGAAAAAGGTAAAAAGCTCTTTTAGTTTCCACTCCTGACTCTTTAAACTATATGGATAAAGACTATCTCTATACAGATAATAAAAAGAATTAAAGCCTTTCTCAAGAGCCTGCCCGTCAACTATGCCTTCTGATGCAGATGCAGGATCTGCCATCGCCGCATCAAGATTAACTTGGACAATTAAAGCCTCAGAACTCACATCAGGCAACCGTGCTTGTGAAGCGTCTTTGCGCTCTATCTTGTCTCTGACCGTTGATAACCAAGCCCCGCCTGAGAAATATCTTCGTGTCATCATCTCATCCGTAAAAGGATCAGGCTCTTCCTTGATAAAGTTATACGCGCCCTTCTTAAACGCCTCAACATACTGCGCCCAAATCTTATCCTTGGCCGCCTTGTCCTGGATATCAACGCCTACAATCTTGTTCTGATCCACATAAGCTTTTCCAAGGAGGCCCTGTTTGACCTTATCCTTAAACCAGACCGCCAAAATAAGCGCATCATAAATTTGCCTTAACGCGGCGAAGTTCTGACCTTCATTAACCTCTTTCTCAAGGATCGGGATAACAACCTCACGGACAATATCAGAACCCAGCTTATTAGTCGAAGGCCTAACCTGATCTGCTGCAATCGCGTTCTTCTCAAGCGCAAGGTAATCCTCCTCTAACATGACCTTTAGCCTACTTTCAGCAATATAGACTGAATCCCTGCTCTCATAAACAACCGCCCTCTCTGGCACGATCCAAACCTTGTTCAAGGTATCCACCGGGATATCGGTCGTGCCGTACTTTTCCTGAGCCGTTGCATAAACCTTGGCCCAAAATTTCTTACCCACATCCGCTTCAGGGTACATAAGCGATGCTGTAATTTGCTTGAGAATATAATCCTGCGCTAAAAGATCACGCCCCATTTCCGTCTGACCAAAAGCCTCGGGCACGATACGATTTTTTTCATAAGGACTTAGGTTAACCCATAGGTCTTTTTCGGGAATTGTCAGCGACGCAAGAAAATATTTAACAAGCCTGCTGGATTCAGATTGCCATTGACTTTGCGAATCCGTGGAATCACCTTTATCAAGGATAAAATCCATGCGAAAAGGATTGTCCGCATAGACTTTAACGCCTTTGAAAATAGGGGGATGAAAGATAGGGCTTAAAGCCACCATTTCTTTAGGCTTGAACAACGATACCTGAGCAGACACCGGCACCATTGCGCCCGTAAGCAGAAATACAAAAAGCAGGAAGAAAATAGTGATCTTTTTAAATATTCTGTTAAACATAATATAATTATAAACTATTTATATTATAAAAAACAAGCCGCTCATTTTAGCTATGAAATCCGCATATCTTTAAGCATGATCTGGGCCTGGGGCGCTTTATTCCAGTCATCAATGCCTAGGGTATAAACGATGTCCACCGCCTGGCCCATCCGTAAATGCCCGAATTCACGCGCCATACCAAAACCAACAACCGAAACCGAAACACGGCCATCGGTCACCCAGAACTTTAACGTATCCTTGCCCATGACCTGGGGCTTGCTTTTTACCAAAAGCCGCCGTGTGGCAAACACCGGCGCCGGATTCCCTTCTCCGAAAGGTTCCAGCATGGCGATCAGATCCACAAGATCCATACCCACAGACCCCAACGGCAACTGCATGTCCACCCCGATCACCGCATCAGGTATCCCGTCAGCAAAAACATTGACCGCAAAACTGTTAAGCCGTGCACGCAAATCAGCAATCATATGATCCTTGACCTTCAACCCTGCCGCACGTTTATGCCCGCCAAATCCATCGAGCATTTCAGCGCAGTGCGCCAACGCTTCATTCAAATGAAAACCTTCCACGCTCCTTGCCGATCCAACGCCCAAACCATCTTCCACAGAAATAACAATCGCAGGACGTCCGTATTTCTCAACGATCTTGGACGCCGCGATCCCTAAAACCCCTTTGTGCCAGCCTTCCTTATGCACCACAATGATCCTGTCTCCAGAAAGAGCCCCCGCCCCTTCAATGATATCAACAGCCTCATCCACCACAGCACTTTGCTTGCGCTGCCGGTCACGGTTATGCCCTTCCAAGACTTCAACAAGCGCCGCTGCATTGGAAGGGTCATCACATAACAACAATTCAAGGGATGTGGCTGCACTGCCCATGCGCCCGGCCGCATTAAGCCTTGGCCCCAGGGAAAAACCAACTATATGCGGGGTCATAACCTTACCCCTGACACACGCTGTTTCCATAAGCGCCTGCAACCCCGCCTTAGGGCTGGAGGCAATGCGCGCGAGCCCATGCCTGACAATGATACGGTTTTCACTGATAATCGGCACAACATCCGCAATAGTCCCCAAGGTCACCAGATCCAGATCATATAACGGAAAAGATCCCTCGATCGATTGAACAAATTTGGCCGCAAGCCCGACACCGGCAAGATCTTTACATGGATAGGAACACAACGGCTGTTTCGGATCAATCAGCGCACAGGCATCATGGGGCAAAACACCCTCAGGTTCATGATGGTCAATGACAATCGTGTCAATCCCGGCTTCTTTTAACGCCTTGACTTCTTCCACGGCTGTAATGCCGCAATCAACCGTAATCAAAAGCCCAACACCCCATTGCTTGGCCAAGGGGACGATCTCCACATTGAGCCCATAGCCTTCATCCATACGATGCGGGATATAACTCATGGCCTTGATGCCAATCTTTTTAAGCAAACGGTATACCACAGCCGTCGAAGTTACCCCGTCCACATCATAATCACCATAAACAAGAACGGTCTCTTGCCGATCACGCGCTTTCTGCAAGCGAATAACAGCCTTATCCATGTCTTTTAATAAAAACGGATCATACAAATCTTTAATGGATGGATTTAAAAATGAAGTAATAACGGCGGGATCGGTTATCCCGCGATTGATCAATAACTGGACAATAACAGGCGAAAGATTTAAAGAAGAGGCCAGTTGTGATTGAAGCTCAGGGTTTGCTGTCTTAAGGCGCCATTTCCTTCCGCGGGAAGCACTCATTGAATTCGACGCAGGCGGCAAAGAACATTTGCCTTTCTCGAAAAAGGATTGTGGAAGCACCTGTTTTCTTCCCATGAGGTTTACATTTTTTCCGGAGAGGAAATACCCAGCAACCGAAGGCCATTGGCAAAAACAATGCGGGCCGCCGCCAAAAGCGCCAGCCGCTGGGATGAAACCACAGGTTCTGCGGCGTCAATGACACGGCAACGATCATAAAAACGATGATACGCCGCGGCCAGTTCCTGCATGTAACGCGTGAGGGTATGCGGATCAAGCTGCTGAGCGCAAATATTCAAACAATCCGGAAATTGCGCCATTTTCTTCAAGAGATCCACTTCCGCCTCATCGGTCAAACGATCATAAACATCCGCCGGAGAAAGCCCCGCTTCATCCTTGGCCTTACGCAATACACTGCAGCAACGCGCATGCGCATACTGAATATAATAAACCGGATTATCCGGAGCCTGTTTTTTAGCAAGATCAATATCGAATTCAAGCTGCTGACTGACCTGACGCATGAGCATAAAATACCGCCCGGCATCAGTCCCCACCTCATCGGTTACCTCACGCAGACTAATGAACTCACCCGCGCGCGTTGACATGCGTAGCTGCTTACCGTCCCTGAAAATAGTGGCCAGCTGAATGATCAACCCTTCCAGGGCTGTCACATCCTTACCTAGGGCTTGCGCCGCGGCTTTGATGCGGGGAATATACCCATGATGATCCGGCCCCAGGATATCCACCAAAAGGTCAAAACCACGATCGTATTTATACTTGTGATAAACAATGTCCGGGGCAAGGTACGTATAAAAACCATCGCTCTTTTTGACAACACGATCTTTATCATCCCCGAAAAGCGTTGACTTGAACCATAGGGCCCCATCCTGCTCGTAAATATACCCCTTCAGACGAAGTTCTTCCAGCGTCTGGGCAATCCTGTCAGGATTGGAAACTTCTGATTCAAAAGACCAGTTATCAAACTTGACCCCGAAAATACGCAAATCCTCACGGATAACATCCATAAGGAAATTCTTGGCAAAATCAGAAAAATCTTCAAGCGCGCACGCCTTGGCATCAGCCAAAGAGCTAAACCCGCGCTGATCCGCAAAAACCCTGGACATATCCTGGATGTATCCGCCCTGATAACAATCCTCAGGATAATCAATCTTCTCACCAAACAATTCACACGAACGCAACTGCACAGAACGCCCCAGGGTGCGAATCTGATTACCGCCATCATTCACATAAAACTCGCGCTCGGCGTGATGTCCAGTAAAATTCAGAATATTGACAAGTACATCGCCCACCGCCGCCTGTCGGGCATGTGCCACGGTCAATGGACCCGTCGGGTTAGCCGAAACAAACTCCACCAGAACGCGTTTGCCATGCCCCATACTGGTTCGACCATAATCATCACAACGATGCATCACATCAGCCAGAACATCATGATACGCAAGGGGTGCCAGGCGAAAATTCATAAACCCGGGACGAAAGACTTCAATACCAACAACTTTACCTTTTAACGTGGATAATGCTAAAAGTTCCAGCATCTTTTCACGAAGGGAGGCAGCAATATCCATGGGATTTCGCTTGAGTGCTTTGGATAACTGAAGCGCCATGTTGCAGGAAAGATCCCCGTGATCCTTGTGAACAGGGGCATCAATGATAACAGGCACAGCCGTGCCCGGAGCAACCGCATCCGCAGCTGCCTGAATAATGACTATCAGTTGATCACGGAACTGTTTGAACATAAGATCAATACGTTATGACCAGGCCACAGGAATGGCTTCCTGCCAAAGATGGTCAAGTCCGTAAAACTCACGCGAATCATTCTCGAAAATGTGCACCACCACGTCCCCCATATCCAAAAGGACCCAACGGCCATTCGCTTCAAGCGTCGGAGCCGCATGGGCAAGGCTGAAACTGCGTGAACGTCCGGCGGTATCAAGACCTTGCTTGAACTTGATCTTGATACCGTGTTCATGCAGACCCTCGTCAATTCCGTCGGCTACGGCCTTGATATGACGTGAACTTGTTGTCGTGCAAAGAACAAAATAATCGCAAAAATTCACCACCTCACGCATATCAAGGATAACGATCTTCTCCGCCTTCTTATCATCGGCAAAACGGGCACACTTCTTTGCAACTTGTAATGATTCCAATGGGACCTTAAATATTAACTTGATTAAAGATTATTTCTTAAGCTTCAACGCCTGCTCTTTTCCAAGCACGCGCCAGCATTCATGAGAACCGGCCGGAGATTTTACAACAGCAAAGAAACGGCCACCCTTCTCCTGAACCTTATAATCTGCAGATTCAAACTTCGCCTTCGTTTTTACATCATAAAATGACAACTTTTCCATAAAACCTCCTGTAAATATTGAATAATGTTTCTGAGTTTAGCCAAGAAGATACCTTGTGTCAAACTAAAAAAAGATATCTACTCCGCTGCCGAAACAGCCGCAACCCTGGTACGCAGCTCTTTTTCCTGCGTATCGTCAAGCGCTCCGACCACCGCCAGGTTAAGCCGTTTTTCCTTTAAAACTTCTCCCGCAACCCGTTGAACATCACCGGGCGTAAGCCCGCTCATGCGATAAACAACTTCACCCAGTGTTCGGATACGGTTGCGCTCAATCATGGACTCACCGATCCACATCATATGCTCCATGGTATCCTCAAGACCAAGGACAAACTGCCCCAGGAAATATTCGCGCGCGCGGGAAAACTCAAGATCCTTAACGCCGTTTCGCCTGATCTGACGCAGGATTTTCATAATAAGATCAACCGCTTCCAGAAGCTTCTTGTTGTCAACACCGGCCTTGATCATGAAAAGCCCTGTGTCATCATATGTCTTTGTCGAACTATAAACCGAATAGGCAAGGCCGCGCTTCTCACGCAACTCATCAAACAACCGACTGGACATGTTCCCACCCAGAATAATATTCAGCAAGGCCTGCGCATAAATATCCGGATGATCCGCCCGTAAAGAAGGGAAACCCATGGCCAGATGCATCTGCTCCGTTGGCTTGCGAAAGAACTTCGCACGCGGGGCGCGCTGTTTTCCCTTAAAACGAACACTGGTATCCATGGCCTGCGCCGAAAAACTACCCAGCTTATGTTCAAGAAAATCGACAAGCCATTCATGTGAGAAATTACCGCACACAGAAACCACCACATTATCCGGTGTATAATGAGCCCGATGAAACGCCCTGAGGCTTCTTTGTGTCATAGCCCCTACCGTTTCCTGTGTGCCTGCCAGGCTCTGCCCCAACGGATGTCCCGGCCATACCAACCCGTCTAAAAGCTCCAGAACATAATATTGCGGCAAATCCTTATACATCTTGATTTCTTCCTGAATAATCGTCCGTTCGCGCTCAAGATCATTCTTTTGAATGAGCGGGAAGAAAACCATGTCACAAAGTATATCCAGCGTCTGATCAAAATACTTTGTCGGGACCTTGGCATAATAACAGGTTTGTTCTTCTCCTGTGAATGCATTGAGCGTACCGCCGACACCTTCAATCGTCCCTTTAATGTCATTGCAGGAATACTTCAGACTGCCACGAAAAAGAATGTGTTCCAGATAATGTGCCGCGCCCTTTTGAGGCCCATCCTAAAAACGGCCTCAGACACCAACCCAAACGCCAACAG
>JAZDPD010000098.1:0-5603 GCA_043798045.1 Candidatus Omnitrophota bacterium | reverse complement strand
GGAAAAGGAAGTCATTCTCCTCTTTCTTAAGTAAATTGTCTGAAATAAAACATTTTACAGTGGGCGTTGATATTGAATTTGAAACCATAATGAAACGTGAGATTTTCCGGATAGTTTACGGGTATGTGGTTGAAGATCATTCATACTTGAAGATTGTTGCCAAGGAGGCCCGGCGTGAAGGGGCCGATCCGCTAATCCGCGGTGCATTTCAGGATGTCCTGAATACGTTTAACACTGTTAATGCGATTCAAATCCAGGGGATCAGGGAATCAACCAGGTTTAAATTTTATCAGAAACTCGGCGTCAAGTTCATCCTGGATAAGAAACGTGTTCTTTTGGCGGATCGTCCCGGATTGGGCAAAACAATACAGGTGCTTGGCGCGGCGGTGAATGCATTTAATGGTACGGGTGCTAATAAAATACTTATTGTTGCGCCTAAAGTCGCTGCCATCGATGTATGGCAAAGGCAGATCGCCACGCATTTAAAAGGGGAACAGAAAGTTTTTGTTGTGAAAAAGCGCAGTGATATTGACGATAAGAAAAAAGAAGCGAAATTGAATGAGGCCCGGTTTATTGTGGTGAATTATGAAATGCTTCAGGGCAAAGGCGGAGAACTTCTTCGTGAGAAATTAAAAGCCCAGGGTATTGATTTTATCATTGTGGATGAAGCGCACAGGATCAGAAATAATACCCAGGTGACTGAGGCTGTTCTGGAATTTGATGCGCCGTATAAAGTCCTTTTAACAGCCTCGGCCCAGCAGGGAAGGACAATTGGAAAGATTTTCAATCTTTTGCATTGGCTCTATCCTGAGCGCTATGAAGACAGAAAGACTTTTTTGCGGCAGTTCAATTCTGATGAAGGGTTTCGCCGCTTGAAAATCCAGATGCAGAATTTTATGCTGCGACGTTACACGGAAGATGTGTTGATAGATATGCCGCCGGTTTCTATTGAGTATCGTCCTTTGCAATTAACGGGTGAACAGGCGCGTCTTTACAGGATTTTCGAACAAAACTTGATGGAACGATTTAAAGTCAATGAGACTATCAACTTTAATAATCTTATAAGAATGGCTGTTGATACGGCTTTAATTAAACGCGTATTTTTCACAGATTTACAAACAGGAGAAAAGCAGGAGCTTATCCCCGGCGTTACTCCGGTTATAATTAAAGAAAAGCAATACCGCATTTTTGTCGATAACGGGTATGATGCGGTTTTTATCCGGGACGAATCAAATGAGGTGAATGAACATATCCAGTTGCACGGAAAGCAGGGCGTGGTCCAAATAGAAGGAAGAATGTTTGATATTGAATTGCGGGAACGGGCAAGTCATTCGGCAAAATATCAGGAATTGGACACGATTGTTAATCGTGTGGTTATCCAGGAGCAGGAAAAACTGGTCATTTTTTCCGGTATTGTCAAATCCGTGAATGACCTTAAAAATAGATATGCGCGTCAGGGCATCAAGATCATGGAGATCATTGGAAATACATCTCCGTTAGAACGCAGCCGGATTTTAAAAGAATTTCAATCATCGGCAGAACCCATGATTCTGGTGTGTACGTATCAAACATTGGGTGAGTCAGTTGATCTTACCAATGCCCATTACGGGGTTATGCTTGACAGCCCCTGGCAGGATCGTGATCAAATCATTGGCCGATTGCACCGTATCGGGCAGGAACATGAAGTCAAGTTTTATATTTTGCAGGCGAAGAACACGATTGATGACCATATTGAACAGGTGAATTGGGAAGCCGACATGATCCAGAAGATTGTGCTGGATGATAACGGGAGTTTGTATCAAAAACGGGATGAACTTGCCAAGCTGTATTTATCTGCCAATGCCCATCGTCAGGAAGAACAGCTGATGTTGGATAAATTCAAGGAAAGGATCAGGTTTGCCGTTAACCCTGATCATAATCCGAATAAGGTTGAATCAAATGTGACAGAAGAACGTTCAGCGGGATTATTCTTACGCTTTGATGGGAGTGTATTGACAGCACGATTATCAACGCGTAAACCGGGGTTTGTTAATTTGCGTGAAGTTCAGGATTTGTTTAAGTCAGCGGACATGCTTGATGCTGACAGTCAGATACTGATCAAGAAACTCCTGATCCGCCGGTTGAATGAAGATAATCGGGAAGGTGTCCCGGTGAAAAAGAAATTGTTATGGGCTTTTCTGAAAGAACTTCTGCCTGGCTTTGAGGACATTGATTATGACGGGCATCTGGAGTTTATTGTTGAATTAGGAAGTTATATTGTGCAGCAATTGATGGATGATCCGGATATTGCCAAGGAAGATATTATCGGGTCTGGTGAAGACATATCCGAGCGTTTGTTTGAGGAAACAATGTACTATCTAGACAGCACCAATATCCTTAAATTATTCTCGTTAATGAAGGTGATCCCGCAGCGGTATTATTATGACGGCCGTTTGTTGCGTTATGATCCACCGATACGTATATATTATCTGAATGGCGGGATTCGGTATTATGATGGAAAGATTGTTGAGAAGATCGCGCCCGGATGGCAGATTCCGGATGCCGAGATATTTGAGGGCAAAACCGGTTATTTCAGGGATGCTGAAATGGTGCGCCCGTTGGATGTTATTGAAGAAAAACGTTTGGCCAATCAGGTAAGGTTGGGCAACAAGGCAGCTGAAGATGCTTTGGTGGGGTCTCATCTTCGGGATATCATCGGTATTTCCAAAGGAGCTGTGAAGAGAGTGGAGCGTACATTTTCTGGCCGGATCAACGGGTCTATTGATGAAAAACGTTTGTTCGAGGAAGGTTCTGATGCACTTTTATCCCTGGTGCGCATTTATGCGATCAATGAAATTTATGATAACACGACGCTAAAGGAATACTTAGCCCCACGACTTGGTCCCCGTATCTTTTCTCGCGCATTCGGCATTGCTAAAGAAATCATGGATTTAAACGCGGATACGCCTGTTTTTCATGACAGTAATGTATCCTTGATTGATATGCAGTCGCAAGAATCAACGACTCAGAAATATTTAGAAGATAACGAAGCTGTTGCCATGTTCATGAAACTTCTTGAAATAAAGGGGTTTTCAGTCGATGAGGCTGTTCTGTTGCGCATGTTAACATTTGAAGGGTATGAAGAACATGAGTTGGCACAGGAATGGGCCAGGATGAAAAGTCGTTCGCAGCAAGACGATGATCTTGATCATATCCATGGTCTTGTTAAGAAGTTTCAGCTTGAGATTGAAAGTTTGGGAAGAAAGGGTGTTTTATCGATGCTGGGTCAGGATGCCGCCATGAAAGGTGGTATTGATTTTAATCCTGACAGGATCGATCTTAAGGTACACGCTGATGGGCAGCGGATAAATTTTGTTATTGATCCGGCTCAACTTGAGCGCCTTAAGAATACGGCTGGTTTGGTGCCAGTTATCATGGATATTTCGCCTCTTAAGGATTTAAATCTGTTCCTGGGACTTGAAACCGTGGCATCAAACAAGATGTTGTCATAAAAACCTCTGCTTTTGTTGGTAATGTTTGGTGATGGGGGTGGATATTCAAGCATTATATATGTTACACTTTTAGATCACAGCACTCCAGCGTTAACACTTTACATATAAAGGTAAATGTATATAATCATAAAAATATGAAAAATGAAATAGTATTATATGCGAGTTTGATCTCATTATTGTTAATTCCCGCCCAGGCCATGGCCATGCATATGGGGGATTTTGATGTGACGCCTTCTGTATTTGCCGGCGGGAGGTTCGATAGCAATATTCTCCAAACGAACACATCTCCTCAGAATGACTACATTACAGATTTAACCGCGGCCGTTGATGTGACCCTTGAAAACAAGCTGGAAACGCTGAGTTTAAGGGGTGCCTTAACGCGCCAGATGTATATGGATCATTCAGAAATGAACAACACCTCGCAAAACATGACAGTGGCCTATGCGCGCGAGATCGACCGGCATCGCCGGTTTCAGGTCAAAAACAGATTTGATCACACCGAGGAACCAACCAGTTTTGCGGATGAATTCGGCCGTCATGAAGGGCATTACGCCTATTATCTTAACCGGATGAACTTTTCCTATGTCCATGATTTCTCCAAACAGTTCACGTTAACGAGCGCTTATTCCAACGAAATCTATGATTCGACCCAAAAGGGTTCTGCCTCATCCATTCAAAACGGTGTGACACTTCGCGGGGATTACACCTTGACATCCTCTACGGTCATTTTTGGCATTTACGGGCTTTCACACCGGAGATTTAATCCGGGCGGGTATACACTGGCCAATAATCTGGACAGCGGCATCAGGGAATATTTCTCGTCCAAGACCTACCTTGACCTGATTCTTGGCGTTAGCGGTATCAGGGGGGTTGATACCCATCTGTCGTTCAAGCCGCGCTATGAGGCGACCCTGACCCATGAGATCAGCGGTAAAACCAAGGCTGCCCTTTCTTTAATACAAAGTACGGATTCAACCAACAATAACAGCAATCTGTTCGGGTCCTGGCGCGTGACAGGAACGCTTTCACACCGCCTGTCTAACCGACTTTCCTGCAGTGCTGAATTGTTTCATGGCCAGGGCAAATACACCTCATCGAATATCAAAGACACGTTTGATGGCGCCAGTGCCAGGCTAAACTATGCATTAACCCCCAATGCCGGCACTTACATAGGGTATACGTATTCAAAAACAGACTCCAACATTGATTCTCGCAGTTATACCCGCAGTGTTGTTCCAGTCGGTGTCCAGGTCAAATTCTAGAATAACGTTATGCTAAAACAACATTCCACACTCTTTCGCCGTTTGATGATGACCGCTGACATTGTTATTGCCAGCGGGGCATGCCTTTTGTCGTACTGGATCCTCTCCAGTAACAATGATCATTTTTCTTCGTTAAGGCATTACTCGGTTTCCATGGTTGTCATGGTCGTGATCTGGTCGGCCGGGCTGTATTATTCGGGCATGTATACGTCAGTTCGTTTGAAAAAAGCCTCGGATATCCTGTTTATCATTTACCAGACCGCGTATATTGGCCTGGTTGTTTTTGCGGCCTTTTGTTATTTGTTTCACATCACGGATATCAGCCGCGCGCTTGTTGTTGTTTCATTCGCGTTTATCGCGGGTTTTCTGGTTATTGGAAAACTGACGCTGATCATGATCTTTCGTTTCCTGCGTCGAAAGGGCTTTAATTATCGCAATGTGCTTGTGATCGGAACCGGGCCGCGTGCCCAGAACCTGATCAAGTCACTGGTCAGTAATAAAGAGCTGGGGCTTAGCATCACGGGCATCCTGGACAAGGATAAAACCATGGTCGGAGAATTTATTCATGACCATGAAGTCATTGGCACAATTGATGACCTGCCGCGCATCACACGCGAAAATGTGATTGACCAGGTTTTTTTCGTGGTCCCGCGTTCGTGGCTGGATGATATGGAAGAGCCCTTGCTGTTTCTTGAAAAACTCGGCATCAGGGTTGATTTTGCCATTGATCATTTCAACCTCGCACTCACGCATGCCAGGCAATCGGAATTTTTCGGTATCCCGTTTTTGTCGGTGGAAACAACACCCGACAGCATCATCCCTTTGGCGGTAAAACGCCTGATGGACATTG
>JAZDPD010000082.1:0-21647 GCA_043798045.1 Candidatus Omnitrophota bacterium | reverse complement strand
CTGTTGTTAAAGCCGCCAAACTTTCCCAATTAACGCGATCAGGCCAATTTACACCTGCACCTGTCATGATCGCAAAATCATGCCAATTAGCACCAGCAACCGTCATGACTTCAAGATCATACCAATTAATGCCAGTTCTTGCCAAAACAGCAACATCCGCCCAATTAATCCCATCAGACGTCATGCGACTAATATCATACCAATTAACCGCAACCTTGGACATCACCCCAAAATCATTCCAGTTTACGCCAATTTGGGTCAGCACATCAATGTCCTGCCAGTTGACACCTTGTGTGGTCATTTGATACAAATCAACCCAATTAATTCCTGCGGCTGTCATAGCACCCACATCAGCCCATTGTATGCCTGACTTTGTTAAAACCTCAGCATTCGCCCAGTTAACATTTGCCATTTGGTCAGTCACATTCTTGATCGCAACGATATCAGAACGTAAAACACCCAAATATTCCCAATTTACAGCAGAAGTTGACATCGTCAGAACATCATCCCAATTAATGCCCTTCTTGCTCATATCCCCGATATCATCCCAGTTAACTTTATCTAAACTGGCTTTCATGTCTGCAATACTGTCCCAGTTGGCTCCCGCTAATTGCATAGATGTAATATCAAGAGGAGAATACGTTGTGTATTGAGTGCCATCATAACTAATATCAATTTCGATCATGTAGGATTTACGAGAATTAGTTGGCTGCCATTTATCCGTTGTAAAACTATTGGGTTCGCACCATCCCTTGGTTTCATTGACTTTCATTGACAAAACTTGTTCTGTTTCAGTAGCGTCAGAAGAACTGTTTTGCCTTAAAATCGTATGGTTGTGACATGTGTCAGTCGAGGTAAGAGACATCCTATTGTTGTCCGATTCGACCCAACTGTAAATAAAAAATGCACTGGCAGCTGTATCCCAAACCGCGGCGAACTTAGCTCCCGTTCCGGCAAAAACATCAAACGATTCCGAATATGCAGCAGAAAACCCCTGCGCTTGAGCACTCAACGTGTACATTTCACCAGCTCGGCTAAGTCTTAAATCTGTAAACTTGACAAGACCATTCACCGCAACGACAGTTGTAGTCCCATTTAAAGTGGCAGCACCAGGATTATTTTGGATCGCGACAGTAACCGAAGTTGTATTATCCCCTGTAACGACATTGCCATTAGCGTCGAGAACAGCCACAACGGGTTGACGCTCAAAAATGGTGCTGTGTTTAGTGCTTGAAGGAGAAACAAGAAAAGAAATGTGTGTGGCCGTCCCATAAGACAAAGATCCGTCAATGCCAGATGTCGCGCTCACAGATCCGGTTTGCTCACCACCTGTAAAGATATCACTACCTATGATGGCTTGCGCTGTTGCAGATTGTTCACCCCCGGAAAACTGGGCATACACGCACACGGAAGACATAACATTTATAATTAAAGTAAAAATAAATGTTAGGAATAAATTGTTCATTGATTGTTGTGTGTAGTTTCTATTTGTTTTTATTCTCATCACCAGAGTTCAACTGGTACTGTGGAAACGTTATGCATATTATGTAATTTAATTAATGTTACTTCAATGAATTTCTAAAAATTTTTATCAAAGATTTTAACATTCAGTAAATAAATGTAAACTTGTTTTTTTCCGTCGACAAAAAATCCTACTGAGCCGTCCTGGCAAGACGCCCGCCGTAATAAATACCAGCTGCCGCATCATAACGTTGATTTAATCCGGATGTATCCGGGTCTTTAGCCGCGTATGATCGTCCAGATACTTGAAAATCAGTGCCGTTGGAAGACTGAAAATCGCCGCCACGATAACCAATGCCAATTGTTTTATTGACCCCTTTACGCGCATCCGCAGAATCAATGCCCGGCCAATCCACATTGGTGGCAAACCCTTCAGCTCCTGAAACAGTCGTTAATTCGCCATCTCCATGTGTCCCAAGGAATTGACGGCCTTCTGCACGCCCAATTGACACAACAGGTTCAGCCAAGTTTCCTGAAAGTTCCATGTTGCCGTAATACCCTGCACCACTGGTGACCCGTGAAGTCGTATTTTCTGCAAATATACCTGCGCGTAATGGGCCTTTTTGTCCTTCAGCCTGCCCGCCCGAACGGCCATCACCTGAAGTCCAGCCAAGTGCGTTGCGATTGATGTTGGCAGCGCCATCAAAAATCGCCTCGATACCGCTTTCATCTTGATTCGAAGGGAAAATTTCTTCTGAGGAAGCAGCATTGTAAGTGTTGGTGCCCCAAGCATATTCATTTGAAACTGAATTAATATCAACACCCCTTGCCGCCTTTTCAAACTCAAGTTCTGTCATGGGACGAAGCCCTGCCCAATCTGCATAAGCCGCCACATCAGGCCAAGACACATAACTCATGGCGCGTGATGGCCGTTGCGTTTCAGCCGGAGATAATAAATTTAACGCATCCCATGAAACAGTATTTCGATTAACAACACCTTGGGAAGCTTTGCCCCCCTGCGATGATGAAGTAATGTCGTGATTAACACGTGCTGCCGAAGAAAGTGTGTTAAAGAAAGAAACCCACTGTCCCTCAGTTAATTCATACTTCATTAAATAAAATGGTTGATACCCTTTTGGAAATGAATTTGAAATTAGAAATGAGGCCCCCGTGACACTCTCGTTGGGCATCCCTGTTGATTGATAATAATAACCACCGGAGGCCACATTGGCCGTAGTTATCGCATTCTCACTTGAAACATACCATGGATTATCATCCGTTGAACCTTGTTTAAAACGAAAAGGCGACGAACTTGCACCGTCACCGGCAAAGAACGCGCCCTCAGGAATGTAAACCATTTCAATGCCAAACACTTTTGTGAGAGTATTTGCCGCTTTAGCTACATCATCAGAAAGGCCGTTGAGGGCATAATTCCAAACAAATTTTACTTCCTGAGAACTGATTGTCCCGGACGCAATATTTGAACGACGCAGGAAGAACCCTTTCATATCTTGCGATACAGAAATTTCAAAATTTGAAGGCGCAGAAAAACCCGCGGGATTAAGTCCAGCACCTGCCATGCTGGCATGATGCCATGTCTGTCCACCATCAGTAGAATATTTCATGAATATCCATGCCGCATCATGAGATGTCGCATTACGCCAACAGTTATCCTGGGAAAGCGAGACGGTAAACGTCATGCGATGGAGTGATGTGTCAGTGGCGGACACATCAAAATGATTTAATTTCAAGTTGTTAGCTAATGACGCTGTTACGGAAATAAATGAGAAAACAAGAACTAGAAATATTTTATTTAACATAGACGTGTTCGGGGTTAAAGGTTAAAAAGGAATTACAAGCCTTCTGCCGAACGAACGCCTCGTCCACCAAACGTGGACGCAGCATTAGAAGCAGCAGAAGCAGCTTCCATGCGATCAGAAATACTTAAACGTGCTGACGTTGAAGCCCATGACCCGCCGCGAAAACCACTGCCACTTGATGAAACAACACCTTGAGTCGCATCAGAACTCATCCCAGGCCATCCGGATGTATTGGCATTTCCTTCATAACCGGAAACCGATGTCAAAACACCGTCGCCATGAACTCCTGTATAAGCGATACCTGTTGCATTCCCTACAGTAACAACCCACTCGGATACATTCCCGGAAAGATCCATCGCCCCATAATTCCCCGCCCCTGAAGCCAAACGGTCAGAAGAATCGGTTGAAAAAATACCGGCACGCAAAGCCCCCAACTGATACTCAGTGCCATTTAGGGCATCACCACCATTCAAATTCAAATTGTTAAAGCGTGCATTGGCACCCGTTGTTGTTATATACTCGGTGCCATCCTCAAGCAAGCCGGAAATACTGGCAGCTGCAGTAATTTTTGATGTACCCCACGCAAACTCACCCTTAACTGGAAGAAAAGGTCCCCGTGCTAATTTCTCAAATTCAAGTTCCGTTAAGGGTCGTAATCCAGCCCAATCAAGAAATGCCGTCAAATCCTGCCAGGATAAATACGTCATGGCACGAAAAGGTCGCTCACTCACGCAAATCAACGAAGTTCCTGAACAAGCTACTGTATTACGTGCAATGACGGCATCTGAATTCTTATGTGACGTGTTAGTAACATCTCGCCTGGCTTTAGCTGCAATCAAAAGGGAGTTGACAAACTCAACCCATTGTCCCTCGGTAATTTCATATTTCATCACATAAAAACTCTTATATCCTTTTGGAAAAGCCGCCGGTACAACAAACGCAGACCCAGAAGCAAACTCATCCTGATTCCCAGCTGAAACATAGTAATAACCGTTGGCAGAAGTACCCGTCACATTAATCGATGATGCACTTAGAATTGGCCATGGTGAATTATCAGCGCCACCACGCTGAAAAGAAGCCGCAGATGTTGCATAATCTCCCGCATAAAAGGAACCTTCAGGTACATAAACCATTTCTAACGCAACAACCGTAGCTGACACCTGGCTGGTTTCATTAAAACCACCCGCATCATAATTAACAGTCAACTGAGCACTTGTTGTAGAAACGTCACTAATAATATGATTGGATGAACGACGAAGGATAGCACCGATTTTGTCCGAAGAAACAGACATTTCCATATCTGAAGCGGAGCCTACAGAAGAACCTGCAGGATTAATCCCCGCTGCTGAAACAGGACAAAGTGTTTTAATCTGGCCAGCGGCGGTGTCTTCAAGACGTACAGTTAACCATGCGGCATCATGATTAATTTTGTTACGCCAGGAATTCTTCCAGGAAATATCAAACAAAATGGAAATTGTCTTGGCTGTTGTATCGCGCGTTCCTAGACGCACATTAGAAACTTTCAAATCATTAGCCTGAGATATCCCACTAAAACTAAATACAAATAAACTAACTGAAAAAACCAAAATACCTAACTTGCTGGTATTCATACAACTCCTTTAGAAAACATCAATGCTCAAAGAAAGATCAAGAATTAGCGCGAACTATTCTGATGCCCTGAAAGCTCAGGCTTATCTAGTTTGGAATTGATATGACTACGTCCAACCAACCTCGCTCCGACGATTTTCTCATCAACCAATTTACGATCCGGTGCATTTGGTTTTAAATAAAGATACCATTGATAGTGCTTCAAAGCTGTTTCCTGATCGCCAACATACTCACCACTAACAAAAGCAAGATTATAATGCGCATCAGCATCATAAGGCATCAGATCAACAGCCTGGTAGTACTCAACAACGGCACGCTGATATTCGCCTCTTTCAAAATACACATTCCCCATATTGTAATGAGCACGTGCCAACTCTTCTTTAAACTTCTCATCTTCCGGATCAAGGTCCCCGCCCTTCTTGAGGATTTCATTGGCTTTCATCTCAACTTCAAGAGGATCCGACGTCGAAGGAGCGTCGCTGACAACCGACGATTTTTTCTTATTGATGCTCTGGGTATCTTTCAAATCAGCTTCAAACTTTTTCATACGCGCGTCGAATGAAATCTGTTGCTGCAAGAGAGCATCTTTTAATTCATTAACTTCTTTGCTTTGTTTTAAATTCTGATTTTCAGTACGACGAATCTCCTTGATCAATTCTTCACGTTCCTGCCGCATCTGTTCAACACGCTTGAGTTCCGCTTCTTTTTCATCCTTAAGGCGTTCAATTTCCTTTTTCAATGAAACCGCATCAGCCTGAGAGTTCTGAATATCAGGCTCAGCGGCGACACGTGAAGCGAAAGTGGCAAAGCCTGCAGAAAATGCCAGTATCCCCGCCACAGCCATCATTGTCGGTAACATCCTAACTTTTGCTGTCCTCATAGAGAACCTCTCCCCAAGTTTATTAAGATCACTTATTATATGCCTTGGATGGTTTAATCGTCCCATCCGGTGCTTTGTAATTTTCTTTTCCCGTTAAAATATGCGGCGTGATGAAAATCACGATTTCCGATGATGAAATGCTATCAGCTACGCGGCTGAAAGCCTTTTCAATAAACGGAATATCCATTAATATCGGGAAGCCCTTTTTGGTATGGACCTTGTCATCTTTACGCAAGCCCGCCATGATGATGGTTGTGCCGTCCTCAACCAAAAGCGTTGTTTCCACCTCAGTCTTGTTCACCTCAGGAATGCCGCCCTTGGTCGACTCCAGCCGGCCGACAACAGAGGAAATCTCCGGACGCAAACGCATCGTGATCATACCATCATCATTAATGATTGGGGTGACGTTAAGTTTAAGACCAACGTCAATAAAACGAACATCTTCACTGGTGATAGCATTATCACCAGTCCCTGAAACAGTTGAAATAATATATGGCACCGTATCACCAATATGAATGCGTGATTCTTCATTATTAACAGCCATAATCTTTGGATTTGAAAGAAGCTTCGTGTCACTAACTTGTTCTAATGAGCGCAAGCTTACAGAAAAATTATCAACATTAATATTGCCCACTGCAATTTTTCCGAAAGTATTTGTCAAATTATCAGATGAAGATAAACCACTCTCGTTTAAATACATATTTGTAAATTTAAGACTTTTGTCAGGCTTGTCACTGTTGGCCAAGACGCCCCAGTCAATCCCCGTATCAAAATTCGGCTTGAAAATTACCTGTAAAATACGCGCTTCAATCAACACTTCTTTCGTCGGTTCATCTAAATGACGAATAATCTTTTCAACCTCATCTTTCCGCCCAGGAAAAACACGCACAACCAACTGGTTCGAACGCTCATCCGCTGAAATTGATCCGACAGATTTCGCATCAATCCTGGAACGCAACTTGTCCGCCACAACATCAGCTTTTGCATACTGAAGATTATAAATAACCGTATCAAGCGGCTGTTCAATTTCTGTCACAATTCTTTTCATCTTTTCAATAGACTCAGGCGTATCAATGAGAACTACAGCCCCAGTATCTTCATCTATTATAATCTTGCCCACATTGCTTTTAACATTGTCCAGCGCAGCAAGGACATAACTTGGTTTGGCATATTGAAGACGTAGTGTGGCAACAACAGTTTTATCACTGAATTGCTTCCCAAACATGGCCTCATATTCAGCTGCCGACATAATTTGTACTATATTATTTTGTATACTATAAGCTAAACGATTTGAAATAATAACAATATCAAGCGCATCCTTGATGGCGACATTGTCCAGCAAAACAGTTGTTCTCCCATCGACCGACGGGCTAATGACAACATTGAATTCACCCTTCATCGCAAGAAACTTGAGAACATCAACAATGTTCATGTCACGAACATCAAGCGCTATCTTGCGGTTAAGCCGTTCCTGAATTGTTTCCTTTGAATGTGAAATGATCAAAGGTTTCGGGGTTTGCGCTTGCTGCGCCATGGCTGAAGGAACCTGCATGACTGCCGCCACAAATGCAGCAAACAACGTCACAACAATCTTCCTGGGGGAAAGTGTGTGTTTTGTCATAACTTTACCGTTATCTCCTCGTTTGAGTAACTAAAAACCACCCTGTCCGTATAGATGGTTTTCACCATCACATCATCAAACTTGTCGCCCTCTCTCAAGAAACGCGTTTCGTGTGTCATCGTATTTTCAAGCATGACTGTGGCCGACTCTGGAACATCAAGCCACGCCACACCCACGAGTTTATACTTAGCCATACGCGATTTAAGCGCTGCTGCACCTGAAGGTGTCAAGGCATCTTCAGTTTTCTTCTCATACGGTTTGAAAATATTCCTGGAAGAAATTTTATCGAGGTAGTAAACAACATCCTTCATCGGAAAAACAGAGGAGGCATCATTGCTGCGCGGCGTCGTTGAATCTGACGAAATCTCCACGTCCTCATTCAGTGACGAAACACCACTTTTGATCTGGTACACAAAAAATAGAAAGCCCGCCAATACCGCCGTCATGAGTAATACATTCATATGCCGCGCAGAAAAAAGAACCTGCATGGTTGACGGCTTTGATACGACAATCGCCGATGAAGAGGCGCCGGCAGACGCACCTGCCTTAGCTTTTTTGCTGGCCTCGATGATCTTAAGCAGTTTTTCTTCTGCGGTTTCTTTTTTAGCCATCGTCGATATTGTTATTTTTAATGTTAATGTTGACACTATAATCGTTGAAACAGTTTTATATTAACATAGCCGAAATGAGCCGCAAGGTTTTTTTACTTTTTTTTATAAAATTTAAATTTATTTAATAAAAATAATAACCCGCCGGAGAAAAACCCTGTCGTTCTTAAAAAAGACCGCAGCCACATCACCCCTCCCGCCAGAACACCATCCCCGCAAGAACGCATAATCAAACATCCAAAAATAATTTCAAAAACTAAAAAACAGGCCAGTAGCACCAAAAAATAAGCCGGCACAATTAATGACAGAACATGCAACAACACCAGGGGAACCTCCACAATATCTTTCCAGAAAGTATACCCGTCACCTGTCAGCATTCCGGGATGATCAGAATACATTTTAACACGCCATAACCCGTGAAAATATTGTTCTCTAAGATAGCGTCCCAGGAACTGCTGATGATAATGATCCACCAATGCATGCTTTAGAAACAGAATCCTTCCGCCACGAGCAATGATCTTATAGCTAAGGTCATTATCCTCCCCGCTTGCACGGCGATAGGAAGGATTGAAACCACCCACAGCCTCAAAAAACTCTTTTCTGACAGCAAAGTTGTAGCTGCCAAAAGCTTTGGGATAATCCGGCATCAACACCCGGTGCCGATAAACAATTTCCTGATGGATGACCCTTGCCAGGGCTGAATGCGGATTGGCAATGCCATAACTCCCGGCCACGACAGCAACATCCTGATACAAAAACCCTTTGAGCATTTTGGAAATCCAGGAAGACTCCGGGCGACAATCTGAATCGGTAAAAAACAGGAATTCCCCGCAGGCCTCCCTGGCACCACGATTCCGGGCGCTGGCTGGACCTGCATTGCACTGATGCACATAAACAACACCCGGGAAAGAGCGCACAATATCTTCAGTGTGATCCGAAGAGCCATCATCCACCACGATCAAATCCACCTGGCCCGCATAATCCTGGGACAAAACAGCACGGATAGCATCCCCAATGGTTTTGGCAGCATTATAGGCTGGAATGATCACGCTGACACTTGGATCAACGCGCATGGATTTCATCCTGAAGCCTCTTGATTTCAAGCTCCAAAAGACCCAATGACTGCGCCATGCGGTCATTACGTTTATGCTGCTGGCATAAAAACACCGTCAAAAGAAGGCTTAAGAAAATAAACACACACAATAAATTAAAAAAGATAAAGTTGCTGGGAAGCTCGAAACCAACCCATGCTGACAACACAAAAAGCGCCTGTTTGAAAATAGAACAGACAACGCCCAGGCCCGCGAAAAATAACCAGGGCATGGCGTAGCGGAACGTCAATCTTTCCCGACGAACAAGCTCAAGGACCAAAAGAAAAACAATAACAGAAAGAAAAATGGCAAGCAGCTGAATCATCATGACTGATAGACCTTTCTGTCTTTTAACGTATGCAAAAGAATGGCCCCGGAAACCTTGATCATATAATAAAATGATTTCAAAAGTGAAATGGAACTTCTTCCGGTCGTACGCGCACGCATCACAACAGGAACCTCACACACCTTCCCGTGTAATCGCCGCACAACAACAATCGCCTCCGGCTCCGGATAATCCTGAGGATAATAATCCGAGAATATCCTGATCAATTTGCGTCCGCAGGCACGATAACCCGATGTGGGATCAGTCACAACAACCCCGGTCAGAAGTCTGATTAAAAATGAAAAGAACCGTATCCCGATCCGCCGCATGAGGGAAGAACGAAACCCTGTTTTTCCATCAAGAAACCGGCTTCCGATCACCATGTCCGCACGGCCGGCCACCAAAGGCTCCAAAACCTGCGCAAGGAAGGCAGGATCATGCTGCCCATCGCCATCAATTTGAACAGCCACATCATAATCATTCATCTTGGCATAACGATAACCCGCCTGCACGGCCCCGCCGATCCCTAAATTAAACGGCAGCCGCAGAACAGCAGCCCCCGCCTGCGCAGCACACAAGGGCGTTCCGTCGACAGACCCGTCATCAACAACAAGCACAGACACATCAACACCGCAAGCAGTTACCTCGCGGACCGTATTGGCTATCACCGCCGATTCATTCCAAGCAGGAATAATAACAAGCACCCGGGGCAACATATGCTCAACCTTTATACAATTGTTTAATTTTTGTCGAAAGACTGTAATCAAGAATATACCGGCCAACATGAACGACAACCCCACCATGCAACGCCGTATCTTGATAATACACCACACGTGCCAACGGGAATCTCTGTCCACACAAAGCATTCAAAGAAGATTCGTTTTTCTGCGACATCACCCGCGCCGTCAGCACCACCACTTCTTCAACCACAACCCCGGCTTCAAGCGATATCCCCGAAATTTGCTCCATAGCACCATAAAAAAGTTCGCGCTCCAGGATTTGCCTTAATATAAAAAGAACAACCATGGCAACAACAACCTGAACCATGGCAAACTTTAAAAAAACATGCCCCCCAAGGACTCCCTCAGCCGTCACAACTTACCTTCCGTCTTAAGATAAAGGTATTTGGCAGCTAATCCAATAGCATCCCCCTCCTGATCCGAACTCAAGACCTCATTAGGCCTCACGCCATCAAAAGGAAATGGGCGGCCGTCTGGAAAATGTCCACGCGCGTTAACCATAGCCATTTGAGAACCATCAGAAAGGTCAAACATGCTTTTTAAAAGAACCTGTCCGGCCGTTTTTTCCCCAAGCACAATGGCACGTTTCCTGTCCTGTAAAACACCTGAAAAAAGTTCCGCCGCACTCCCCGTCCCTTTATTGACTAAAACAGCCATCGGCCAATCAACACGGTATCCAGGCGGCAAAACAGGGATATCTAACGCCGAACGCGGGCGTGTACGCCCCTCAAAATACACCAACGGATCACCGTTAGGAAGAAAGAACGCTGAAATCGCGCGCGCTGCCAGCGGTGGACCGCCAGGATTTCCTCTTAAATCAAGCACCAAACCCTTAGGATGGCGCACAGATATATCTCCCAATAAACGGCTGAAATCATCCGGCGTCCCCTGATTAAACTTCTGAATCTGTAAACAATAAATGCCCGGGACACCGGTAGGCCTCTCAAAAACAGCCTGTTTGAAGTACTCCTTGCTGACCACTTCAATCACATGGGGCGACATGGAAATACCCGACAAAAAGTCAATAACAACCCTTGATCCTTCCAATGGGTTAAGCCTGTCCCTCACCCGCCCTTCGTCCAATGATAAAACCGAATCTTGGTCAATATTTAAAATAAGGTCATTTGAACGCAGCCCTTTTCCAAACGCATCTGAACGCGGCTCGATAAAATCAACCAAATACCCTTTTTCAATTAAATGACCTTCAATCCCCAGATCAACCTTCTTGCCATAAACCTCTTGCGCAAACTGCTTGGCAGGCTTTGGCGGCAAATACCGGGAGAAAATATCATCGGGCTGTTTTAAAGCATCGACCAAATAGGCAGAACTGCGCCAACGGACATAATCGCTACTTTTACGTTCAAGCATAATGTTCGGGTATATTTTAGTGTCGAAAACCGTCAGGAACCTGTCAAAGTCCTCCTGCCTCACCTCAAAATAATAATGGGCCTGCATCAAATGATAAACTTCTTCAAAATAAGCTAAATATTTCAAATGCGCCGGTGTTCCGGAAACAACAGAGCCCGTTCCAGCGGCAAAAACAGAGCAGGAAAATACATTAGAAACACAAACCAGTGCCACAACAACATTTTTAATCTTCCAATGCACAATACCTCCCGTAATTTTGAGGATATTTTAACATTAGATATGTCAAAAAAATACTAAATATTAATCTTAATCTAATATTTAGAAGCATTCTCCTGCAGCGTCTTAAGTTAAACGCTTGCGGTGATTAAACGGCATGATTCACTCAAAATTACCAATGGTTAATCTTGCCAAACTTGGGCGAAACGATCTTTAAAGAGAGGCACATCAAGCGTAACATTCGTAATGAAATCGGCATGCGTACGCGTGCGGCGATAATCAGGCATCTTGGGGGGCATTTTCAAATACCGGGATATACAGGACAGGTCAAAATCATATAAGAGAGTCCCGTGATGAAGGATATACTCCCGGCCACGACGCTGCGCATTTCCAGAGAACTTCCGCTCATTAACCGCCATAACAAGATCACAAATAGGACGGAACTCAGCATCGATCCCCATAGGCTTTAGAATGTGCACCACCTTGGAAAGAATATATGCATAAGAGCGCGTGATGGAAAAAATATCCGGCCCCCGGGATCTGGAAAGAACAAGTGAAAAATTAAGACACCCTGGACCCTGCAGCACCGTACCCCCGCCGGATGACCGGCGTAAAACAGGGATGGCATCTTTCTCACACACCTGAAGGTCAACATCAAATTGCGACTCACACGTTCTGCCCAAGACTACAAAATATGAAGATGATTCCCAAAAACGAAAAACCTCTCCGCCACCATGGCGGTCAGCAGCCACCAAAAGTCCATCATCGTAATCGAGATTTTGTTGCGGATCAGAAAAAGAAAGGTCTATACCCCTCATACCCTGGGAGCAAAGAAATTCACATGCATCTGTCGAGCAGCCTTTGTTTCATCAGGCCGTGAAATAGGCATCGTGGAAGGTAGCGCATGAAATGCGTCCGGATCTTTTTGGGAAAGTTCATCCGCCCTAATCATGGCGTCAATGAATAAATCCATCGTTTCCTTACTTTCCGTTTCTGTCGGCTCAATCATCACAGCCTCCTTGACCGTCAACGGGAAATAGACAGTCGGAGGATGGATACGCTGATCGATCAGGAATTTCGCAATATCAATGGCATGAACACCACGCTCTGTTTGTTTGGACGCTGAAAACAGGCACTCATGCATGCAAATACGGTCAAACGCAAGGAAATAACGCGACTTCAGCCGGCTTGAAATATAATTGGCGTTTAAAACAGCATGGTCACTCGTCTGTTTAAGCCCATCACCACCCAACAAAAGCATGTACGCATACGCCCGCAAAATGATGCCGAAATTGCCATAAAATGAAGCAATATAGCCAATAGAATCGGGGTAATCATAATCAAGTGCAATCATGCCGTTTTTTTGTTTAACAAGGCGTGAAATCGGCAGAAATCTCTCCAGCCTGGCCCCAACCCCCACCGGACCAGACCCCGGACCACCGCCGCCATGCGGCGTAGCAAATGTCTTGTGCAAATTCACATGGACCACGTCAAAACCGATATCCCCCGGACGGCAACGCCCCATGATCGCATTCAAATTAGCTCCATCGTAATACATAATACCGTCAACAGAATGAATCAGCTCCGCGATCTCGCTGATCTGTGAATTGAAAACACCATGGGTATCAGGACAGGTCATCATAAGCCCCGCCACCTCATCCGTGAGCACCGCCTTGAGCTTGCCGATATCCATGCCGCCTTTTTTATCTGACGGGACAGAAATAATCTGATATCCGGCCACCGCTGCCGATGCTGGATTGGTACCATGCGCTGAATCTGGGATAATGATATATTTCTTTTTGTTTCCCTTGGCCTTATGGTAAGCGGCCATGAGCATGATACCCGTCAACTCCCCGTGTGCGCCCGCCAAAGGCTGCATCGTAAAAGCGTTCATGCCCAAAATCTCACACAACCAGCGCTCTGTTTCATAAAGAACTTCAAGCGCCCCCTGGACATACCGCTCCCCACCTTTAAGTTGAGGCAAAAGCGGATGAAGATCCGCAAACCCGGGCATGGACGCGGCCTTCTCGGTAAATTTCGGATTATACTTCATCGTACACGAACCCAGGGGATAAAAGTTGGCGTCAACGGAGAAATTCTGCTGGGAAAGCTGGGTAAAATGACGCACCACATCAAGCTCGGAAACCTCAGGAAAAGGCACTGGCGACTGACGCAAGTACTTATCAGGAATCCGTGCTTTAAGAGGAACGTCGGATACAGGGTTCTTGAATCCCTGACGACCGGGAACACTCTTCTCAAAAATAAGCTTCATCCAAGCACCTCCGCCAATGCCCTGGCATAGGCATCAATCTCGACCCTGGTCCTTTTCTCTGTCACGGCCACCAGCAAATACCGATCCATGCCAGGATAATAACGACCCAGCGGAAAACCCGCCGCAAACCCGCGCGGGATCATGGCTTCCATCACATCTGACGCATCCTTGGGCAAATACACCGTAAATTCATTAAACACCGGAGATGAACGCTTGACCTCAACGCCGGGAATCTTTTCCAGCTGCTGACGTGCATACTCAGCCTTGTCCAGATTCAGCTGGGCCAACTCACGAAACCCGTTCTTGCCCATGAGCGACATGTACACAGACGCCTGCATCGCACAAAGCGCCACATTGGTGCAAATATTCGATGTCGCCTTCTCACGGCGGATATGCTGTTCTCTTGCCTGAAGGGTATTCACAAAACAACGCCGCCCCTGAGCATCAACTGTTTCACCGACAATACGCCCCGGCATCTGCCGGATAAATTTCCGGCGAGTGGCCATAAACCCCAGATAGGGCCCACCAAAGTTTAAAGGAAGGCCCAACGACTGGCCTTCGCCTGTAACAATATCAATCCCCATATCAGCCGGCGTCTTGATCAATCCTAACGCAATCGGATAAACACTGGCCACGACCATGATGCCAAGCTCATGCGCCCGGGTAACAATATCCGCATGGTCATCAATGGTCCCAAAAAAGTTGGGGTTCTGCAAAATAACAGCGGCCGTATCCTGATCAAGGCATTGCCCCATCGACTGACGATCCGATTGCCCGTGAACAACAGGTGTTTCAACAAATTCAAAATGAAGGTTGTGTGTGTACGACCGGATCAGCTTCCTGTAAATGGGGCTCACACCACCGTCGATCACCACCTTTTTTCTACCTGTCATGCGAATGGCCATCATCATGGCCTCATAAAGCGCCGTACCGCCATCATAAAGCGATGCATTGGCAACATCCATGCCTGTCAGCGCGCAAATACTGCTCTGATACTCAAACAAAGCCTGCAAGGTTCCCTGGGCACATTCCGGCTGATATGGTGTGTACGCCGTATAAAATTCTGCACGGGAGACAAGAGCACCACAAGCCGCGGGAACATAATGATCGTAGTAGCCGCCACCGATGAAGGGCACCAGGCCGCCCGCATTCCTGCCAGATAAAAGACGCAAACGTTCCATGACCTCAAACTCGGACAAGCCGGAGGGCAAATCAAAAGACTTTGGTGCGTGCTCGGATTTAATATCAGCAAAGAGTGCATCCACACTCTTGACGCCAATCACCTCAAGCATCTCACACACATCACGGTCTGTATTAGGGATATAGGGGTTCAAAAAATCCTGACTTCTATTATAGGTGAAAATTATTCGTCGCTGTCAGCATCGCCATTACGATCCAGACTTTCCAGATAACTTTCATATTCAGATGATGTCATCAGATTGGAGGCCTCATCCATATTCGAGATTTCAACCTTGGCGATCCATCCCTTATCGTAACATGAACGGTTGATCAGTCCGGGATCCTCGGACAACTTGTCATTGACCTCAACCACACGTCCGGACATCGGTGAAAAAATGTCACTGGCCGATTTTACCGACTCCAATGACGTGAGCTGTTCAAACTGTTCAACTTCAACATCCGGATTGGGCAATTCCACAAAAGTGATATCCCCCAACGCACTTTGTGCATACTCACTGATACCGACAACCCCCACGCCGTCTTCAATGCTGATCCACTCATGCTCTTTGGTATAAAAATAATGCTCAACAACTCCATAAATTTCTCCATCTAGTTCTTGAGTGAACCCGCCTTGTAAAACGGCCTGGTTGCCGCCTGTGCGTTCACTTTGACTTTTTCATCCCCAAATATAATATCTTTCCCCAAGCACGTAAACTCTTTTTTAAGAAATCCGATCCCGACCCCTGCACCCAGGGCCGGCGAATAAGTGCCGCTAACCACATCTCCGGCACTTTTCCCGTCAGATGTAAAGATCATATGCCCCTGGCGCGGCGCCCGACGACTTTCCGAAATAAAATGAACAATCTTTCGCCCCCCCGTCACTTCACGACTGCGAAAAGCTTCTTTTCCAAAAAAAGACTTGGTCAAATCCACAAAACGCTTCAACCCCGCCTCTGCCGGAGATATCTCCTCTGAGAGTTCATGACCATAAAGCGGGTACGACGCTTCAATGCGCAAAACATCCCTCACCCCAAGCCCCGTCGGATGCACCCGTTTATCCGTTAAGATCATTTCCCAAATTTTCGCGGCTTTAGCCCACGGATAATAAATCTCATACCCCAACTCCCCCGTATACCCCGTACGGCTTACGACCACCTTTTCACCCAAAACATTGAATGTATCAAACGCATAATAATCCAACCTCTCCACGCCCGGAACCACAGCCCTGAGAACATCACGCGACAAAGGCCCCTGCACATCCAGTTTGGCCGTCTGAAATGAAACATCAGTAAAAGTTGACCTTGATGTCAAATGCTTGCGAAAATGAGCCGCATCCTTGTCAATGTTCGATGCATTAACAACCACCATCCACTTTTCACTCTCAAGGCGATAGACAATAAGATCATCCATCACACCACCCGTCTCGTTAAGCGCCATGCCGTAACGGCAAGTTCCCACCGGCTGATCAACAATGTCCTGCGTTACAATAAAATCAAGACCGGAAAGAACAGCATCCCCTTCGATGATAAATTCCCCCATATGGGAACAATCAAAAATCGAACAACCCCTGCGGTTAGCTTCATGCTCTTTCAATATCCCCTCAGGATATTGAACTGCCATCTCCCACCCGGCAAAAGGGACCATTTTCGCCCCCAAAGCCACATGCGCATCATAAAGCGGCGTTCTATGCAAAAGCATCGTCATATCACGCCAGCTCCACATCAATGCGCATCACTTTTCCCGAACGAACATCCAGCGCATACGGCGATGGAATAACACCGGAGTCAATTTTCCTGATCTTCTTCCCCACATAATGAAGCACCACGCGCCTTGGTTCAACATGCTGAGGACCAAAGGTATCTTTGCGCTGAGGATTATGATAAACAACCAATATCTTACCCATAAAGTTAAACGCATACGTCCTGGCAGGAAAACTAAGACGCACCGGATCTGATGACATCGGACAAATTTCAGCCTCCGCTTTCTGCTCTGTGAAGAAATCACCCTTTAATGCCGGACGAAAAACAAGTTCAAGCTGACCCTGGGCATTAATCCGAAAAGGCCTTTCCCCGGCATTCATGAACATCCAAATATGAATAAACTCAGCCGTACTCCCCGAAAGCCTGGCCACAAAACCCTGCCCCTGAAGATTCTTATCCGTATGCGCACTGGAAGCAATAAAAGAGGAATTTTCGAGAATACTGCGCCCATAACGCGCAGGGTCCATGAAAGCCACACAACACGTGGCAAAATCCTTGTAAAAGGCCTCATACAGGCCTGTGCGTAAAAGCTCCAGCAAATATTTATACTCCATGTGCAGCCAAATCGATTCATTCTCCAGCCAGCCTCGCGGAAAAACCCGTGTGCGCCCGATCTCTTCAGTTTCCGATGTAATATTCTCATTAACCTTATACATCCCCAATACTGCATCAAAAACAGGGCTCTTGCGAACTTTGGCATGAAAAACAGCCGCACGCTGACCATCCTGCTCACAGCGCAAGGCATGAACAAATCCCTCCAGAAAAAGCGGCATGTCATGCCGTTCAAACGCCAAAGGACGAACCCTGAGGCCGTCTTTAGCCGGAGGCACACCCTCAACAGGCTCATGCCGCGTCACCTTATGAAAGAAATATGTCGGAAAAAGGCCGTCAATACGCCGGGCCTTGGCCACGCCCTCATCAACCTTATTGATCACAAGTTCCAGGAAGGAAATAATGTCTGACAAAAACACTTCCTTTTCAACACCGGAAATCCCTTCACGAACTTTCTCACGATAATCTTCCTTGGCAGTATTTGATTTCTTCCAGTACTCCAAATCCGTATTCTTTTCATGAAGAATATCCGTTAACTGCTGCACAAATCCGGCGAGCTCTTCAAAAACCGACACATTGTCACTGCCGTCAATCTTAAGCCTGTCCAAAGCATCCAGCACAAAGAAAGCAAACCTCTTGAGTTCAAATGATTCCGATATAGACGACCCCAAAAGCCCCGGAAGTCCGTTTAACGAATCATACCAATTCGGCTTGTTCGCCTCCATATCAATGCCGATACCGCTCGGATCAAGGGTTGCCACCTTGTTGGCGATCAAACAAACCATTTTAACCAAAAGACTTGTCTGATAAACCTCACCCTTGCCATGACGGATGCGCAGTTTATGCCCCCTGGACTTATCCTCAACCCCCTCATGCAACGAATGATATTGCCGGACCCCCCTTAGCGTAAGCACATAACGCTTGTCCCGAGGTTGAACATACGTGCTGTTATGATAAAAAGTAAAGCTCTTGTTCCCCAAAAGAATTGATAACAATGCTTCAGGATAGAGGGAAAGGTAGCTCTCCACCAAATCAAGATTATAATGCCAATGATCCGTCCAGAAGCCCTCGCCATGCTGAGCCGTTTCAGATTTCTGACAAACCCCCAGGACCTTGGCTAGAAAATCGCGCGGCTTGAGCTTAAGGGAAATGTCATTGTCGATGATAAAATTAAAAAGATCCCCGGGCATAAAGCCCTTCTTGAGAAATTCTTTAAGAACAGTAACGTCACCTGACTTGACATGCTTCTTGAGCAAGGCATCAATCCTGACATCATCAGCAACAAACGCCATGCCACAGACAACCAAAGGGTTATACCCGTCAGCCTGGCTTAGCGAGAAGAAATTCACAATAGCATTTTCCTTGAGATCAGCATTAAACCAGACATCATTACGGCGATTCTGGTTCACATCGCGATAATTGCCATTGCCCTGGGACAGGAACGTAGGTGCCAATTTAAAGAAATTATAATCTCGTTCAAGATCCCCGTGTTTGCGGCTGTACACATTAAACACCACCGGGCCATCACTTGTCTTAAGACTGACCGGCAGCCCGCCGCGAAGCACATTGTCCAGGAACGTCTGTCCCGCATAAGCATCAAACGCACCACTGGCACTGTGCGTAAAGGCCAGTGATTTGATCTCATCCACCAACGCCTTATTCCGAAAACGCTTGTGCGGCTCAAATTCCTTACCTGCAACTTTTTTGACAGTCGCGTTAAGTTCCTGAACATTGCGCACAAAACCCGTCACACTGACCACATCCTGAACGCCACCCTGTTTCAGGGAAAACCTGGAGAAATTCATGGCGCTTGGCGTACGGTTATCCGTCTGCTGGACCGGTGCCACTTTAAAATCATTTTCAGCGATAAATCTTTCGGGCATACGCAAATCCGTGGCCTGGCCGAAAACAAGCCCCGTTTCAACAATCGGCTCCAGCAAAACACCCGGCTTTGCTTTAGGATCAAACGCAAAATAAAAATTACCTTCTTTAATATGTTTAACCTGGGGCGTATCTGCCGCTTCAACATTGAGCTGAAAATAAGGAGCCTTCTTATCAAGATTACGCACCTTATACCACGCCTCGATGGTCCGGCACATGTTTTTCATGACCCATTCATTCTGACCATAAGGAATAATGACCGGCAAGCCATCGATCATGTCAATCGTTAGAACATTCTTGGAAATATTCCGGACGCTAACCTTGCGAACAAGACCTGCGAAAGGCTCTTCGGGAACCGTAAAATATGTCACGCTAACGCTTACGCCCAGGCTGACATTCACTTCTTCAATAGTTAACTCATGCGAGGTAATCACCATCGTCTGTTGGATCTTGTACAAAGATCCTGCCGGGCTGAGAAACGGCTCATAAAACTTCTGAGCGTTCCCTTTTCTAACCTTAAGAAAGGTACGGAATCCATGCGTTGTGGTCAAACGATAGGCCTTATTGGCAGGCTGAAACTCCATGATAGCCTTGTCTTTAGATTCAATTCCGAAAGAAGCAATCCCCTGACCCCGGTTGGTATAAAAAACCCACATCGGGATTCCCCATTCACCGGCGATGCCAGGGAAAAAATTAGAAAACGGCTTCTTCTGGTTGTAATCCTCGATCACAAAAGCCCCATCCGGCCTCAAATAATAATCCACATTCTTCATGCCATTCCCCTGGTTTCAAAAAGGATTCTTTGATTTTCTTAAAAGATTATAATACCCCGAGAGTTTCAACCACAACTGAGGATCAAGATCCGAATCCTTGATCCTGATACGTTTTATTTCATACAAATCATCCGATTGAAGACGATGATACCCGCGGTTGGTGGTAAACGCGGCCTCATACCCTGATGCACGCACAAGCTTCTTGCCAGCATCATCGAAACCGCCAATGGGATACGCCAGAAAACGCACCGTCCTGTTCAAATTCTTCTCCAAAAGACGTTTACTTTCCGTCAACTGGAAAACCCTGTCCTCATAAGACAAATCAGGCAAATACGCCCCTGTCATCAAATGACTTTCGATATCAATACCACCTTGAGACATCTCTCGCGCATCATCCCATGTGAAACGGTTGTCATGGCCGATGTGCCCGACCTCAACAAAAATAGTCGCCGGAAAGCCGTATTTCTTAAGAACAGGGAATGCTGTTGTAAAGTTATCTTTATACCCATCATCAAAAGTGATCACAACACTTTTATGATCCAAGATATTGCCTGATTTGAGATTGGCCACAAATTCCCCTAAACCAATAACCTTATAACCCTGACGTGATATATAAGCCATTTGCTTTTCGAACTGCTCCTGCCGGACATTATTCAACGGCTCTCGGGAAGAAGGCGACACCGAATGATACGTGATAACAGGCACCTGATACTGCGCCGGAAGCCATAAGGCCAAAAGAAGAATGACCGCCGAAAGGCTTGATAAAATAACCGAAATATAAATAAACTTCCTGGACATTAGAAACCTTATAACAAAGCCAAACGTTCTTTAACAAGTTCACTGACCATTTTTCCGTCAGCACGTCCGCCAACTTTCTCGCGAACAATTTTCATGACACTCCCCATATCTTTCATGGACGATGCCCCGGACTCTTTAATGGCCGACTCAATATATTCCTTGACCTCATGGGCAGACATTTCAACGGGAAGATAGACCTTCATGATATCGATTTCCGTCTTTTCTTTAGCGGCAAGCTCAAGCCGACCGCCCTGCTCAAACTGTTCGATGGAATCCTGGCGCTGCTTGATCTGTTTCTTGATAACCGCGATGACCTCCGCGTCTTCCACTTTCTCCAGGCGCTTGTCCACCTTCACCTGTTTGATCATGGCTCGCAAATAATTAAGCGCTGCCGATCTTTCAGCCACCTTGTCCTTCATGGCCTGTATATAGTCTTTATTAATCTGCTCTTCCAGCAACATAAATAACCCCCTGTTTAAATCCAAACAATCAAGAATCTAATATATTAATAACTTTATGACGCGATTTCAATCCCTTTATTATCTCTATGCATGAAGCGCGAATTGTAACTCATAGTGCGACAAATTTGAGCTTTAAGATCAATTGTTACCCTGCAAGCATTCCTTTGCCATTTCATTCGCCGTCTTGTAACCCAGAATCTTCCTGGGATAATTGTTCATCCAGTCCTGAATCC
>JAZDPD010000053.1:0-2177 GCA_043798045.1 Candidatus Omnitrophota bacterium | reverse complement strand
CTTGGATATCTTTTTTATCCTTTTACTCTTGTACTTGGTGTTCCTCCTTCCGATGCCGGAATTATCTCCAAAATCATAGGTGAACGTACTGTTGTGACAGAGGTTGCTGGCTATAAGGATCTCGCAACGGCACTGGCCAAGGGACTAATACATGATCCAAGGTCGGCCCTTATAGCGACTTACGCGCTCTGCGGGTTTGCTCATGTTGCATCGCTGGCAATATTTGTCGGAGGAACTTCGGCGCTGGTTCCTGAAAGGTCAAGGGATTTGGCCGGTGTTGGATTGAGGGCTCTGATTGCTGCAACGCTTGCCTGTCTTATGACTGCATGTGTTGCCGGAATTTTCCCGATGAACGAAACCATTCTTCTTGGAAATATCAGGTGAGGTATGACAAGTCCCGGCAAGGTGGCCAAGGTCAAATATACCAGCTACACTGATAGCGTGCAAAAAGCGCTGGATGAGATTGGTGCCGCTAACAACCTGCCGTCAGACAGGCTCATAATAATCAAACCGAACCTGACTAATGCCGACAGACCGCCTGTAACGACCAATGTTGGTATTGTAGAGGCCATATATAATTATTGCCGGAAGCATACCAAAACCGAGATTGTGATCGGAGAGGGATGTGGAAGCGGGAAAACTCAGGACACTTACAAGTCTAACGGTTATACGGATCTTGCAAAGAAATATGGGATCAGGCTTATTGATTTTAACTCCGAGAAAGCGATGAAGTTTAGTCGCCGTGATGCCTTGCAGTTAAAAGAACTGTATATTCCGGAAATAGTGATTGATGCGTATATGATCTCAGTGCCGGTTCTCAAGGACCATTCTTTTACCGTCACGACAATTGCAATGAAGAACATGTTCGGTATTGCGCCAGCCCCTTTTATTCCGGGTCGTGGAATAAGTCAAAACTTCACAATCCATCAACGCACAAATCTGTTTTTGATATTTGTTTGTATAAAAAGCCGGAATTGTGTGTGGTAGATGCTTCTGTTGCGCTTGCTGGCATGCATCTTTCGGGAACGGGAAAGAAACTTGGATTGATTCTTGCCGGTTTTGATCCGGTGGCCATTGATGCTGAAGGAAGCAGGCTGATGGGACATAATCCGCGCAGAATTGAATATTTAAAACTGGCTGACGGTATACTCGGCTTCATGTAACCAAGGAGATGTATCAATGCGCGCAGATTTGAATAACAAGGTTGCGCTTGTGACGGGCGGAGGAAGAGGGATTGGACAAAGCATTTGCCTGATGCTTGCGAGATGCGGCGCAAAGGTTGTCGCAGCCTCCAGAACCATGAGTGAATTAAAAAGGCTGAAGGATGATGTCCGTAAACTTGGCGGCGAGATAATGGTGGTGCCCACGGATGTTTCGAAAGAAAAAGAAATTGAGCGTTTGTTCAGGTTGATTGAAAAGAAATTTGGCCGACTGGACATTCTTGTGAATAATGCCGGCATGGGGATTTACGGAAAGCTTGTTGATTTCTCAATCTCGGATTTCGACAAGGTTATGGCAGTTAATCTTCGTGGTGCTTTTCTCTGTTGCAAACATGCAATGAAGATGATGATTTCGGTAAAAAGCGGTTATATCATCAATATATCCAGTGTCGTTGGGTTCAAGGGCTATCCGGAACAGTCAGCATATACAGCATCGAAGCATGGAATAATGGGGCTGACAAAATCGCTGGCGGTTGAAGCGCAGGAACATGGAATAAGAGTCAGCGCTATTCTTCCGGGTGGAGTTGATACTAAAATTGTGCGGGATGCCAGACCCGATCTTAAGCGCTCGGAGTTGCTCAGCCCTGATGATGTTGCTCAAACTGTTGAATATTTGCTTTCACTTTCAGAACGTGCGGCTGTAGATCAGGTTTATATTCGACGACGCAATAGCAATCCGTTTTGATCCCTGAAGAATATGGAAAAAAGTCCGGATATTCGTTTCATGGTTGATCACATGTTGATCAAGCTGGGGAAATATCTGCGCATTCTTGGTTACGATGCGGCATGGGATAAGGAAATGAGGACACATGAACTTATCGTACGTGCCAATCTTGAAAAGCGTGTGTTCCTTACACGTAATACCAGGCTGCCGCACCAGTATCCGGCCGTGAAAAAAGTCATGTTGCTTGTCTCTACCGATCCTGTGGAACAACTTACTGAAGTGGTAAATCAGGC
>JAZDPD010000178.1:0-2164 GCA_043798045.1 Candidatus Omnitrophota bacterium | reverse complement strand
ACTTTTAAAGTTTCCGACCAGGCGCAAAATATTCTTTTGGATTCGGTTCAGAATGGAACGCTCCTTAGGAAGGCTGGTATGCTTGGGGTTGTGCAGGCTGTTGATCCGGCATTAAATGGGCAAGCCGTTGAGGTTGTATGGTCTGACGCGACGCGTACTCGATTGTCAATTCCCGAAGCTGAGGGCATGCGCACAGCGTCACCGGCATTGTCTTCAGATCGAGGGAAAGAAGATTTCTCAGGATATGCTCCTGATATGGCTCAAAGTTCATATACATTGGCCGATGGCAGCAAGATGACGTATACTGATATTACAAATGCCCTTGGTGTGCTTGAAGGCATATTAAAGGATTATTCGTTGTTTAATGAAACATCGGATCCAGTGCTTAAGAATGTAAGTTTAACTTTGCCGCTTGCCAATGAGCGACAAAAAACTTTGATCAAGCGCCTTTTGGTCAATGATTTTTCTCTCCGTCGTATCAAGCCCAGGTATGCCCTTGAGTTAATAGATCAAGAAGATGGCGTTAAGCTTGTATTGACATCCAGCAAAGAAAATGGGTTTTCATTTAAGGAATTGCAGCAGGTGAATTTATCCATCATGATTGCAAACTGGATGAAGACAATTCAGGCAAAGATCAGGCAAATGGAAAAAATGGTCAGTGACAGGGCCATGAGAGTTACTAATCCCTTTGGACAGCCGGTTCAGCTTAAGAATATGCAGGATTTAAAGGCGTTGGCTAAAAAGACGGGTGTTGTTCGGATATTTGTTCCAACAACTGAACAGGATTTGACGTCAATGCAAAATCCTCAAGTGATTTTGCATATGACGGATAATGTTAACGGGATCTTTCTTGTGTCACAGCAGGGTGATCTTGTTTTTGTTGGCGAAAGAACGGCGGCGTTTGATTCTTTGAAAACCGTATATCTGCCAATGAAGAGTGTGGATGATTTTATTTCCAAAGATGACGCTCAGAATGTTCTTAAGGAAATTCTTTTAAAGAAATGGCATTCACAAAGCCTGGAGGGTTTTCCGGGCAAGGGCTGGGTCATAAGAACCTCGACTGGCAATTTGTTTGTTCAGCTTTCGGTAAGAGATGATATTGAGACGCTCGATAGTTATCAAGTCATGTCGATCAACAACGATCAGTTAATTGAAGTACGGGTTCCGTTGGCGTTGTTTAATAAGGCCGATCGGTTTGTTTTCTCCAAAATTCTTCATTGGCTGAATTGGAAGTATTGGATGGGATATGATGAGGATCAAATTTCTCAAGAGGTAGATACTGTATTGGCAACACCGCTTTCCAAAGATGTTCGTGATCAGGCACAGAAGTCAGTGCGTTCAATTGAGAATGCATGGAATCAGGACCGTTTACCGCATTTAAAGGGAACGGGCTATTCGTTTATGATCAAGAAGGGTAAGGAGAAGTTTGAGTCATGGAATATACATCTTTCAATGGTTAATTCTCAAGATATTAAAGCGTATGGATGGATGAGTTTTCCGGTTGATGTGACAAAAACCGAACATACAGTAGTTTTACAGGTGCCCCAAAAGTTCTTTTCGCAAGGCATGGAAGCGGGCGTCAAGTCTGTTTTAACGTGGCTTAATGCGCGCTATTCTTTTGGGTTTAGCGATGTTGAAATAATAAATGAGGCAGGATATCTTGCTCAAGTATTGGCACAGCGTATGGAAAATAGTGATAATGCAGCGTTGGCAGTCAACGGTGGTATCGACCTTAACGCCCAGAACATGGGGCTGGATGTAACTAAAAATGGTAAGGGTGTGGATATTAAGTTTGACCCGGCCATGGTCGCTGAATTCCGTAAGGGTGATTTTTCGGGGGTTGTTCCCGTGATCATCCAGATCACGCCGATTGTAAGTCCGATGATGACCCTGGGCCTGGAAGTGGGGCAGGATGAGGTTAAACTGGCCAAGGGCTAAGCGTTTTATATTGTTACTGGATTCCAAAAGCCTGTATCGGGTCATTCTGATACAGGCTTTTTCCATGAACACATAACTGCAAGTCTAGGGAACGGTCAATAGATCCTTACCCCTTTGATTGATTAACGTATGTTTCATTCGAAGCAATTTATCGAGATCGACTGGCGGAACAAGGAGCAGTCGTTGATTTAGATCGGGTTTTTTTTCAAGGGCCAGTTGCAACGGT
>JAZDPD010000270.1:0-7505 GCA_043798045.1 Candidatus Omnitrophota bacterium | reverse complement strand
CTCAGACACCAACCCAAACGCCAACAGACACACTTTCGCGGTCTTTAAGCTGATTGGAAATCACACGCAAATTATTGGAAAGGACGGATTTCTGATACATGGATTACTGCAATACTTCAGCAAGCTCTTTGACAAAACGACTGACGTGCATCACAAGACCTTTCTTGCCGGCATTCCTTTCAATTTCCTTAACAATGGCACTCCCGACGATAACACCATCCGCGATCGCAGCAATGGAACGCACCTGATCGGGTGTGGATACACCAAACCCCACACAAATCGGCTTGTCAGTCAAGCGTCTGGCCGAACGGATTTTCGCTGCAATGTCGGATGCCACCACAACCTTTGATCCTGTCACACCCGTTACCGAAACAAAATAGACAAAACCTGTCGCCGCATCAACCGCCGCCTGCATCCGGTCAAGCGATGTTGTCGGGGCCAGAAAAAAAATGGTCGAGAGACCTGCTTCAAGGCTATAAGAACGCAAATCTGCAGCTTCTTCGACGGGTAAATCAGGGATGATCACCCCGTCCACGCCGGATGCCTTAGCCTGGTCAACAAATGCCCTGTCCCCGAAGTGGAACACGGGATTATAATACGTCATCAATGCAATCGGAATGGATGAATGTTGACGGATCCTTTTCACCATTTCAAGAATCTTTAACAGCGTTGTCCCTTTCTGAAGAGATCGGAACGATGCGGCCTGAATGGTCCGGCCATCCGCCAAAGGGTCAGAAAATGGCACCCCAAGTTCAACAATATCAACACCTGACTTTTCAAAAGACAGAACAAGGGCCTCGGTTGTTTCCAAATCAGGATCCCCCGCTGTGATAAAGGCAATAAAAGCCTTTTTCCCTGCTGCGCGAAGTTCCTTGAATTTCTGATCAATACGATTCATGTCTTTTCTCCATGCGACCCCATCCTGCCATCAGACACGCACGGGGCCCCCTGCAATATTACGCAAATAAAATATCCCGATCGTTTCCATGTCTTTATCACCGCGCCCCGAAAGGCAAACAATGACGGTTTTGCACCCCTTGACCTTACGTGCCAATTTGGGCAAATAAGCCATCGCATGCGAAGATTCGAGCGCCGGAATGATGCCTTCCACCTGCGCCAGCATTTTCAATCCTGTTACAGCTTCTTCATCGGTAACCGCCACATATTCCGCACGGCCCAATTCTTTATAATAAGCAGGCTCAGGGCCAACGCCCGGATAATCAAGCCCGGCCGCTATCGAATGCGCATTTAAAACCTGCCCATCCGCATCCTGCAATAAATTACTTTTAGTGCCATGCAAAACACCTGCCTGACCTTTACATAAAGCCGCTGAATGCGCTTGAGTGTGCAAACCATGCCCGGCCGCTTCAACGCCAACAAGCTTGACCTTGGCATCAGCATAAAATGGATGGAATATCCCCATGGCATTACTGCCGCCGCCAACGCACGCGACCACATAATCAGGCAGCTTTTTTTCTTTAGCCATTATTTGCCGGCGAGACTCAATACCAATAATAGACTGGAACTCGCGAACCATCAAAGGATACGGATGAGGTCCCGCCACAGTACCGATCAAATAAAACGTATCTTTAACATTGGTAACCCAATCGCGGATCGCCTCATTCATGGCATCCTTAAGAGTCTTGGTCCCACTTTCAACAGGAATTACTTCCGCCCCCATCAGCCGCATGCGCACAACATTAAGTGCCTGGCGCTTCACATCCTCAGCACCCATATAAACCACACATTTTAACCCGAAAAGAGCGCATACCGTTGCCGTTGCCACACCATGCTGGCCAGCACCCGTTTCAGCAATAATACGCTTCTTGCCCATCCGTCGTGCCACCAGAATCTGCCCCAGCGTATTATTGACCTTATGAGCTCCCGTATGCAAAAGGTCTTCGCGCTTCAAATATACCTTGAGCGTCTTTAATTGTTGACTCAAACGCTGGGCCAGATAAAGATTCGTAGGACGGCCTGCATATTCTTTCAAATAAAAGGCAAACTCATTCTTAAACTTCGGGTCTTTCATAACCCGGGTGAATTCTTTTTCCAGGTCCAATAAAAGATTCATGAGCGCCTCGGGAACAAACCGTCCGCCGAACTGACCATAATGCCCTTGTTTATCCGGAAATTTCATTGGTTCGGCGCCTCCCGATATTCAATCATTGTCATGACAGTATTGGCAATACCTACGGCTCCAGCGATCCGCAGCGGCAAATGCTTTTCGCTCTCATCCATCCAGATCGAGTATTTCGCCGGGACACTGCGGATCAAGCTTGCCTGATACATCCTGCCGGCGGCATTGAATCCCATGGATTTTACCTGTGACATGGTCACATCCATCGTTGGAAGCTTTAAATCAAATGTTTCATCAGCCTTATGCTGCCCCTGATTGCGATAGCGGTAAATGAACCCGTAAATATTATCGACAACGCCATCTTTGCGGATCACTTGTTCTGTTGTGACGCCATGGGCTGTCTTGGTGACCCGAATAGTACCGGCCGCCTGATCATAATCCTCCATGATCTGCTCTTTATTGCCGAAAATATTCAAATCCCGCATCACACGTTGCGGCAAGAAAGTGGTCCCATCAACAAAAATACGTTCTTCATCGTAGAAATTAAACCCGGTAGCTGTAAAAACAATGAGTGTCGATTTCTTGCCATCACGGTACGTTTCACCCTGGAACTCAAGTGTTGCCTCACCCACCTTGACCCCGGCCTTCTTGATCGCGTAATGGATCTTTTCACCCGGGACATAAGGCGCTGCTTGCACCAACGCAGGGATCAACACCCCTGCCATCAACGCGATAAGAAATATCTTACATTTTGTCATAATCTTGAATAAACCTTTCAAGAACACGCGCACCATGATAAAGAGTCTTAACTTCCGCATACTCATCATTGGCATGAAGGGTGCCGCTTTTCCCAAAGCCCGTGGCAAACGCCACAATGCCATGATGCTGAAAAAACGAAATAACCGTCGCCCCGTCAGAACCTTTAAGCCTGGCCTTCTGCCCCAAATCCCGGGAAGATTTAAGAAAAGCCTGAACAAACACATCTTTAGGGCTTATTTCATATGGCAACTGAAGGTCATCAATGATCATTTTAAATTTCGGCGTTACACCTCGCACAATGGATTTAACCTTGGCGATGAGTTTCTTTGCATCCATCCCCGGCATATAACGTATATCAACTGAAAATTCACAAAAATCAGCAACCATATTCACCTTGTCGCCACCTTTGATCGTTCCGATATTGACCGTCGGGTGGTTCAATAGATCATGCTTCTTAAACTTGAACTCGTGCGCTTTTAGCCGACGGATAATCTCGGCCGCCTGCTCAATGGCATTAACACCCCTCCAGTTCGTGGCCCCATGCGCCTTCTTGCCAAACAGCTGAATGCGTGAATGAAAAAGTCCTTTTTGAGCAATGACTGTATCAAAATCAACCGAATCAAGCACAAGCGCCAATCGCGGTTTTAACACACCTTTTTGAAGCAGCGGTTTGATACCCTGATGACTGCCCGTTTCTTCATCAGCTGTCGCAGCCAGAATAATATCCTTACGCGGCCTAAACCCGTCTTCCACCAGCGAACGCAATGCCTCCATAGCACAGGCCAAGTTGCCTTTATCGTCCGATGCACCACGTCCATAAATCTTGCCACCCACAACATCTTTACCCAAAGGATCAAACTTCCACCCTTTACCAATAGGCACTACATCCGTATGAGGCGTTAACAAAAGAGCTTCTTTGGCGGCCTGTGCACGCGGCAAAGAGCCTTTTAAAGTAGCAATGACATTGGGCCGGTCAAGTTTGTAGGTCACAACCTCGACCTGAAGTCCAAGGTTTTTCATATCCTTGACCACAAAGTCCGCAATAGCCATCTCATTGCCAGGCGGATTCTGTGAATCAATCGAAAGTGTCTTTTGTGTCAGTTTAATGAGGCGTTCTTTATTAACCATAAATTATCCTAAGATACTGCGCGCTTTCATTTCCGCTTCAATGCGTTTGAAGTCCTGATGATCTACAAACTGGATGCCAGGACGTTCAGCATGAAGCTTAATCATTTTCGGAAGATGCTCTCTGATGTTCTGAAACGCCACATACATAAATGTCGTACCGCATTTAGGGCACGCGTGATCATTGAGCTTAAGATCCATGGCCTTGCATTTGGCGCAAATACCCGAGAGCACGCCATACTCAAGCAAGTGCTCTTTAACGTCATTAAACTCAAGACTCTGATAAATTCTGATCATTTGTTTTGGCATAAGAGCGCGATTATATCACAAGACTAATGGAATGCCAATCAGTGCATGTTTTTAGAATTTAGATTTATAACCGCAACGCTCATCCCCCGGCCAGGAGGTTCCCATTTTCTGACGAATGGGGATGCAGGTGAACACTTGCCCGCCAATCGTTTTCTGCGGACCAAAACGTGTTAAATACACCCGGCAACGGGACTTGCCTTCCGGAGTCATAACAAGCTGGGCACAGGGATCTTCAAAAACACCACAGCATGCGCCGCAATGACAACATAAGGATTCCCTGTCATTTTCTTTAGAAGAAAGCCATTGTTGATAGGATATGTTCTCAGACATAATAAAAAGAGGGCCCGATACGGCTGGGCCCCGAAAGTTGGATTTAAGATGCCGGCCGATAAAGTGGGAGTAAACCCTCGCACTTCGGCAACGCAGCCACCATCTTACCGACACCCGACTGATCCCTAAAAAGGGAGGCCCAAACCGCCACACAGGGCTAACGGGCCAAAAAAGGATGCGATACATTAGGTCTGTCGCTTTGCGCCCCCGGGTTTCCCCGGGTTAACCTTTATCGGCTAAACAAACTATAGCACACCTTTTTATAACATAACAAGGCATCAAGGCCGAAAAACTTAAAATTATACACTTATTTTTGCATTCTGAATAAAGGCCTGCATCTTATGGTGATCCTTCTTCCCGGGTTCAGATTCAATGCCGCTGGAAACATCCACCGCATAAGGATTTAACATCTTGACAGCGTCGAGAATGTTCTCCTGATTCAACCCGCCAGATAAAATAAATGGACGTTTGATATCCGCCAGCTGCAACTGCTGCCAATTGAACGTTTTTCCGGTTCCGCCGAAAACGTTTTCCTGATAAGCATCAAAAAGGATGCCATCTACATCGAAACGTTTGATGCTGTCAAAATTAAACGTTGCATCCACACGAAATGCCTTGATTATTTTAAAATGATACCGCTTTAACCGATGGCAATAATGATGATCCTCATCGCCATGGATCTGAACCGCGCTTAATCCGGTGAACATGGCAATATCATTCACTGCCCCCAAGCGCTCATTGGCAAAAATCCCTACCGTTGTCACAAACGGCGGAAGGATGGAAATAATATTGCGCGCACGTGACGGTGACACATAACGCGGACTTTTCTTGTGAAAAACAAACCCCAGGGCGTCCGCCCCGAACTTGATGGCTTTAAACGCATCATCTTTTTCTGTAATACCGCAAATTTTTACTCGGACCATAAATCCCCCTTAAAGGGCCGGCACAAAAACCGGCCCGAATTAATCATTAACATGAACGGGCGACTCCGCATGGCCGCCCTTTACATCCCCAGCATAACTTCTTTAATCTTTCGAACCACATCTTTTTCCTGAAGAAACGTCTCCCCGATCAAGACCGCATGCGCTCCCGCCTTTTGAAGCCGCTGGACTTCAGCATGCGAGGTAATGCCGCTTTCCGCCACGACAACCCTGTCTTTGGGAATACGCGGGATCAACCGCTCGCTGATCCCAAGATCTACCTTAAACGAACGCAAATCCCGGTTATTGATTCCGATGATCTGCGCACCCGAAATAATGGCCCGTTCCAACTCAACATCATCATGCACTTCCACAAGGCAATCCAAATCCAGCCTGTGCGCAACAGCTAAAAGGCGGCTGAGCTGACCATCCGTCAATGCGGCCACGATCAATAAAACAGCACTCGCCCCACAATAACGCGCCTCATAAATTTGCCCCTCATCAATGATAAAATCCTTCATAAGTGTCGGGGTATTAAATTTCTCACTTACCTGCTTCAAATAAGCGGGTTTGCCGAGAAAATAATCTTCCTCGGTTAAAATCGACATGGCCGCAACACCCGCCTGCTCGTAAACACTAGCCAGCTGCTCCACATTAAAATCAGTGCGGATGATCCCTTTTGACGGCGAAGCTTTCTTGATCTCCGCAATCAAGTTGATCTGCCCCTGGCGTGAAATGGCTTTCCTGAAAAGGCTGTAACGCGGATACTCGGTCACATCAAGGTGTTTCCTGATATTATCATAAAAAGGACGCCGGCGTTCATTATGCCCACGCTTCTTCTCAAGGATTGTATTTAGAAAATCACTGGGCACGGTGCGTGAACTCTTTCAATTGTTCCAGCTTCTGAAGTGCTTTCCCGCCGCCGATCAATGCCTCAGCCAGTTTCAAACCTTCGGGAACCGATGCTACAGCTTCCGCGGCATAAAGACCGAACGCCGAATTCAAAAGAACAATATCCGTTTTGGGGCCTTTCTGACCTTCCAATATGGCGCGTAAAATCCTGGCATTCTCAACCTTGTCACCGCCGATAAAATCCCTCTCTTTGGCGCGCACCACGCCAAAATCTTCCGGGGAAACCTCATATGTTTTTATACCGCCCCCCTGAAAATCACAGACAAGCGTTTTGTCCGCTGTTGAGACTTCATCCAGCCCATCAAGGCTGTGCACCGCCACCACACGTTTAGCGCCAAGGTTCTTGAGCACATGAACCATCTGTTCCACCAGATGGCGGCTATAGACCCCCATCATCTGATGCGTGGCAAACGCCGGATTGGTCAATGGACCCAGAATATTAAAAATGGTCTTAACACCCAATTCTTTTCGAATGGCCGCTACGTGCTTCATGGCCGGATGATGCTGTTGGGCAAAAAGAAAGACGATCCCTATTTGTTTAAGGCACTCCGCCAGCCGGTCATGCCCGAGCGTGATATTCACACCGAGCGCTTCAAGCACATCCGCACTACCGCACAAGCTGGAAACCGAACGATTGCCATGTTTGGCCACCGGCACACCCGCAGCCGCCACCACAAATGCAGCCGCTGTTGAAATATTAAAGGAATGTTTCGCATCCCCGCCCGTTCCGACAATATCAAAGACTTTGGTCAAATCTGTCTTGACCGGTACAACGAGCTTACGCATGATCTCGGCCCCTACGGTGATCTCTTCAACCGTAAAGCCCTTGGCATTAAGCGCTACAAGAAAATCGCGGATATCCGAATCTGTCGCACGGCCTGACATGATCTCCGTCATGGCCGCATGCATCTGACCATGGGTAAGATTCTTTTTCTGCTGAAGCCTGTCAATGATATCGAGCATAGGATTATCTCTCTTACGGCAAGTTCAAAGTCTCAAGAAATTAGCCAGGACCTGTTTTCCTTCTTTGGTCAAAATAGATTCGGGATGAAACTGCACACCCCAAACAG
>JAZDPD010000263.1:0-5644 GCA_043798045.1 Candidatus Omnitrophota bacterium | reverse complement strand
CCTCGATGATCAAATCGTCGAGGATATTGACATCGTGAACGTTTCCGGGGGTTACAATCACCACAGAGGGAATGTTGCCGTGCAGGTCCAGAAGGGTGTGCATTTTTACGGCGCCCTTCCGTTTCCGGAACTTGGCCCAGGAAAACAGAGACAGACAAAGATCGATGGTGGTCTAATCCAGGGCATAAACGGTTTGTTTCAGTTCGATGCCGAAGGAATCGGCGACGTAAAGTTTTCTGGCTTGCCCGATGATGATTTTGGCAAAGTCGGCATAGATACGCCAATCTGTGAGTTGATTGGCGTGCACCAGGGTATTGCGGGCGACTTGCACATCCGAGAAAAATATTTCAAATCGATAAATGACATTTTACGTAAGAAAACATTAAAATTTACGAGGTTACCCTGTTATCAATAATCAACGTTGGGACACTTGTGATTTCCCCCGTCAAAAAGCAATGCTTTATCAAAAAACTACCGTCTGCAATCAGCCATGCAAATTCGGCAAAAAAATGTGCAAAACCGGGTGCTTCTGACTTAATGCCGATACGGGTGAAAACAATTAATCGATTATTACAAAGCATAGAAAAAAATATCGCAGGTTCTTTAACGCTCGTTTTTATAAGCTTGCTCCCAAAGATACACCAATGGGTTTTAAGTTGATTGGAAACGAATCCATGGAAAAAGGTTTATTTGAGCCTGAAGAAACTTATATTGTCGGCAAGCTTCTGGATCAAGTCGATGCCTTTGTAAATGTTGGCGCAAATATTGGCTACTATTGCTGCTTTGCGATGTTAAAAAACAAACCAACTATTGCTTTTGAGCCAGATCCACAAAACCTTAAGTTTTTATTAAAAAATATAAAAGCCAACAACTGGGGGGATAAGCTCGAAATCTATCCCGTGGCCATTTCAAGCAAAGTAGGCATAGTTGATATTTACGGCGGGACTTCGGGGGCCTCTACAGGTGTGTCATTGCTGCCAGGTTGGGCGAATACTCCCAGCCACCTCGTGGATATCGTTCCAGCCTCCACACTTGATCTCGTTATAGGAGAGCAGCGGAAAGGACTTAAATCCCTTGTGCTCATGGATATTGAAGGGGCCGAGTTTTTCGCCCTGCAGGGTGCATCAAGGCTCATTAAACAAACTCCCAAACCATTCTGGGTAATTGAGATTTGTGTTTGCGACCACCAACCGGAAAACGTATCCACCAACCCCAACCTGTTTGCTACATTTTCAATTTTCTGGAAAAACGGATATGAGGCTTTTACGGCCACCCGAAAGCCCCGCATTATCACCAAGGATGAATTGACATTAATTGTGAACGGTGGTGAAAACACTACTGGAACACACAATTTTATTTTCGCTGATCGCGATTCATCCCCGCTTGGTCAGTTAAGCCTGTCCTGAATCACAGCACTTTGCATATTAAATCATCATATAGATCGCCATATTATTCTTATCGATGACGCGAGATGCTTTAATGGTCAAAATGATTATCCAACAATAGAGGAACTAAAAGATGTGATTTTATCTCATCATCCTAATTGGTTTTTTGAGGTAGAAAATGATGTAATACGAGCTGTTAAACGCATATGAAACGAAGACCATTCCCTCTCCAGGCACCGAAGAATATCCTGGTAATTGCAACGCGTCGCATAGGCGATGTTCTCTTGGCAACCCCTGTTCTCCGGTCACTGCGCCATGCATATCCGGAAACCAAACTTGATGTCGTCGTTTTTAAAGGAACCGAGGGCTGCCTCTCCGCAAACAAGGATATTGACCGTATTATCACTATTATGGAAGGAGCTGCTGCTCGAGAGCAGATCAGGACACTCTGCAAACTGTTCCGCAGGTACGACATGGCAATTTCAACTCTTTCTGGAGACAGGCCAATTTTTTACTCGTGGGTAGCAGGGAAAAATTGCATAGGACCTGTAGAAGATGGCTGTAAACACCTGTGGAAGCGGGTGCTTCTTGACAAATATGAACCCTTTGACAACTATGAAACTCACACCGTGACAATGAACCTGTCTCTTCTGTCATCTCTCGACATACAACAAATTCCGGAAGTCATAACTGCATGGGAAGAAAGCGATGAACTCACCGTCCATCAACTTCTTCCTTTTGATAGAGATACAGAATCTTATGCCGTAGTACACGTTTGCCCTAAATTCTCCTACAAGATGTGGACTCAGGAGGGCTGGATTAAGCTCATTGGCTGGCTTAAGTCGAGAAGATTTCGAATAGTATTGACCGGCAGCGATTCAGCGTATGAGCTGGAATATGTATCTTTTCTTTGTCAATCGCTTCCATCCGACATCATAAACGTCGCAGGCGCACTTACCCTGAATGGTGTTGCCTGTCTGCTAAGCAAGGCATCTGTGTATATCGGACTTGATACATCAGTTACCCATATGGCGGCAGCCTCGGGAATTACAACAATTGCCCTGTATGGGCCAACCAATCCTGTTAAGTGGGGTCCAATGCCCCAAAACGCATCTTTTCACGGCAGAAGTCCTTATCACAGAAAGGGGTCCCAGATCGTACAAAATGTCTTTCTCCTGCAGGGTAAAGACGATTGTGTTCCCTGTCACGAAGAAGGTTGCGATAGAAACACAAAGAGTTTCAGCAAATGTCTGCAAAACATGGCCGCGGTCGATGTTATTGAAGCCGTAAAAATAATGATGACGCGCGACGGCTGGCCAGAGTGAATATATCCGTAGTGACGATTCGATCAGTTATTCGTGCTTGTATTTGTTAAATAACCAACGGGTGTTGCGGACAGTCTTTTATCTAACATGAGCGATTTTCACGCATAAAAAACCTACCAAAAGGGTAAGTTTGTGGTACAAGAGAAGAATATGAAAAATAACTGCTAACCATAAGCAGAGCCTAATGGGTGTGAGGTTGTTATAAAAGGGTATAGCACAGATAACAGTAATGGTAATCCAATTATCAATGATGTAGAAGTAACCGGAGATGTTTCTGTTCCGTGAGGGGAGATTTTCAGTAAGGCCTTGGTGACCTTTTTAATCACCACCTGGGTAACATTTTATTTGAGACAATCCGTCAAAGATAAAAGTATTGAATTTTTTCTAAATCTCATTTATTCTAAAACCATCTCTTGTTGCTTGCCTTTAATCGGGGTGTTATTAATTCTTGTAATAATTGCCTTCGGAACCAGGCAGCACGGCAATTGGTTGTGTATTTTCAGGCAAACATATTCGGCAAACACGGAGAACAAACATGCTGGAACAGGTAAAAAACAAAGAAATCACTGAACTTGAAGAAAAGTTGCTTATCCGCAAGGCGCTTCAGGATATCACCAACCGCATCCACGCCGCCCAGAACATAAAACAGATTCTGGTGGATCTGAAAGATGGGATACTCGGCCTCTTCAACGCCTACTCCATTACCATCTATGTAGTGGATAAACCGCGCAATGAAATCTTTTCCATGTTCCTTGCCGGCACCCAGGTCAGAGAAATCAGGGTGCCCATCAGCAACAGGAGCATTGCCGGATTTGTGGCCAATACAGGTAAAATCATCAATATCGCTGATGCCTACAGCAAGGACGAATTACAAAGCATCAACAAGGAGCTTTCCTTCGATGCCAGTTGGGATAAAAAAACAGGCTTCAAAACGACACAGATACTGGCGGCCCCCATCTTCCACGACAACAATCTCATGGGCGCCATCCAGATATTGAATAAAAAAGGGGGATTAAACGGCAAGTTTTCCGAAGACGAGCAGGGCTTCATTCAGGAAATCGCTGAGGTCCTCGGGGTAGCCTTCTACAATCAGCAAAGGTATGCCCGCCGGCGAAAAACAAGATTTGATTACCTCATAAGCCATGACCTGCTGAAAGAAGAAGACCTGGAAAGCGCCTGGGAAGAGTCAAGGGAGCAGAAGGAAACCATGGAAACCTTCCTGATGAAGAAATATAAAATTTCAAAGGAAGATATGGGCAAATCATTTGAGGCTTTCTTCCGCTGCAAATTCGTTGAATTCAACGACAAGCTCCCCAGACCCGGGGAACTCCTGAAAAACCTGAAGAAAGAATACCTGCGCCGCGAATTGTGGGTGCCCATAGGAAAGGTGGATGGCAATATCCAGATCATCGTTGACGACCCCAACAATATCCTGAAACGCGACACGATCGAAAGCCTGCTGAAGACGAAAACCGTTCGTTACGATGTGGCGTTGCCGGATGATATACGCAAATATATCAACTACTTCTTTCAGACATCCGATGAAGAATCATCCATCAACGACATACTGGGGAAGCTCGATGCGGATGAGGAAGCCCCTGAGGAAGACGAGGGAGAAGTCACCGAATCGGACAGTGTAATCATGCAACTGGTAAACAAGATCATTAATGACGCCTATGCCCGCCGCGCCTCGGACATCCATGTGGAACCCAATGTGGGCAAGAAAAACGTGGAGGTGCGTTTTCGTGTGGACGGCGAATGCGCCCTTTATCAGACCATGCCTTACAGTTACCGGGCCGCGATAATTTCCAGGATCAAGATCATGTCCAACCTCGACATCACGGTAAGGAGGATACCGCAGGACGGCAAGATAAAATTCAAAAGGTCGGGGGGTGATGAAATCGAACTCCGCGTGGCTACCATCCCCACGCAGGGCAACGTGGAGGACGTGGTCATGCGCATCCTGGCAAAGGGGGAAACGCTCCCCCTCGAAGCCATGGGCATGTCAAAGAGAAATTACGTGGAACTGTTGAAGATACTGGAAAAGCCATACGGCATGATCCTGGTTGTCGGGCCTACCGGTTCCGGTAAGACCACGACGCTTCATGCTGCGTTGCATCATATAAACACGCCGGACAGAAAGATATGGACGGCGGAAGACCCTGTTGAAATCACCCAGTACGGGCTTCGCCAGGTGCAGGTGCAGTCGAAGATAGGGTTTGACTTTGCCGCCGCCATGCGTGCCTTTCTCCGGGCCGACCCGGACGTCATCATGGTGGGAGAAATGCGGGATTTTGAAACGGCCAAAACAGGTGTCGAAGCCTCCCTTACGGGGCACCTCGTTTTCAGCACCCTGCACACCAACAGCGCTCCGGAAACCATCACCCGGCTTCTGGATATGGGCATCGATCCCCTTAATTTTGCCGATGCACTCCTCGGCATCCTGGCACAAAGGCTGGTGCGGACCTTATGCAAGAAGTGCAAGGAATCCTATCATCCCACCCTTGAGGAATACCAGGAGATGGTCGAAAGTTACGGGGAGGACCTTTTCGCCAAGCTGAACATACCCTACACCGATAATTTCATCCTTTATCGGCCTAAGGGTTGCGATGCCTGCGATAAGACAGGTTACAAAGGAAGAATGGGCATCCATGAACTTTTAGTCGGCACCGACGAGGAAAAAAGGCTGATTCAAAAGCACGCCCACGTAGAGGAGATGCGGGATTTGGCCATCTCTCAGGGCATGACCACCCTTCTACAGGATGGTATCTTGAAAGCCATTCAGGGTATTACGGATTTCAAGCAGATACGCCGCGTATGTATCAAATAGCCGGTGGATGCCGGCAGCACACCCGATGTTCAGGCGTAACGCTTATTATTCCCGGGAAAAATGATCAGGTAGATAAATGCAGGTAACGTCAAAGGCGGAGCAGC
>JAZDPD010000251.1:0-6069 GCA_043798045.1 Candidatus Omnitrophota bacterium | reverse complement strand
GACTCCCCCCTCATCCACATCCGCGATCATGGCAAATATTTCCTTGCGATGCGGTTCAAAAATCGCCGAAAGCATTAAATTATCTGCCGACTTCACGTCGCGAAACGCAGGCTGAAGATTTCCCTGGACATCAATATAATGATGCGCGCGTAAATCAGACAAAAGTGCTAACGGGTCATCCACCAATCCTTTAAAATCAAATTCCGTAACAATGCGTTTGCTGATGATCACTTCACCTAAAAGCCCGGTCACCCAAAGAGAACACCCTCCAATGATGACACCCTGAAAAGCATCCGCCAGCGCTGAAAAAGAAACAGCCAGCAAAGGTACATGAAGCACTACCCACAAGGCTGCCCCCTGAAGGATCAAAAGAGATGTTCCTGTAAGATAAACATCGCGGTCTTCATTGGAAAATGGGAGTTTGCGCCGCCACTGTTTAAACAGCTGTAACCCGAAGCAAGTTCCCACCAGGATGCACGCCACCGCACTGCCAGTCCACAAAACCTGATGGGAAGGGCCCTTGTGAAGGCCGGGTATCAGCGTGCTCAGGAATAAACCAACAAAAACGCCCCCCAGGCTTATTTCATCGGGAATAATACGCCACTCCAGATCAACCCAGGTGGCAATAATCAGGCCGCAAACAAGTACTACTGCAGGAACAACTACCCAGGAAAATCCAAAAGAAAGGTAAGTGGCCAGAAAAAGCAAGGCTGTCAGAAGCTCAACCATGAAATAATGAAACGGGATAGACTTATGACAATGGCGGCATTTTGCTCTCAGCCATAAAAAGCTAAGCAAGGGGATATTATCAAACCAGGCAATTTTGGACTTGCATTGCGGGCAATGCGATGAAGGAAAAACAATCGACTGATTACGCGGCAGGCGTACGATACAAACATTCAGAAAACTTCCAATCAGCGCACCAAAAATGAAAAAGAATACGCGAAAGTATATGTCGATTTCCTGCAACATTATTTAGCCGCGCTCGCTTTCTGAAGCTCCAGCCACATCGCATCTTTGATCTTTTGAGGAAGCTCGATCTCCCCCCAATGCTGAAAAGCCAGGACACCCTGATAAAAAAGCATTTTCAAGCCATTGACTGTTTTAGCACCCCTGGCCTTGGCCATGGACAGTAATTTGGTTTCGGCAGGATTATAGACCAGATCATAAACCATCAAATGTGCATGCAAAAGCTCTTCACTGATCAGACACGGATCTGTTGGTTTCATGCCAATGGGTGTGGCATTGATCAAAAGATCGGCAAGTTCAATATCAAGATCATCAATGCTCTTGACAACCTGGACACAACCAGTATCCATGCGTGTGGAAAGATCCTGGACCAGTACATTCGCGCGCTCGTGATCCACATCATATACCTTGATAACATGTGGCTTATCCGCCAGGCACAGCACGCTGATAAGCGCCCTTGATGCGCCGCCGGCGCCCAGGATGGCAATACGCTTTCCCTTGGGGCTGAAGCCTTCTTCCATCAAATGTGTCAGAAAACCAGGACCATCTGTATTAAAACCGACAAGCCTTCGCTCCGGTGAAATGACAACGGTGTTAATCGCACCAACCTTGGCGGCAAACGGATCCATTCCGTCAAGGAACGGGATCACATTCTCTTTATGCGGCACGGTCACATTCAATCCGAAAATATGACTGTCTTTTTCTTTCAAGCTTTTAAAAAATGACGCCAGCTCCTCCTGCTTCATAGGAAAGAGCGTATACACCGCATCCACATCCAGCGCCTTGAATGCTGTATTGTGCATTACCGGCGACAAACTATGGCCCAAAGGATACCCCACCAAACCGTATGTTGTTTGCCGAGCTGTCATATATCTCCTTATGGCTGAAGGCCAAAATCAATGGCCGAGCCTTTTGAATTCTTCCTGTTAACGGCAAAACACGCCTTATTCACCGCATTCAAATACGCTTTGACCGATGCTTCAATGACATCCGTAGATGCGCCGATACCCGAAATTTTCTCCCCGTCGAAATTCACACGGACACGCACCTCTCCCATGGCATCCTGGCCCTCTGTAACAGATTGAATGGCATAATTAAGAAGTTTGCCCTTCATACCGGTAGCCTCATCAATGGCCACATAGCAGGCATCCACAGGCCCATCCCCGGTCGCTTTCCTTTCATATACCTTCCCCGCCGATTTCAAACGGATGGTCACATCCGTTGCAATCCGCGTGCCGCTGGTCACCACCAGGGATTCCAGTGTCCAGATATCCTTAACTTCCTGCACTTCATCTTCAACAATGGCTACCAGATCCTCGTCAAAAACCTCTTTCTTTTTGTCGCACAAATCCTTGAAACGTTCAAATGCACGCACCAGCTGGTCATCACTTAACTCTATTCCCAAGTGTTTCAAACGAGCTTTAAGTGCCGCACGGCCCGAATGTTTGCCTAACACCAGCCCCGTCCCTGTAAAACCAACATCTTCCGGACGGATGATCTCATACGTGGTCGGCTCTTTCAAAACACCGTCCTGATGAATGCCGGACTCGTGGCGAAACGCATTACCGCCGACGATGGATTTGTTTGGTGCGATCACAAAGCCCGTATATTTACTGACAAGACGGGACACACGGCAAATCTCCGGTGTATTTATCCCTGTCGTGACACCAAAATAATCACTGCGGGTTTTAACCGCCATGACAATCTCTTCCATGGCAGCATTGCCCGCGCGCTCACCGATACCATTGATCGTGCATTCCACCTGACGCGCCCCGTTGTGAACAGCCGCCAGGGAATTAGCCACGGCCAATCCAAGGTCATTATGACAATGCACGGAAATCACGGCTTTATTGATATTAGGAACATTATTACGGATATCCAGAATCAATTTCCCATACTGATCCGGCATGGCATAGCCAACCGTATCCGGAATATTGACTGTGCGCGCACCGGCCTTGATAACCGCTTCAAGGACACGGTACAAGAATGATTTTTCAGAACGCGACGCATCTTCAGGCGAAAACTCAACATCATCCACCCATTGACGTGCCATTTTCACCGCATCAACCGCCATTTGTACAATTTCATCAGGAGATTTTCTTAATTTGTGCTCCAGATGGATTTTGGACGTGGCCAGAAATACATGAATCCGCGGACGTTTGGCGCCTTTAAGCGCTTCACCGGCCGCATCAATATCTTTTTTTACAGAACGCGCCAGTCCGGCAACACCTGAAGATCTGATTTTCTTTGCGACCATGGACACCGATTCAAAGTCCCCTTTAGAAATTACCGGGAAACCCGCTTCGATGATATCAACACCCAAACGTTCCAGAGCGAGTGCCACTTCCAGTTTCTCGCGCTGATTCATGCTCGCCCCCGGAGCCTGTTCGCCATCACGCAATGTCGTGTCAAAAATAATGATCTTGTCTTCTTTTCCCATAACAACTCTCTTTCAATAATGTAAAAAAGCCGCATGCGCTTCTAAGGCATGCGGCTTGAAAAACTTGATGACACGCCTTACTTCTTGATCCAGGACATCATGCCGCGAAGCCCCTTGCCGACATCTTCAATCGGATGTTTGTCCTGTTCTTCACGCATCTTCAGGAAATTCACACGGCCTGTTTTATTCTCTTTCATCCATTCCCGGGCGAACTTGCCCTTCTGGATCTCGGCAAGGATCTTTTTCATTTCCTTGCGCGTACGGTCTGTCACAATGCGCGGGCCGCGTGTATAATCCCCGTATTCCGCCGTATCAGAAACACGCTTGCGCATCCCGGCGATGCCTTCTTCATAAATAATATCAACAATGAGCTCGAGCTCATGCAAACACTCGAAATAAGCCATTTCAGGCGCATAACCGGCTTCTACCAGTGTATCAAACCCCGCTTTGATAAGTTCGCTTGTCCCACCACAAAGAACAACCTGCTCGCCAAAAAGGTCTGTTTCCGTTTCCTCTTTAAAAGTGGTTTCGAAAACTCCTGCGCGCGCGCCACCCAGACCCTTGGCATAAGCCAAGGCTTCCTTAAGCGCATTACCGGATGAATCCTGATGAATGGCCACCAGACACGGCACACCCTTACCCTCTTCATATTGACGACGCACAAAAGAACCAGGTCCCTTGGGTGCAACCATCCAAACGTCAACATCTGCCGGAGGCTTGATCTGCCCGAAATGAATATTGAACCCGTGCGAGAAAACCAGCGCTTTACCCTTTTTCATATGACGACGGATCGACTTTTTGTAAATCCCCGCACACAAATGATCTTGTGTCAGGATCTGAATGATATCAGCCTTCTGCGCAGCCTTACCCGCATCCATGGGTTTGAAACCATCCTCGACCGCTTTTTGATAATTAGGCCCGCCTTCACGCTGGGCTACAATAACGTTAAGACCGCTGTCACGTAAATTAAGCGCCTGTCCACGGCCCTGGATACCATAGCCGATAATGGCGATAGTTTTATCCTTCAATACATTTAAGTCAGCATCTTTTTCATAATAAATCTTAGCCATCTTAACTTCCCTTTCTTTCCTATTAACATCATTACTTCAATGCCCTTGTGCAAAAGACATGGAGCGAAAAAAGATCACCTCATCATGGTGATCAATCGGTAGCATTCATTAAATTCGGCAAAAGGTCTTTTGCGCGCATCCCCCAGCGGTACGATATTGATCTTATCCTGCAGCACACCAATGGCTTTGCCGGCATTCCCTTTTAACAACTCTTCAACAGCTGCCACCCCGAGCTTTGTCGACAATATGCGGTCAAGCGCACAGGGATTACCGCCACGCTGCACATGCCCCAGGACAACAGAACGCGTCTCGGAGCCGGTCATGGTGGTGATTGAATCCGCCAAGCTTGCCGCCTTGACAACGCCCTCGGAAACGATGATGATCCAGCTGATCTTTCCTCTCTTGGCACCTCGGACAACTCGCTCACACATCGCCTTGTAATCAGGCTTAAATTCCGGGATTACCACATCTTCAGCCCCTGAACCCAGGGCCACTTGCATGGCAATATAACCCGAATGATTTCCCATCACTTCAACAATAAAAATACGCTCCATGCTATGAGCTGTATCACTGATCTTGTCAATGGCATCCAGAGCTGTATTGATCGCTGTGTTACACCCAATGGTTTGATCAGTCCCGTACAGATCATTGTCAATCGTCCCCGGGAGACCAATGGTCGGGACACCCCATTTGGTATAAAGCTCATTCGCCCCCAAATAAGAACCATCGCCGCCAATAACAACCAACCCATCGATTTTATGCCGTTTTAAAGTATTAACGGCTTTTTGCTGTCCTTTGGGCGTACGAAATTCAGGTGATCGCGCTGTCTTTAAGATCGTACCGCCGCGACCGATAATGCCTGAAACTGACCGCGGCCCCATCTCCATCAAATCATTATCAATAAGCCCCTGATAACCACGCATGATGCCTTCGACCTTAAGCCCATGGCTGATCCCGCTTCGCACAACAGCACGCACAGCTGCATTCATCCCGGGACCATCGCCGCCCGAACACAAGACACCAATTTTTTTAATCTTGCTTGCCATACACTTAATAACGGTAATGTTCCGGTTTATAAGGACCTTTTACGTCGATACCGATATATCTGGCCTGTTTGACTGTTAAAGTTGTAAGTTTAACACCAACATTTTCCAAATGCAAGCGAGCGACCTCCTCATCAAGGTGCTTGGGCAAACGATAAACGCCTACAGGATATTTCTTTTGCCATAACTCCAGCTGCGCCAGTGTCTGGTTTGTGAAGGAATTCGACATGACAAAAGACGGATGACCTGTAGCGCATCCCAGATTCACCAAACGGCCCTCTGCCAGGAGGATGATACAATGACCATCCGGGAAAATATACTTGTCCACCTGAGGTTTAATATTAACGTGTTTAATGCCCTTGATCTTTTGCAGATCACTGACACCGATCTCGTTATCAAAATGCCCGATGTTGCAAACAATCGCATGGTCCTTCATTTTCTTCATATGTTCTGCGGTAATAATGTCACAATTGCCTGTCGCTGTAACAAATACATTCGCTTCCGGCAAAGCCTCTTCAAGCGTCTTGACTTCATACCCTTCCATGGC
>JAZDPD010000221.1:0-15465 GCA_043798045.1 Candidatus Omnitrophota bacterium | reverse complement strand
GTTGTTATAGGTGAAGGGGAGAATACTTTTAATGATCTTTTGGATGTGCTTGCCGGGCAGGGGGTGCTCTCAGCCCTTGACGGGATCGGGTTTCGTGAAGCGGGCAAGGTCAGGGTTGTCCCGAAAACGAAGTTCATTGAGAATCTGGATATTTTGCCGTTTCCGGCGCGTCATTTGCTGAATATGGAAAAGTACTTCGGCTTGCAGGCTTCTCATGGGATCCGGCATCGGCGCCGGTTCTCGCCAATAGTGACATCACGCGGCTGTCCGGCAAAATGCACCTTTTGTTCGGCCCATCGTGTCTGGGGCCACGGCTTTCGTGCCCGTTCTCCGGAGAACGTGGTGGCTGAAATGCGGCATATGAAAGAGCATTTTGGCATTGAAGAGATCCTCTTTGAGGATGACAATTTCACCCTTGATCCCCGCCGGGCTGAAAAGATCTTTGACATGATGGTTGATGAGAAGCTGGACTTTGTCTGGGATACGCCTAACGGGATCGCGGCCTGGACCCTTACCGAGACGGTTATTGATAAAATGAAGGCGAGCGGCTGCTGCCGGCTCAATTTTCCGATCGAGAGCGGTAATCCTGATGTTTTAAAGAATATCATACGTAAGCCTGTGAATCTTGAGAAAATCAGGCCGTTGGTTGATCATGCCAGAAAGATCGGGTTACCTGTTGGTATGTTTTTTGTCATTGGCATGCCTGGCGAGACGGAGGAGCAGATTTGGGATACGTTCAATTTCGCGCGCAAAATGGGGGTTTACGAGCCGCATATTTCTGTGGCGACCCCGTATCCTGGCTCAGAGCTTTTTGATATCTGCGTGAAGAATAAATTTCTTCATGAGAATTTCTCACTGGATGATCTTTTCATTCGTGCTTTCCCGATATCTACTGATAAACTAAGCCGGGAGCGGCTGAAGAGAATATATGAAGCAGGTCAAAGGTATCTTTTTTTATCGTCAATACTGGATCATCCAGCCGCATTTCTGAAGAAGGCGCTGATAAAGTTGTTCACGAAGCCTCAAAGCATTTTTAAGAAGATTCACAGTTTGTTGTGGCCGTAAAAGGAGATAGGGTCATGTCAGTTCAATCGCGTGAATATTGGAATGATGTTAGCGTCGAAATGAAGAAGGCGTTTTGGATCGAACGTGCTGACGACAGGAAGGTGGAGCGTTTTTTGAAAGAAGAGACCAATTTGGAGCGTTGTTTCAACGATGCTCTGTGGTTTGCGCGGGACTTGGGACGGGGTGTCCAGGGAAAGATCCTGGATGTCGGAGCTGGTGTCGCGTGGTCTTCAGCTATAATATCCAGACTGACGGCGGTAACTTCCGTAACGGCTTTGGATTATTCGCAGCATCGGCTTTTTAAGATTGCGCCATTGGTTTTTGAGCAGTTGGCCGGTGAAAAAATAAAGTTTGAACCAATTGTTGGCGATTTTTTTGAGCATTCATTCAAGCAGGCCTGTTTCGACGTCGTTTTATTTTGTCAGGCCTTGTATCATTTCCCGGATATTGATGACACGTTGCGTCAGGTTTCAGACCTGTTGGCTCCAGGAGGGATTGTGATTATAACGTGTGAACGTATTACGCCAGAGCAGGGTTTTTATGCCTGGTGTAAGCGTGGGGTTCGTTCATGGCTGCAGAAAAGAGCGGATGTTACAGGCAATCATTTCCGGGTTGACAGTGAGTATCGTCATGCTATTCAGCATGCAGGATTGGAATACCGGTTTCAAGAGTTGGATTATCCGGTGTACCCTGGAAAGAATCCGCTGAGTGCGGGGAATCATTTTGGAATAAAGAGGTGAATTTCTTATGAGTTTAGTCAGAAATAAGATTCGCCTGGCCAGGTCAATTGTCGGTATTAAGGAAGTACAGGCCTTGCGGCGGATTATCATGGACGACGGATATCTTGGCATGGGCCGGGAAGTTCATTTATTTGAAGAAGATCTTAAGGGTTTCTTGAGTGGCAAGGGTGATGTTGTGTGTGTTAATTCCGGAACAGCGGCATTGCATTTGGCGGTGATGGCTATTGTGAAGCCCGGTGATGAAGTCCTTGTGCCGTCCTTTACGTTTGTGGCTTCATTCCAGGCCATTAAGGCGGCTGGTGCGGTTCCTGTTGCCTGTGATATTGACCCTGAAACGCTTTTATTGGATTTAAAGGATGCCGTCAGGCGGATTACGCGTCGGACAAAGGTCGTTATGCCGGTGCATTATGCCGGTGCGGTGGGGGATTTGAAGGCTGTTTATTCTTTTGCCAGGGAACATAAACTTCGCGTGGTCGAAGATGCGGCACATGCGTTTGGAACAACTTATCAAAATAAAAAGATCGGCAGTTTTGGCGACATAGCCTGTTTCAGTTTTGACGGGATCAAGAATATTACCTCGGCTGAAGGTGGCGCGGTGGTGACGGCAGATAAAAAGGTGCTGGAGTTTGTTAAGGATGCGCGGCTCCTGGGTGTGCACCAGGATACGGAAAAACGTTTCAGCGGCCAGCGCAGCTGGGAGTTTGAGGTGTATCATCAGGGGTACCGTTACCATATGAGCAATCTTTTTGCGGCCATTGGCCGGACACAGTTGAAGAAATTTCACGGTTTTGCCCGTGCGCGTCAGATGCTGTCCAGCCGTTATCAGAAGGAATTGAAAGGGATCCAGGGGCTTGGGTTAATTCCAATGGATATCAAGACGATTGTGCCGCATATTTTCCCTGTTTTTGTTAAAAATAATCGCCGTGATGCCCTGCGTGCTTTCCTGGCGGAACGCGGCATTGAATCCGGCATTCATTATTATCCATCTCACCGTTTGAAGTTTTTTGCCCGCTCTGGTGTGAAATGCCCGCATGCGGATGCGGCGTATGCCATGGTTCTAAGTTTGCCCTTGCATCCGGGCTTGAGCGGGGTTGAGCAGGGGGTTGTTATTAAAACGATCAAGGAGTTTTTCTCGCATGAATAATGTCTTTGGTGGTGTCTATCGCGGCAAACGTGTGCTTGTGACGGGACATACAGGGTTTAAAGGGGCGTGGCTGGCCTTGTGGCTGGTCAAACTGGGGGCCGAGGTGGCGGGTTTCTCAAAATATCTCCCGTCAGATCCTTGTCTGTTTGAGGTGCTTGAGTTAAAGAAAAAGATCCGCCATTATCAGGGTGATATTACTTCCTGTGCACAGCTCAAGAAGGTCTTTGATACGTTTAAGCCGCAAGTTGTTTTTCACTTGGCTGCTCAGCCAATCGTGCGTGAAGCGTATGAGGATCCGAAGAAAACATTTGATACGAATGCCGGGGGCACAGTCAATGTGCTTGAATGTGTTCGTCATGCTGCGGGCGTTGAGGCTGTTGTCATGATCACCAGTGATAAGTGTTACGAGAATGTGAATGTCAGCCGCGGTTATGCGGAAGAAGACAGGCTCGGCGGAGAAGATCCGTACAGCGCTTCCAAAGGGTGTGCGGAGATCATTTGCAGTGCTTATTACAGGTCTTTTTTTGTGCATCAGGATAAAATGCGCATGGCCACAGCCCGTGCCGGCAATGTGATTGGCGGTGGTGATTGGGCCAAAGACAGGATCGTGCCGGATTGTGTGCGTGCTTTAAGTCAAAAGAAGAAAGCTGTTATTCGCAGTCCGCAGGCAACGCGTCCATGGCAGCATGTGCTGGAACCTTTGAGCGGTTATTTATGGCTTGGAGCTTCACTGTTGTCCGGGAAGAAAAAGATTGCCGGAGAGTCATTTAATTTCGGGCCGCGTCAGCGGGCGAGTAAGACGGTGGGTCAGTTGGCAGACCTGTTGGTGAGTCTTTGGGGCGGGGCGGCATGGGAATATGTGCCCGGTGCGGGCAGAAAAAAAGAAGCGCTTTTGTTACAGCTTTCTCCCAGGAAAACAGAAGAGCGCCTGGCGTGGTCTTCTGCGTTGTCTTTTCCGGAAACGATTGAGTTTACCGCCTTATGGTACAAGCGTTTTTATGACAGGAAAGAGGGCATGATCTCTTTTACAGGCGGTCAGATTGATGCCTACGTGGCCAAAGCCAGGGGCCAGCGAAAGCCCTGGGCGGGAAAGGGAGCTTTATGATTGACGGGCTGGTGGTTAAGCCTTTGAAGGTATTTGAAGATGAGCGCGGCAAATTATTGCGCATGCTGCGTTGTGATGACGAGCTTTTTGCGGGGTTTGGAGAAATATACTTTTCAGTCACCAATCCGGGTGTTGTTAAAGGATGGAAAAAGCATCTTCGAATGACCCAGCATTTTGCTGTTCCCAGCGGTTTGATTAAAATTGTTTTTTATGATGATCGTCCTGCCAGTCCGAGCAAGGGGCTTGTGCAGGAGCTGGTATTGGGCGGGGATAATTACCAGCTGGTGCGTGTTCCGCCTCAGGTGTGGTACGCTTTCAGTTGTGTGAGCGGACAGGCTGCCATGATCGCCAATTGCACCGACATGCCCCATGATCCTTTGGAGGTCGTATTGTTGCCCTTGATGGATGAGAGCATCCCTTATGCATGGAATAACGGAGGAGAATCATGAAAGTTGTTTTATTCTGCGGCGGTAAAGGGACGCGGTTGCGTGAAGAGACGGAATTCAAGCCCAAGCCCATGGTTGAGGTCGGCGGCAGGCCGATTTTGTGGCATATCATGAAAAGTTATGCGGCCTACGGTTTCAATGAATTCATCCTTTGTCTTGGGTATAAACAGGAATATATTCGGCAGTATTTCCTGAATTATGAATATATGAATAATGATTTTACGATCCACCTGAATTCAAAAGAGAAAAATCTGCATCACAGCCGTCACAATGAAGACTGGACTGTGACGCTGGTTGATACCGGCATGGATACACCCAAAGGCGGACGGTTGAAGATGGTTGAGCCTTATATCGAAGGGGACACGTTCATGCTTACTTATGGTGACGGTGTTTCAGACGTGAACATTGATGCCCTTCTGGCATTTCATCAACAGCAGAAAAAGATTGCGACTTTTACCGGTGTTCATCCTGTGTCCCGTTTCGCGACAGTCAATATGGATAAACGCGGGCGGGTCAGTGCCTGGAAAGAGAAGCGGCAGATCGAAGAATATGTGAATGCCGGTTTTTTTGTATTCAACCGGAAGATATTTGATTATCTTAGGAAGAATGAAGAGCTTGAAGAGGCGCCCATGGAAAAGTTGACCGGCATGGGGCAGGTGGCAATGTTTAAGCATGAAGGTTTCTGGCAGTGCATGGATACGTTGCGCGATCAGCAGTTGCTGGAGGGTATTTGGAATAAAGGGAAGGCGCCCTGGAAGACGTGGTAACCCCGGTGCCGCTGGTCAGTGTTATCATGAACTGCTACGATTCGGCTGAGTATCTGGCTGAGGCGATTGATAGCGTGTATGCGCAGACATCTTCGGATTGGGAAATCATTTTCTTTGATAATTGTTCGACGGATGATAGTGCGGCAATTGCCAAACGCTATGATGCACGGCTGAGATATTTCAGAGGGAAAGAGATGGTGCCTTTGGGGTGCGCCCGTAATCTGGCCATGGCACAGGCAAGGGGTAAGTATATTGCTTTTCTAGATTGTGATGATGTATGGCTTGCGCACAAGTTGGCACAGCAGCTGGAGGCGTTTAAGGCTGTTCCTGGGGCGGGGGCTGTGTATTCGGATGCCGTTTTTTTCTCGGAGAAGGGAATTTCTTCGAGGCTCTTTACGCGTCGAAAACCCGCGCAGGGTATGATCTTTAGGTCAATGCTGGCGTGTTACCAGATGCCCATGTCGACGACCATATTCCGGCGGGATATTTTGTCACGGATTGGCGGTGGATTTGACGAGCGCTTTTGCATGGTCGAGGACGCTGATTTCTTTCTGAGGATTGCGTATTATTTTCCTGTTTCATATGTCGATGAAGCTTTGGCCAAAAGAAGGATGCATCTCAAAAGCTGGACTCTCATGAAAAAGGAGCTTTTCCCTGTTGAGGAGGAGCAGATGTTGTCCAAGTTCGCAGGCCTTTGGCCCTCATTCCAAAATGAATTTAAGGATGAGATTTTATTTCGCCGCAGGGTTATTGCGTATCAGTACGCGATGGTCGATTGGCAAAGGGGTGATGGGCGTGCCGCCCGTGCCCGGTTGGCGGGCGTATGGCGGGAGGATAAGAAAAAGATCATCCCTTTCCTTTTTTCATATTTCCCCTATCCTGTTTATAAACTTTTTAAACGTTTTTTCAAATCGCTTCTGATCCCTTTTAATGGTGGTTTTGATGACCAGGCATTCTGATCAGCGGAAATCTCCTGTGAAGCGTGTTGCCTTGTTATGTACGGCCTTAAATGAGGTCGGAGGGACGTCGCGCCATATGGTCCAGATCTGCCAAGCCATGGACCGGAAGAAATTTGTTCCCTTGATCGTTTTTTCTTCCACAGACCGCCCTCGTCTCGAGGCATTTTTTAAAGATCATGGTTGCCCGGGCGATGACCTGTATTTTGTGCCTGTTGTTTCCCGGGATCCCTGGGGTTGTTGTTATGCATTGTATAAGCTGTGGGGGCGGCTGAAGCCCGATATCGTTCATTCTTTCTTTTTGCACAGTGATATTCTTTCCTGGATCACGACACTGTTTTTCAGGAATATTGTCAGGATTTCCTCTGTGGAAGGGAAATTTATATGGGATAATGTCAATGGTGTGGGTGCGTTTAAAAATGTTTGTTATCGTTTGCTGAATCGTATCATGCGGTCGTTCTTTGCCAGGACCATTGCGGTTTCTTCTGATCTTAAACGTGAGGTGGTGGCATCCGGGACCCGCCCGGAATTTGTGCAGGTTATTGGCATCGGCGTGCCTGTGCCCCAGGGGCCTTTTTTAAGGGTGCCGCCGGATGGTCGTCAAACCGTGGGGTTGTTGGGAAGGTTCAGTTTTGATAAAGGTGTGGATCTTTTTATCGAGGCAGCGGCGCAGGTATCTTTACGTTTTCCGGAAGTACGCTTTATTGTTGCCGGTGCCGGGCAAGAACTTGATCGTTTGCGTCAGCTTGGCCGCGATCTTGGCATCGAAGCGCAGTTGAGTTTTCCAGGATGGGTCAAGGATGCGGCCAGTTTCTTTCATGAGGTGGATGTGTTTGTGATGCCTTCCCGGCGTGAAGGTTGTCCTCTGGCGCTTCTGGAAGCGATGATGCAGGGCAAGGCCTGTGTGGTTTTTAATGCCCCTGGGATCAATGAGATCGCCAGCCATGAAATGAATGCACTGGTGGTGCCGTGTTTTGATGTCAAGGCCATGGCAGATGCCATTGTTCGTTTACTGGAAGATACAGCTTTTTCTGCTGATCTGGGTTCTCGTGCAAGGGATGTGGCGATGGAGAAATATACCGTTGAGCGTGAATTAATGCTTATGGAAGATGTGTATTTGAATTGTTGCCCGGAGAGTTCTGGTCATGGTGAATAATATTCTTAAGAATGTTTTGGCCTGGATCGTTTTTCTGGCCGTTGTTTTGTTGTCCGTGGGGTATTCTTTATTTGGTTCTGTTTTTGCCGAGATCTTTATTCCGGTTCCGGTATTGGGTTGGCCGCTTTTTGTTGGAGAGATGGTTTTCTTGCTTGCGCTGACAGCCTTGTGTGCGGGAGGATTTCTCAAGATCCTTTCGTTTAAACAGAAGCTGTTCTGGAGCCTGTTCTTTATCTGGATATTGATCATGGCTTTTACAGGGTTTAGCTCTGTGGGGCTTTTGGCTTTTCGTCATGCGGCTATTTTCTATTATAGTTTCTTCATGCTGGTATTTTATTTGATTATGCCAAGGATCATGATTTCAAAAACCCTTGCCTGGGTTGCTGTTGCGGGATTGACACTGCTGATCAGTTTTAAACAGGTGCATCAGTTTTATGTGGTCAGCTATTTTATTGTTTTGGTGATATTGTTGTGGAATTTGCTGCCGCGCAGGATGATATTTGTTTTCTTGCTGGGGTTATTTGTGGCAGGCAATCCTGTTTACCTTCTTTCGGGCCCGCGTACGCATATGATAGGTCTTGTTGTTGCGGGCGTATTCTTGTTAAGTACAGGGTTGTACCTTATTCGAAAAAGGGTCCACTATTCTTTGGCTTGTATGACCGTGGCTGTTTATGTAGGGCTTGTGTTCCTTGGGATGTCTGTTGTTAATCAGGCGGATCTTAAAAGCATGACTGAGTTACGGTCATTGTTGAAATCTTATGTAGTATTGCGGCAAGATACAAGAGATCTGGTTAAGCATTATGTGCCTGAATTTGTTCAGCCCAAATATTATAATCCGGACAAAGTGGGTGTTAGGTGGGTGGCGGATGCGCCCGATGTCTTTGATGTGACTGATGTTCCTGCGCGAGGCGACTTGGGGTCTGTTCATGGAGCGGAGATTAAGGATTCACAGGAAGTGCTCAACGCCAGGGCCGTGGAAGTGCTTCGTGAGCAGGAAGGGCGATTAAGCATCAAGAATGCCAATGCCTTGTTTCGCTTGTTGATTTGGCGCGATATGCTGGATGAATTGAAGGAAAATTATCATTGGGTCGCCGGATTCGGGTTTGGCAAGCCTTTGCGCTCAAAGACCATTGAGGTTTTGGGTTGGGCCAATTCCGAATGGAAGCGTGATGGATGGATCGAGCCGCATAATTCTTTCTTTCATGTTCTTTATCGTTCCGGTTTGTTGGGGTTCTTGTTAATAGGTGCGCTGTTCTTTGCATTTGGCTCGGCACTGATTGTATTTGTGCGTTTAAGGGCATGGCAGGGCGTATTATTGTCGGCGGCAGTTCTATATTGGCTCGTGGCAGCTAATTTTGTTTTGGTCCTGGAGCTTCCTTATTATGCGATCCCGTTTTGGTCTTTATGCGGGGCCATGCTGGCGTATAAGAAGCAGCTGGAAAAAGGGTTGGATTAAATGGCAGGGAGACAAAGATGCGGTATTTAGTGACAGGCGGCGCCGGGTTCATTGGCAGTAATTTTGTCAGGTATCTTTTCAGTCTCAAGGATCCTGTTGAGGTCAGGGTGCTGGACAAACTGACTTATTCGGGAAATCTTGAGAATCTGAAAGAGTTTAAGGGGCGGACTGGGTATGAATTTATAAAAGGTGATATTTGCGATGAAGCACTTGTCAAGAAAGCCATGCAGGGTGTTGATGTTGTTGTAAACTTCGCGGCTGAAGTGTCGGTTGACCGGTCGATCGATGATCCGCAGTCATTTCTTAAGACTGATATTATTGGCGTGTACACGTTGTTGCAGGAGGCGCGTAATCTTGCGGGGCTTAAGCGTTTTATTCAAATTTCGACGGACGAGGTTTACGGGCACATTCTGGAAGGCAGCTTTCATGAGACTTCCGAGCTCAAGCCGCGCAATCCTTATGCCGCATCCAAGCTTGGCGGGGAGCGTCTGGCGTACAGTTTTTTTGAGACTTATGGATTGCCGGTGGTGATCACGCGCGCGTCTAATAATTACGGGCCTTACGCATACCCTGAGAAAGTTATCCCGCTTTTTATTACTAATTTGATGGATGGAAAACAGGTTCCTGTTTTTGGCCAGGGCCGGCAAATCCGGGATTGGCTGTATGTTGAGGATCATTGCCGGGCGATTCATTGTTTGGTGGATAAGGGTGTGAGCGGCGAGGTGTATAATGTGGGTGGCAGCCAGGAGTGCGAGAATATTGAATTGACCAGGATGTTGCTTAAAGCGCTGGGCCGGGATGAAAGCTTTATCCGTTTTGTGCAGGATCGTCCCGGGCATGATATGCGTTACAGCTTGGATTCATCCAAGCTTTTGGGATTGGGGTGGACGCCATTGAATGATCTTTTGCCTGGATTGCAAAAGACGGTTGAATGGTATGTCAAGAACGAAGCCTGGTGGCGGCCTCTTAAAGATAAACTTGATCCCCGTTACACCAAGGGGTTCTGGGGCGATAAGAAGGAGACATAAATGCGCGGAGTCCTATTGGCTGGCGGCACAGGTTCTCGTTTGTTGCCACTCACAAAAGTCACGAACAAACATTTATTGCCGGTTTACAGAAAACCGATGATCTATTATCCGCTGGAGACGCTGCTTAAGGCAGGGATCAAGGATATCCTGATCGTTACGGGCGGTGAGCATATTGGTGATTTTTTCCAGCTTTTGGGGTCAGGCAAGGAGTGGGGTGCGCATTTTAGTTATGAGATCCAGGAGGGCAGCGGCGGCACGGGGGCGGCCCTGCTTTTGGCGGAATCATTTGCCAAGGATGAGGCGTTCATGGTCATCCTGGGGGATAATATAGTTGTTGAGGATGTGGGGTCGTTTGTGGATGATTTCAAGGGCCATATGGATCAGTTTAAAGCCAAGATATTGGTAGCCAAGGTCAAGGATCCGCAAAAATACGGCGTGGTTACGTTTAAGGGGAAGAAGATTGTCCGTATTGTCGAGAAGCCTAAAAATCCGGAATCGAATTATGTGAACACCGGTTTGTGGATGTTTCAGCCGGAGGTTTTCGGGCTTCTTAAGAATTTGAAGAAAAGCCCGCGCGGCGAATATGAAGTGACAGATGTTCTCGCTCATTATGTTAAAAAAGGACAATTGTCGTATTCGATCCTGCGATCGGACTGGACGGATGCCGGTTCGTTTGAATCATTATTCAATGCCACTGTTTTGATGAAGAAGTTTGACCGCACATGAAAATATTGGTAACAGGGGCTAATGGTTTTGTCGGACGGGCGCTTGTGAAAGCGCTGGTCTTGGCAGGGCATGTTGTTGATGCGCTTGATCGTTGTGAGGATGGCTTCTGGAAGGATCAGGCGATCCGGCATTTTTATGTGCAGGACATCACCGTGCCGTTTATGTTGAATGATGCCTGGGATGTGGTTTATCATTTAGCCGCGCATAATGTGACGCATGTGGGGGATGCGACCGGGGAGATGTATGAGCGTATCAATGTCAAGGGAACAGCACATGTGATCAAGGCTGCCCCTGCTGGTCGGTTTATTTTTCTTTCCACGGTTAAAGTTTACGAACGCCATGCGGGCGCGATTGATGAGTCAGGGGCTCTGGCTCCGGTTGGGCTTTATGAAAGAAGCAAGCTTGAGGCGGAGAACTTGTGCCGTCAATTGATCGCCCCTGAGAATCTTGTTATTCTGCGTTCTGTCAATATTTTTGGTGCCGGTCAGCCTGACAAGGCGGCCGTGCCGGTGTTTTTCAGGAAGGCGTTAAGGGGGGAGCCTATCGAGATTTTTGGACCGCGTCGTCAGTGTCTGCAGCTTTTGGATGTGTTGGACATGGCTGGATTCTTGTCAAGGGTCGCGGCGGTTCCGGGGGTTAATGGTATTTTTAACGTGGCGGCCCGGGATATTATCCGGCTGGATGAACTTGTTCTCCTGATTAAGGATATTTGTTCATCCAGCTCTGTCATTGAATGGCGTAATAACGATGACGAGGATGAGGTCCGGTATGCGTGTGCCAGGACGCAAACGGTTTTCGGGTGGACCCCTCAAATGAGTTTAAAGCAATCGCTTCAGAAATGTTATGACTTCTATGGCCGTCAAGAATAAAATCAAGGTCCTTGTGTGCGGGGTTCTTCCTCCGCCGACATTTGGTCACAGCAAGATGTATGCCATGTTGATGGCGTCCTCTTTTCCTGACGAGATGGATGTGAAGTTTCTGAACATGCATTTCTGGTCTTATGCGACGAATAAAAAAGTGACCAGCGGGAAGCTGGTCAGGATGCTGCAATATTACGGTCAATATGTTTGGTATATATTGAGCTTCAGGCCAAAGTATGTTCTTTATAATATGAGTTTTTACAAGATGCCTTTTTTAAAGGACTTCCTGTTTTGTGCAACCGGGATTTTGCTGGGGCGCCGGGTGGTGATGCATGATATGGGGCAATACGTGCGGGAGCTTTATGATGGTGCTAGTGGTTGGCAAAAAGCGATGTTGCGCTGGATGCTAAAGCACATGGCTGCGAGCATTGTGATGGGGGAAAGGGTCCGGCCTGTTTATGAAGGGTTGGCAGATTCTAGAAAGATCGTGGTGGTCCCCGGGGTTGTTGAGGATACAAAAGATGTTGCGGTTGAACCCGATCGGCGGGAGGGTTTGCTGAATGTGGTGTATTTTTCACACATGAGCCGGGCTAAGGGAATCCTGACGGCCTTTGAGGCCGCGGTGATTATCCTGGAGGGGTGTCACAATGTGATGATCAGCTTTGCAGGCCCTGTTGAGGATGAGGATATTTTAAGTAGGTTGAAAGAATTGCAGGGACGTTATCCGGACCGTGTGCGCTATTTGGGATATATTGAAGATGAAGGTGCGCGCACGGCAATATTCCGTGGAGCCGATGTGTTCATGTTCACTACGTTGCGGGATGTTTTTGGCCTGGTCCTTTTGCATGCCATGGCCGAGGGTAAGCCGGTTGTTGCATCTTTGGAGGGGACTATCCCCGAGATAGTGGTGGAGGGAAAGACGGGTTTATTATTTGAAAAAGGTAATGCGCGCGCATGTGCGGGGCAGGTTCTTGAGCTTCTATCTGATGAGCCGTTGCGTCATCAGATGGGTGCTGCCGGGAGAAAACGTTTTGAGGATGTATTCGCGCTGGAAAAATATGGTAAAAAAATGGCGATGGTGTTTAATGCTTTTGATCAATGAATATCCTGACAGGACACCTTATGGAACATAAAAACAAAGAGAATGATCACATGTTCTTCGGGTTAATTTTAGTAGCGATGGCGCCATTTCTGATCGTTCTGGTATCTTTTCTGACTCAAACATGGTCGTGGGGTTTGATGGATGACCATACTATTTTGGCTATCTCCGGCAATGTGTTGCAAAAGGGATGGCAATACTTCCTGGATATCCTGGCGCATGGTGCGATGCGGCCTGTGGCTACATATCATGCGGCGATTACTTATAAGTTGTTTGAGAATGCGCCGGGGATGTTTCATGTGTTCCGTTTTGTGGAGGTTATGGCAGCGGTCATGATCTGGGCTGTTGCGGCCATGCAGTTGACGCGGCGCAAGACAGCTTTTGGGCTGACTGTTGTGATAGCGATGACGTTCCATTATGTTTATGATGCTTTTTTCTTTTTATCGACACAGGAGATCCTGGGTGTTCTTTTGGCGGGGGGTGCATTGGTTCTTATCAATCATGCTTTAAAAGATGTGTTTGACAAGAAAGATGCCGTTGGCTGGTGGAGTTTATGTGCAGGATTGCTGCTTGTTCTGGGTGCATTGGGGTGCAAAGAGCCGTTCCTGGCTGTTGGGACCGCTTTCGGGGTTGGTTTTATTGTCCTGGCGATGGCGGGCCGTCAACGTTTTCATCGACCGTTGCTTTGGGTGGGCGTGGGGTTGTTGTTGTTTCTGGTCAGTTATGCCCTTGTTTGGAAATTTCTTATTTGCAAGGGGTATACCGCGCGCTATTCTTTGACGAATACCGCGGTTTTGGCCGGTAATGTGGCGGGGTGGGCTAAAAAAGTCCTGTCGAATCATTTACCCTGGCTGGTTGTAACCGCCGTGGTGTGGCGGGCCGGGTTATGGCGTCATTTCTGTGTGCGTGAATACTGGGGGATAGGTCTTGGTTTATTTCTTTACGGGGGGTATTTGGCTTTGATTCTCCCGTGGAGTGCTGTGGCCTATATGTCGACGCCGTTAGGTGTTTTCTTTGCATTTCTTATGGCGATGTTATTGTCCAGGCCTTTGGAAATGGCATCGCGGCGTGTGACCGCGGGGGTGTTGCTGCTGGGGCTTGTCTTGGGTGCAGGTGTGTCCCAGTATGCGACAACGCGTGAAATGTTGTATCATTACGATACGCAAAATCTTCTGGTTTGGATCAAGGATCAGCCTGGTTTTCAGAAAGCAGCCGATGAGGGGTTTGTGTTGTGTAATGCCTCCGAAGCATCCCTGGCGATTCCTTCACATATGGGTCGTTTATGGGGTGTGGTTATCCCGCGGTTCAAATATGTCGGTGAGTTGAGGGGGCTTCAATCGGGCGGCTATTTTGTCTATTGTCCCCGTTTTGGAAAGTACGAGGATCCGGATTTTGCAGGGATGCACTTGGTGTTTCAAGGTAAATATTGGCAAGTTTATCAGAAAAGGTGACGCATGAGAATTCTTGTGACGGGCGGGGCAGGGATGGTTGGTTCACATTGCGCGGAATATTACGCCAAAGACAAGCGCAACAAGGTCATTGTGTATGATAATTTGATGCGCTCAAGGATATTTGCTTCAAAGAAGAAGTCGGTTGAATATAATTGGCATTATTTGCACCAGTATAAGAACATTGATTTCTGGAAGAATGATATCCGTGATGCATCGGCCCTGGACAAGTGTTTCAAGCGGTTCAAGCCTGATGTCGTTCTTCATACGGCTGGTCAGCCCGGGGTGGGGTTTTCATTGGAGAATCCTCTTGATGATTTTTCGATCAATTGTGTGGGTACGGTCAACGTTCTGGATGCCTTGCGCCGGTATAATCCAAAGGGTGCGCTGGTTTATTGTTCGACCAACAAGGTTTTTGGCGACAATGTCAATGATATCCCTTTGGTGGAGAAGAAAACACGTTATGATTTTCGTCGAAAAGGCGGTGTTAGCGAGCGGCATGGTGTTGATCATACAGGCCATACGCCTTATGGTGTATCAAAACTTTCGGGTGATCTTTATGTCCAGGATTACGCGCACACCTACGGCATGAAAACGGGTGTTTTTCGCATGAGTTGTATTTATGGCACGCGCCAGTTCGGATTTGAAGATCAGGGCTGGATCGCCTGGTTTTCGATCTGTTATTTGGCTGGCAGGGATATTTCCATTTACGGTGATGGCAAGCAGGTCAGAGATGTGCTCTGGGTCGAGGACCTTGTGCAGGCGTATGACAAGTTCCTGAAAAGCCCGCTGAAGCATGCGGTGATTAATGTGGGCGGGGGTGTGAAGAATACGATGTCGCTGCTTGAATTGGTCGGGTATCTTGATGAGATTACCGGCCGGAAGGTTAAGGTAAAGTTCAAGCCCTGGCGCAAATTTGACCAGAAAGTTTATATTTCAGATATCGCGCGTGCCAAAAAGATGCTGGGCTGGTCGCCAAAGGTTTCACCGCGGGAAGGTGTTCAGCGGATGGTGTCCTGGCTGCAGGGGGCGGCAGGACTTTTCTCATGAAACTTACGATCATCATTCCTGTTTACAATGAAGAGAAAACCATTGGAGCTGTGATCCAAAAGGTTATGTGCCAGTCATTGCCGGCACAGATTATCAGCCGTGAAGTGGTAGCGGTGGATGATGGGTCCATTGACGGTACGGCTGGAATTCTGAAGGGGCTTCTGCGGGAGTATCCCGGAAGGCTTGTTGTGCTCACGCATGATAAGAATCAGGGAAAAGGCGCTGCCATTGCCTCGGCCGTGGCCCAGGTGTCCGGCGATGTGGTGATTATTCAGGACGCTGATTTTGAGTACGATCCTGCTGATTATCTTTTATTGCTGGAGCCGGTTGTTTCGGGGAGGGCTGATGTTGTTTATGGGTCGCGTTTTACAGGACAGCAAGCCAAGCGAGTATTGTATTTCTGGCATTATTTGGGCAAT
>JAZDPD010000193.1:0-10903 GCA_043798045.1 Candidatus Omnitrophota bacterium | reverse complement strand
TTTAAAACTTCTATTTTTTCAAAACAATAAGATATTTGACAAAAACCTCCTGATAAAGGATAGTATTAAATGTATATTTTTATTCAAAGCAGACCTAATGCACCACAATGCTAATAAAGGAAGTTTATGGCTAAAGTTCTTTTTAATCTCCCAGATCAAGAATACATTGAATTAAAAACGAAAGCAACCTCCTTAGGACTTACTTCTTCCGGATATATTCGACAAATTCTTAAAGATTCCTTACAGAAAAAGCCTCGTCAAAATGATCTGGCAACATCAATAGCTGTACGCAAACTTATTCCTGTTTTAGCCCAAGCTTTAGGCAGGACTCAAAATGTCAATCGGCAGGCGATTGAAAAATTAACACAGATTCTATTAAGAGAATACGACCAAGGGGGCGTAGATGAAACCTAGTGAAATTTCCAAGTATCCAGGTTGGGCCATTACGGTATGTTTTTGGGCTTGTGTGATTCAATGGATGGCAGAGAAAGTCATCAGTTTTGTCATTGGGAAGTTCCTTTTAACTGACGAACACATTATTGCCATGACAGGTGGATCAGGGCCAATCAGCTCATTACCCATCATGCAAAATCTTGGATTTTTGGAACAAAAGCTTTTTTTGTTTTGTAGAACCGATTTGTTTGCTGGGTTATGTCTTTTTGTCATTTTTTGTTGTCTTCTTATTCAAAAGAAATTAGACACATCATTTTGGATTGTTCTTGCGATATGTTTTCTTAGTTTGTTTGGGATAGGTTATTTTATGAGTGGGGATAACATATTTCTATTTTTAGCTGAATGCGTACCTATTTGCGCATATGCGCTAATTACGCGCGAAAAATCAGAAGAAAGCTATGATTTTCATGATATTGGAGGCAGATTTCAACGTGGTGCCAGATTGGTTGGAAGAGGCGATGAAGGAAAGGCGTTTAATGTATTAAGTGAAAGAGAAGGCGGCAAGGGGTTTAATTTATTTCCCGGAAGGCCATTTCCATTTCGTAGAGAGAGTGAACATTTCTTATTAACGGGATCTCCGGGGTCTGGCAAAACGCAGATAATTCATTCTTGGCTGGGAGAAATTTATAAGCGCGGGGATAAGGCCATAGTATGGGATGTTAAAGGCACATTTATTCAATCGTTTGTTGAGCAAGAAGGAGTTGATTTACTGGCGGCCTGGGATAAACGTTCCATAGTTTGGTCGCCAGGAGAAGACATTAAGAACCATTTGGATTGCCAACAAATGGCGGAGATCATTATTCCGCGTAATCCCAAGGAGATTCAACAGCATTTTCCAGACTCTGCCCGACAGGTTCTGGAAGCGGTTTTGATCTATCTTGATGCCAAAGGCAATGCTTGGAGTTGGGCTGATTTGTGGGAGATTATTGGAATGGGGCGAAAGGAACTTGCGAAGTTATTGGCCAGTTTTCCTGACGGACGCGGCGCGGCTTCTCTTATTGAAGGGGACAGTGGCCGTTCTTCTGCTGAGGATGTCTATTCCACGCTCATGACGCATACTCAGAAAACTATCCGTTGGTTTGCCAAGGCCTGGCCGGCCGAAGGCGGTCAATCTTTAAGAAAATGGGTACATAGCGATTCAAAGTTTTTGATCCTGGGGGGTATCCCGGAACGGGCAGAATTTGCTAACGCCACAGCCAATATGGCTATTCCTTTGATTGTTAATGAGATTTTGTCTTTGGAAGATGATCCTGATAGGAGGATATGGTTATTTCTTGATGAGCTGGCCACGTTGGGCAAGATCGATTCTTTGTTACAGGCGTTTTCATTAGGGCGATCTAAGGGGTTATGTGTTGTTGCTGGAATACAGGACATGGGTAAAATTGAACATCATTACAACCCCATGTTAGCGAAATCAATATCCAATACGTTTGGGACCAAGATATTTTTACGGTGTTCTGATGTTGGAACAAGTCAGTGGGCATCCAAATCGTTGGGGGATCAGGATGTTTATGAAACACAGGTTTCTGAGGGAGAAAGCTCAGAAGGGATGTTCACTAAAAAGGTTAAGACAAGGACATCACATGACGTTTTGCGTACTAGGGTTGTATTTACACCAACGGAGATTTCCAATTTTGATAATTTACAGGGAGTTTTACAAGTCAGTGGTTGGCCGTTGATTATGTTTCGTTGGGCGTATCAATCTATTGCGAAAAAGGTAAAATTGTTTGAACCGGCTTCTTGGGTAAATCAAAAAGCAACACTATCTAATCCTGGATCATCTGGCAAGATCGAAGGACAGAAGTGGAGACTTGACACATGATGTCATTACGGGCGCTGGGTAATCTTTCTGGAGGTGGTTCGGCGGCAAAACTGGCGGCCACCTATTATCAGGAGCATTCCGCTGACTATTATGTTGAAGATCTGGATCAGCAGGGTGCCTGGATGGGTGGTGGCGCACAAATGCTTGGTTTGAACGGTGCCGTTGAACGTAAGGAATTTCAACTTGGGTTAGCGGGTTATGTTGCGGGTCATGAAGTTCAAAACGCTGGCAAAGAAAACCGTCAGATGGGTTGGGATTTGACGTTTTCCGCACCCAAGTCGGTTTCGATTGCTTGGGCGGGTGCTGATGGTGATTTAAAGCGCGAGATCGCAATAGCGCACGAGAAGGCGGTTGAAACAGCGTTTGGTTATTTAGAGACGCATACCATGACCCGGCGTGGGCGAGGTGGCGCACAGCATGAATATACCAATCTTGTGGCCGCGCGGTTTAATCATCATACCAGCCGGCAGGGTGATCCTCAGTTACATTCACACGTTGTTGTTACTAATTTTGCTGTTAGAGGGGACAGGACCGTTGGGACTTTAGAGAGTAAAACCTTTTATGATCATAAGATGGCGGCTGGGGCTCTTTATCAGACAGAATTGGCTTGGCAGATGCGCCAGATGGGGTTTGAGATTGAGGAAGGATCCAAGGGGACGTTTCGGTTGAAAGATGTGACGATGGATGCGGAGAAGCTTTTTTCTAAACGGAGTCAGCAGATAGATAAACTTACGAAGGAGTATGGTATTAACACTTATGCGGGAACGCGCGGGATTGTTCTTTCTACGCGGCCGGATAAGGAAGTTTCCAGTTTGTTGGAAAGAGAAGAAGTTTGGACTAAAGAAGCCAAGGATGCGGGTGTTGATATTAATATTCAACGTCAAAATAGCGTTTTTAGAACTTCCAGGACCGACCATGAGATTTTAACTCAGGCAGGCGAAAAATTGACCGCGCAAGAATCTACTTTTCAAGAGAAAGAATTGTTGCGCGAGACCGCGCGCGCGGCTTTAGGCGAGCGCAGCGGGCAGGCCGTCCTGGAATTGGTAACTACGGCGCTGGAAAAAGGCTATGTGGTCGATCTGGATAAACGTGTTCTGACAACACCCCAGATGGCGCAAATCGAGCAGGGGATCATGGCCCAGGTCGAGCGAATGGTGAAAAAAGACATGTATGGCATTGATCCTAAGGCGGCCATTGATCAGGGCGTACAGACAGAGAAGGGCAAATATTCTTTTAGTCAGGAGCAAGAGACAGCCATTAAAACAGCCACAGGGATAAGCGGTATTGCTGTTATTCAGGGCCGGGCGGGGACTGGGAAATCGACGATGTTGGCCGCAGTGCGGCAAGCTTACGAGCAAGAGGGCTGGAGCGTCGAAGGCATAGCTTTTTCAGGACAGGCGGCGCAGAGTTTACAGAAGGGATCTGGGATCGGGTCCAGGACGATTCATTCCTGGATGTTGCAAAAAGATGTGGGCGAGCGCACGGTGATCATCATGGACGAGGCGGGGATGGTGGGATCAAAACAAATGGCTGATGTGTTGCAAAAAGTTAATAAGACCGGGGCCAAACTTGTTTTAGTGGGTGATGAGCGTCAATTACAGCCAATCGCGGCGGGCGGGATCCTGCACGCCATTGACCAGAAGATTTCAAAGATCGCGCCGGAATTCTCAACAGTTATTGAAGATATTCAAAGGCAGAAAGATGCCTGGATGAAAGAAGTTGTTAAGGCGGCCGCACAGGGCCGTACGGCCGAAGTTTTGGAATCATTAGATAAGATGGGGAAGATCGATTTTTATCCAAATGCTCAAGAAGCACGCAGTGCCTTGATCGACGAGTACATCGCCAAGAACAGGGAAGATTTCAGTAAGGGCATGATCGTAACGAACAGAACATACGATGCCTTGAAGATCAACGAGGAAATCAGGGAAAAACTACAAGGGCAGGGGTTGGTCGAGAAGAACGGCATAGAGTTCAGTAATGGCCCGAGAAAAATTAGCGTTGCTAAAGGCGACAGAGTGATTTTTACCCGCAATGATTATAAGTTGGATGTCCGTAATGGCCAGCGGGCCATGGTCGAGCAGGTTACTCCTGATGGCGTCAGTGTTGTGTTTGATGATGGGCAAAAGAAACAGATCAATGTTAAAGAATATAATCATCTTGAACATGGCTGGGCAACGACGACCCATAAAGCGCAGGGGGCCACGGTGGACAGGGCTATAGTTTATGGGTTTTCAAATGAGTCGATGGCGTCTGCCCAGGCAACTTATGTACAGATTAGTCGGGCGCGTGAAGATACAAAACTTTACATTGTGGCCGGGGAGCGTGGTATTGAGCGCGAAGGTTCATCGTTAGAAATTGACGCCCAGGAGCGCAAGGAAGTCTTGGACGATATGAAAAAAGGATGGTCATATAACGCGGCAAAAGACACGACGTTGGAACATGTGCCGTTAAGGCAACAGCAAGAAATAAAGAATGAGTTAAAACAGGAGAGAGGAATCGGAATAGAAATGTAGTGATTAGAGATGTGGGTTAAAGTGACCCTTTTACTATTCAGTTAAAGTATTAATATTGTTGTTATAGATTGTTGGAAGAAAATTTATACCGAAAAGATTGTCAGTCTGTTTTAGGGATGTAGAATATGTTTATGCGAAATTTTTTATGTTTGTTTTTCTGTTTTTGTTTTGTTTCTCCTGTTTTTGCCATTGATTATAATGTCAAAAATGACACCCAGTCTTTTTTGTTTGTTAATGGTACCAGCGGCAATGTGGGTATTAGCAGCACGGTTCCGCGCGCGCGGCTCGAGGTTAACAATACGGCGGTGTTTACCTCGCTCGTGGCCAATACCTGCAATGGGTCGGCCACGGTTAACTGGAATACGGGCAACAAGCAGGTTCTTACCTTAAATGGCAATTGCACGTCGTTAACTTTCACCAATCCTTTGGGTGTTGGGAATCTTACGCTTAAAATTATTAATACCGGCAGTTATACGATCACCTGGCCGACCATTAAATGGCCCGGGGCGTATGCACCAACACTTACCTCCAGTGGTACGGATATCGTGGCATTTTTCTTTGACGGAACGGATTATTATGGCTCTGCCGGGTTCGATTTCAGGTAGATATAATTCTTCGATTGTTAGAGTTTTCAATAAGGGAATTCCATGGCAGAGCGGCAGGACATAGAATATAAAACCAGTTGGCATGAAGATTATCTGAAATGGGTATGCGGGTTTGCTAATGCTGACGGTGGAACATTGTATATCGGCAAGGATGACGACGGCTGTACGGTTGGCGTTGCTGAGCCCAAGAAACTTATAGAGGAGCTTCCGAATAAGATTCGTGATCTTCTTGGTGTGATGGCAAATGTCGCGCTTAAGGAGGATCATGGAAAGTCGTATATCGAGATTTCCGTTCCGGCGTATTCTGTGCCCATTTCGCTCCGTGGTCGGTATTATTTTCGCAGTGGCGCCACTAAACAGGAATTGACGGGTAATGCGCTTAATGAGTTTTTATTGCGTAAAGCCGGGCGCACTTGGGATGAAGCGCTAGAGCCTCAGGCAAAGATTTCGGATATTGACAAAATTAGCGTTGATCGGTTCCTTGAATCAGCTAAGAAGGCTGGAAGGTTTCCTGGAAACGAGAAGTTGTCTTTAAGAGAATTATTGGATAAGTTGCGGCTTCTTGAAAATGGAAAATTGCGGCGGGCTGCCGTGATTTTGTTTGCTAAGGATCCCGGCAGGTTTTATTCAGGCCTTACCATCAGGATCGGGCGTTTTGGCGCGTCGGACATTGACCTTAGGTTTGAGGAATCCGTAGAAGGGAACTTGATCTATTGCTTGCAGGAAGTTCTTGATCAATTAAACCGCAAGTTTCTAGTTCGTCCGATTTCTTTTGAAGGAATCCATCGTGTTGAAACGTGGGAATATCCGGTAGCTGCATTGCGCGAGGTTCTTTTGAATGCGCTTGTCCACCGGAATTATATGGGAGCGCATATTCAGATTAAGGTTTTTGATGACAGGATATCTTTTTGGAATGACGGCAAGCTTCCGCAGGATTTGACTATACAATTGTTAAAGAAAAAGCATTCTTCCAGACCACGCAACCCGGTGATAGCGGATGTATGTTTTAAGGGCGGGTATATTGATGCCTGGGGCCGCGGTATTGAGAAGATTATGGATGCGTGTAAGGATATAGGGCTTCCTGAGCCTTTGATCGAAGAGAATAGCGGCGGGGTTCTGGTAACACTTTTTAAGGCGCAATCAGCAAAATTGACCGGGGCACAGGGGGCTAGTTTTGAAACCCCGCAAGTCACCCCGCAAGTCACCCCGCAAGTCACCCCGCAAGTTCTTGGAGTACTGAACGCTTTGGTTTCTGCTCCTCAATCTCGTGGGGAATTGCAAAAAGCGGCAGGGATTAGAGATCGTGAGCATTTCCGCAAGGCGTATATGGAACTTTCTTTGTCGATGGGCTGGCTGGAGCTGACCATTCCTGATAAACCTAAAAGCAGTAAGCAGCAGTATCGATTGACGAAAAAAGGCAGGGCGGTGTTAGAAGGAAATGTTGTCGGAGTATAATTATGTCGACTTATTTTAAGTTTGTTTCAATTATTGTTTTTGCGTTATTGATCGTGGCAGGACGTGGTTTTGGCACAGTCTGTTTCGCCAACGACATTTCCCTCACAACTCCGTCTTTGGTCAACAAAAACACCCCGACTAATGGCGAATGGGATATCCAGTTTACGGTGTCGTGGGATAATTCATGGTGCGATGCTAATGCCTCTTGCAGTGGCGGCACGCAAACAGCGGCAGGCAATTGGGATGCCGCATGGCTTTTTGCGAAATTTTCCAAATGGAATGCCTCCAGTTCTTCCTGGGGGGCGTGGACGCACTGCACGCTTTCTAAAACCGTGGGCGATCATAATGCGCCTGCCGGGTCTCAGGTCAAGGTGGGTTGTTCATCCTCGGCGTCTTGCGGCGGGAGCGATACGGGCAAAGGTGTTTTTATTTACCACAATGCCGCGGGTGCTTTTTCAACCGCGGGTTCCAATAAAACCAATTTCGCCAATGTGCGCCTGCGCTGGTTATATTCGACGGATGGCGTTGGCGCATCGGACGTGGTCAAGGTCAAGATTTTTGGGCTGGAAATGGTGTATATCCCGCAAGGCTCTTTTTACGCGGGTGATTATGCCACGAGCACGGCGTCATTTAAGGCTGGCTCCGCGGATAATAATCCCTGGTCGATCACGACTGATGATGCCATTTATGTGACAGCTACAGCCGGTGGCGGCTATTATTATGTTTCCAACGCCAATGGGGGTGAAGATGCCACAGGTTCGGTTTTTACGATCCCCATAGCGTTTCCCAAGGGGTACAATGCTTTTTACATCTTGAAATACGACGTATCCCAGGGGCAGTACCGCGATTTTCTAAATACGCTCACCCGCACCCAGCAGACCACCCGTGCGGCATCTCTTACCGCCGCGTATTACAGCATGAGCGGCACGCAGTTTATCAATTATCGCAGTGTGATCCGTAACCCCGCGATTATTCCCGGCGGATCAACACCCTTGACGTTTGGCGTTGACCTTGACGGGCAAACCATCACCAGTGCCAACAACAATACGCTCACCGGCGATGGTACGTTCAATGAGGCCAACGATGGCGAATGGGTCATTGCTAATTATTTAAGCTGGATGGATGTGGCGGCTTTCGCGGATTGGGCAGGGCTTATGCCGTTTACCGAACTTGAGTTTGAAAAAGCCGCGCGCGGGCCGCAGTTGGCAGTGGCCGGTGAATACGCCTGGGGTTCTACATCTATTACTCAAGCGACAGCGCTTACGAACGGTGGTCAGACGAGCGAAACCGCGCAAGCAGGTTCCAACTGCAATTATAGCGGCGCGGGCAATGTTTATGGCCCGGTCAGGGTAGGAACGTTTGCCACAGCGGCTTCCAATACGCGGGCTTTATCGGGGGCGAGTTATTACGGGGTGATGGATTTTTCAGGGGGCGTTTGGAAGCGGCCTGTTACGGTGGGCAATGCAACGGGGCGTTTGTTTGATGGCTTGCAAGGTGATGGTGTTTTAAGTGCTAATGGCAATGCCACAACTGCTAACTGGCCGGGGATTGCTTCAGGCGAGGTAATAGGAGCTACGGGGTCGGGGTTCCGAAGCGGGGCTTTATAGCGCTACTTACGCGCGTGTTTCTGACCGTTCCTACGCGGCGTACACTCTTACGTCTCGGAATAACTTTTTCGGTGCCCGGCTTTCGAGGACTTCTCCCTAGAACTTAACCCTTTAAACCCGGGTGGCGTATGAACACAGTGCCTGTTGTCCTTGAAAAGCAATATCAACTGATTTTATGGCTTTTGCCGAGGATGGCTGAATTTCCCAAGGATCAACGGTTTTTGTTGGCCGACCGGATCGAACATACATTGCTGGATGTGATGGAAAATTTGATCGAGGCGGTGTATCGCAAAGAGAAAGTGAATTTATTGCGTGAAGCCAACCTGGGGCTGGAGAAAGCGCGGTTTTTGATGCGTATGGCCAAAGACATGAAATATATAAGTTTGAGCAGGCACGTATTTTTTTGTAAATCCGTTGATGAGATCGGGCGCATGATCGGCGGATGGGTTAAATCTTCTAAGGGAACCAGGGTCCCGGTGTTCAAGGATGCCGGGAGCGGGGCAGTATAAGGGAGAAGTCCAGACGCCGTGACCATTCCTGCCTGAATTCAAGAATTTTGAAGACGGGCGGGGCAACATCGCTGTAGTAAAGGTTGGATGCGTCCGGCTTTTACAAAATCACCCATGGTGTGGCGTCGTTTAAACGGGGTCGGGGTTCCGCGGCGGTAATTGGAATAATAGCGCTACTAACGCGCGTGTTTCTGACCGTAACAACGCGGCGAACACAAATACGAATCGGAATAACAATAACGGTGCCCGGCTTTCGAAGACTTCGATAATGACTGTGCGGCCGGCAGCAATATAAGGGCCGGTCGCTCCTTTTAAAGGTATGAATGGGATTGTATGTTTGATGAAATTGTTTCTGTTGCCAATTTGTACCGGGCCGCGCACGCCGCGGCAAAAGGAAAACGAAAAAGCGCTGAAGTGTCATTCTTTAATTTTCGCATGGAAAAAGAAATTGAGGCATTACATCATAGTCTTGTTTCCGGGAAGTATTGTCATGGGGGCTATGGCCTTTTTAAGATTTACGATCCCAAGGAACGTGAAATAGCCAAGGCGCCGTTTCGCGACAGGGTGGTGCATCACGCGGTGCATGATGTGATCGAGCCTTTGATCGACAAGAAATTTATTTTTGATTCGTATGCCTGCCGCAAGGATAAGGGAACGCACGCGGCGCTGGATCGCGCGCAGGGTTTCTTGAAGGCGAACAGGTATTGTTTTCACGGGGATATCCGTAAATATTTTCCGTCCATTGACCATGAGACTTTAAAAGGGCTTGTGCGGCGACAAATTGATGATGCGCGTGTATTGACATTGCTGGACGGCATCATTGATTCAACCAAGTCTGAACGGGGTTTGCCCATTGGCAATTTGACGAGCCAGTTTTTTGCCAACCTTTACCTTCATGAACTTGATTTTTTTGTGAAGCATCATTTGGGTTGTCGTTATTACATCCGGTATATGGATGATGTTCTGGTGTTTGAAAATGACCGCGCAAGGCTTGAAGATATCCGTTCTTTGATGGGGGCGTTTTTGCGGGATCGGCTGAAACTGGATCTTCACGCGGGCAAGTCGCAGATATTCGATACCCGAAAGGGGATTAAGTTCCTTGGGTTTCGACTTTATGCCGATCATCGGCGATTGACAACCTTTGGCGTCCGCAGATTCAGGAACAGGTTAAAAAGGTTTCGTTATCTTTTGGGGTTAGGATTGATGGACGAGGCAAAAGCGGCCGAGTCGGTGTTGTGCTGGCGGGCGCATAGCGATCATGCGGATGCTGCCCGTTTGAGGGCGAAACTGGCCAAGGAAACGGTGGGGTGGAGTGAGCGGGTAAGCGGAGTTTTGGGTGTTGCTAAATCAAATTCATGAATTCTTCTATGGATATCCCGGAATCTTTCAGGATACTTTTGAGAGTCCAACGGTCGATTTCTTTATGATTGGGAATGATGATGGTTATTTCAGTGATCGGATTGTAAAGTTTTACGTGACTGCCTTTTTGGCTAATGACATTATAGCCGGCGTGTTTGAATGCTTTGATTGCTTCATTGCCGGAAATAAGAGGCGGTTTGGGAGTCATACAGCCAGTTCAAAAATTTTATGTCTTGCAGATGCCCTGACTTCTTTGGGGGCCGGTTCAAGGAATAAAAGAATGGCTTCTTTAATATTTTTCATCGCCTCAGCTTCGGTTTTTCCCTGGCTGTGGCAGCCTTTTAAGGAAGGACAGCTGGCGCAAATATATCCGTCTTCACCTTTTTCTAACACAACTTTGAGTTTCATCGTATGAGCCTTTGGTTAATGTATTATTTACAATTCAAGAATAACATGGCCGCTGGGTTGCGTCAATTAAAGAACCATGCTTGGTGCGTGTGGGCGAATTGTAACTCATAGTGCGACAAATTTGAGCTTTAAGATCAATTGTTACCCTGCAAGCATTCCTTTGCCATTTCAT
>JAZDPD010000191.1:0-2496 GCA_043798045.1 Candidatus Omnitrophota bacterium | reverse complement strand
CAAACGACAAGCCCAAAGAAAAGAAATGGATCACCTGCGCGATCTACACGCGCAAGTCGACCGCTGAAGGCCCGGACAAGGAATTCACCTCACTGGATGCCCAGCGCGAGTCCGCCGAAAACTACATCAAAAGCCAGCGGCATGAAGGATGGACCCTCCTTCCGGAGCACTACGATGACGGCGGTTTTACCGGGGCCAATATTGAACGACCAGCGCTACAAAAACTCCTTAATGATATCAAGGAAGGCCGCATCAACTGTGTTGTGGTTTACAAAGTGGATCGCCTGTCGCGCTCGCTCATGGATTTTGCCCAGCTTCTGGAATTCTTTGATAAAAACAATGTGGCCTTTGTTTCTGTCACCCAACAGTTCAACACCAATACCTCGATGGGCAGGCTCACGCTTAACGTCCTGCTTTCCTTCGCCCAATTTGAGCGCGAAATCATCAGCGAACGCACAAAAGATAAAATGGGAGCGGCGAGAAAGCGCGGCCAATGGCTCGGCGGCAAGCCGCCATTCGGTTACCGCAAGGATAACAAGAAGCTCGCCATCGAATCGAAAGAAGCCGAGGTTGTACGGGAAATCTTCCGGCTTTATATCGAAGGGAATTCGCTTCTGCAGGTTGCGCAAATCCTGAATGATCGGGGATTAAGAACACGCCGCTGGACCATGTGCTCCGGCAAGACCTACGGGGAAAAGAAATACGGCGTCACACAAATCCAGCACATGATCAAAAACGTGCTCTATCTCGGCAAGGTTAACTATGCCGGACAGATCTACGAAGGCCAACAGCCAGCCATCATCGACGAAGAAACATTCAAGAAAGCGCAGGAACAGCTCAAGGTCAAGCGTGTCGAGCGAACAGTCTTCAAAAACACCGAATGCACTGGGCTTCTCAACCAGCGGCTGCATTGCCCGGCTTGCAGCACCATCATGTTTCACACCTACACAATGAAGCAGAACAAACACAAATACCGTTACTACGTCTGCTCAACAGCTCAAAAGAAAGGCCATAAAGAATGCCCGACCGGCTCGCTCAATGCTCAAGCCATCGAGAACGCGGTTATAGGACAACTTAAGCTGATCTGCGCAAAGACGGATCACCCTGACAAGTCCGCTGTTGATGCCATCACCTCCCCCGTCTGGGACGGACTTTTCCCAGAAGAGAAGCGTAAAATTCTCAAGTCTCTCCTTGAGCGGGTCGAATACGATCACGCCAAACGAAAACTTTGGATAACCGTCAAGGGAAACGAAAAACCTTTTGAAATCGACGCTGACCTTAAATCCAATCAGCCCAAGAACCGCTGGCACAAAGAGATCGCCATTGAGAAAGAGGCGCCCATTGTGCGCAACCTCATCCTCGCCCATCAGATCAGCCGCCTCTTTGATGAAGGCCGCATCCAGGACTTCAAACAGGCTGCCGTGTGGCTCAACATGAGCCCGGCACGCGTAAGCCAGCTCATGACCTTGAACTTCCTATCATCCACGATCAAAGGCGCGATCCTTACGCTGCCTGCCGAAAAACTTGCCAAGATCTCGGACACCACGCTCCGCGATGTCTCCGCCGAAATCGACTGGCAAAAACAGTCTGCCCTCTGGCAAGCGGCTCTTCACAACATCTCTTCATCAGCTGACAGCACAAACTCAGAAACTTTTTCTTAACTTGCAAATTAAAAAAACACCCCCAATCATTTTTACAACAATCGGGGGTGTTCAAACTATTTTCGATAATTAAAACTTCTCGGCTATCCAGCAGTAACCAATCCCCACTCTTTCAGAATTGAGATCGCCTTATTTATATCACTCGAATCAATTTCCCAACTGAAATCTTTTGCTTTGGATTCAATATCTTTCCCCGTCATCGGCCTATTGGCGTGCTTCAAAATATAATGCGATTTGGCGGCTATCGATAAACTTAAATAATCCAAATCCCCTTTCGCCTTTACTTGATCAACTAATCCTTTTATAACATTTGCTTCATCAATATGTTGTCCTTTTAAATCATTCGCAAAACTCTTTCCTTCTTCCGTTAATTGAAAAGAATACTTCTTAACCTCAAACCCTCTCTTGGCATCCACTCCCAAAAGACATCTCTCAACCTCCACAAAACCAGCTCCAACCAAATCATCAACCTCGGATTCAATAACAGAAGAATACGGGCCATAGAAATAAGGAGAAAACCCAAAGTCACGAGAGAATTTTAAGGAAAGAAAATAAAGAAGTTTCTGCAGTTTGGTTTTACTATCGATCCTTCCACCAAAATGCAACAATAACAATAAGATTATGTGACGTATTTTCATTTTAAATTATCTCTAAGGATATTATAAATTTCTTTCTCAATATTGGAAGCGATTTTTATTCTATCTTGAACTCCTAAATCCGTCGGAAAATAAACCTCAAGATACCGCTCTTCCTGAACGGAATTGTTAATAGAATTAAAGATCTCGGACTCGGCATCAAATGTTGTTTTCTTCCCATCTTCTCTCAACAGAACAAC
>JAZDPD010000153.1:0-3589 GCA_043798045.1 Candidatus Omnitrophota bacterium | reverse complement strand
GATGACCCTGTGACATGGAATAATAATCGGAACAGGGTTTCTGCTCATTGCCTGACCGACTGCACGGGCAGCATTCTCATAACCTGCCCGTTTGCCCAGGCGACTGTAGCTTATCAGCTCCCCATAGGGGATCTTTTTCAGCTCTTCCAGTACCTTCCGTGTAAATCCACCCAGGTGAGAAATGTCAACATCCACATCAAAATCAACCCTCTCCCCCTTCAAATAGCCGTCGAGGAGATTGTATATCTTATGAAAGGATTCCGGAGACTCAGCACCATCCGGATAAAGAGCTGCGAGGGATTTTTTTATCCTGTAAATGTCATCGCTTTTTATATCAAGCTCTACGAGCCGCCTGTTTTTCGAGACAAGCACGATATTGCCGAGGGACGAATCAAATACAGCGAAACGTATCAAATCCAATTTGACATCCTCCTGTTAATGCTCTTAAAATAGATATTGGTTTGGATTTCTGGGTTAGGAGCGACAAATCCGTAATTTGAAATCTGCAAATCGATTTCATCAACAATTGCATGATATAAGGAATATCACATAAGAGGTCGCTAATGGAAGGGTTTATTAAATTTCTGGGGACAGGTGGCGCACGATTTGTTGCATCCAGGCAGATACGGGCAACAGGCGGGCTCTGGCTGAATTTTAAAGATACAAATCTCTACATAGACCCCGGCCCAGGGGCAGTTGTAAGGATGCATGCATCAAAAGAACGTTTTGACCCCATTCATCTGGACGGGATAGTCATTACCCACAAACACTTAGACCACGCAAACGATGTGAATATTATGATAGAAGCAATGACTGACGGTGGTTTTAAAAAAAGAGGGGTGCTTTTCTGTCCTGAAGATGCTGTAAACGGAGACCCTGTCGTTTTAAACTATGTAAGGGCATACCTCGACAAAATTGTGTTTCTAAAAGAAAAAGAAAGCTATCATGTAAAAGATATATCCTTCAGCACGCCGGTTAGGCATATCCATCCGGTAGAAACTTACGGAGTCATATTCCATTTGAATAAAACAATAGGCCTGATAGCAGATACAAGGTTTTTTGATGACCTGCCGGACATGTATCGTGTCGATTATCTCATCGTAAATGTCCTCAGGATAAACCCTATTGAAAAACATGATGTTGTTGACCATCTTGCCGTTAATGATTTTGTGAGGATTGTTGAACACATAAAGCCGGAGATTGCCATTATGACACATTTCGGCATGAACCTGATCAGGGAGAAACCATACCGGTTGGCAGAAAAATTGAAGAAAGAAACGGGTATCAATATAATCGCAGCCCATGATGGGATGAAGCTGGAGTTTTAAAACGAAGAGCCAATGCTGATTTATTGTCTGTGACCGATAATTGAAACGCCCGGTTTCATGTGACGATCTGTCCTGTGCCGTTAACGATAAACTTGTAGCTGCATAGCTCACGAAGGCCGATCGGTCCGCGTGCGTGCAGTTTTTGAGTCGAGATACCCATCTCGGCACCCATGCCGAACCGGCCCCCGTCCGTGAAACGCGTGCTGGCGTTCCAGTAAACAGCCGCAGCGTCGACTCCCGATTGAAATACCCTGGCTGCCTGCTCGTCACCGGTGACTATAGCCTCGCTATGTCCGCTGCCGTGAAGGTTGATATGGGCAATCGCATCGTCCAGCGAATCGACCACTGCCACACCCATGATGAGTGCCAGGAACTCCGTATCCCAGTCCTCGGGTGTTGCATCCTTTAGGCAGGGCGTCATATCAGGTGGGGCCAGAGCATGGGTGCGGGTGTCTACGCGCAATTCAACACCGCGATCAATAAGGGCACGCATAACTTTCGGCAGAAAAGAGGCGGCAATGGTTGTATGGACTAACAGTTTTTCAGCGGCATTGCAGACTGCCGGCCGCTGTGTCTTGGCGTTTACGACAATGCTCTCCGCCATTTCCGGATCTGCAGAGGCATCAACATAAATATGGCAATTACCCGAGGCGGCCAGGAGCAAAGGCACGGTGGCCACTTTTTTTAGCGCCTCTTTTAAACCTTCGCCCCCTCTCGGGATCAAAAGGTCGATATACCGGTCCTGCGTTGCCAGATCGGCCAAAGCCTCGTGTCCACCCTCTGGGGCAAGGGACAGCGCCCCGGGAGGAAGCCCGGAACGGGAGAGCGCTGAGGAACAGATCGAGGTAATGATCTCGTCTGAACGGCGGGCCATAGAAGATCCCCGTAAAATCACCGCATTCCCGGATTTGAGGGCCAAAGACGAGGCGTCTGCCGCTACCTCAGGGCGCGCCTCATAAACAATTGCCACGACGCCCAAAGGCACCCTCACCCTGCGGACAATCAATCCATTGGGCCGCACGGTGTGTTCTATTTCCTCGCCTACCGGGTCGGGAAGCAATGCTACGTCACGCACTCCCTGGGCGGTTTGTTTCAGTTTTTCCGGGGTAAGCCGGAGCCGGTCGATGAGTTGAGCTGCAAAATTCTGTCGCCGCGCATCGGTCACATCCTCGGCATTGGCTGCGAGAATTTCCCGGGCATGGGCGTCCAGCTCGTCCGCCATTGTCCTTAATGCAGCATTCTTGGTCTCCGTATCCATAATTGCGAGGCGGTAAGAGGCTTGCTTGGCAGTCCGGCACAGAGCAGTTATCTGGAGGCTTCGTTGAGCAGCCGTTGTGGTGTCCATCATAGTATTATTATATGTCATAAAAGGCCTCAGGTACAGGTTTTTTTCTTTCCTGTACTCAGCCTATAAGAGGATACGACACGCAATATACGAAATGCGACATACGGTTCGGTGAGCTGTGAACGATATTTATCAGGTTATATAAGGTATGAGTATCCTGAATGTGCTTCCTTCTCCGATCTTGCTTTCCACCTCAATCTTCCCTTTGTTTGCCTCGATAAGCCTCTTGCAAAGGGAAAGTCCAAGACCTGTTCCTTCACCCTTCTTTTTCGTGGTGAAAAAGGGCTCAAAAATTTTATCAATGTTTTCCGGGTTGATACCTGCCCCTTGATCGGTAACAGATATATGGACCGACCCACCGTTTTTTCCTGTTTTTATGCGTATTGCACCTCCGCCCGGCATTGCCTGGGCCGCATTCATTATAATATTTACCAGGGACTGCTGGATGTGTATTTTATCTGCTTCTACGGGGGGAAGAGTTTTTTCTTTTTCAACAAAAAGCTGAATGTTTTTAAATCGTGTCAGGTGATGCTCTATAAACAGTACCGTATCATCTACAATTTCATTTATGTCGACACGTTCCCTTTTCGGTTCATCCATCCTCGAAAAATCTAAAAGCTTTACCAATACATTTGACAACCTGCCGGATTCTTTATCAATTAACATTGCATATTTTTTTATCTTTTCTTCGTCCCCTGTCTTCTCTATCCTCTTTGCAAATCCCTGTATGGATATAAGCGGATTTTTTATCTCATGGGCAATGGAGCCTGCGAGCTCACCCAGCGAAGAGAGCTTGTTTGCTCTTATAAGCTCATCCGTAAAATCCTTGATTCTTTCATCCCTGCTCCTGATTTCCTTCAGCTTTTCACTTAAAACCCTGTACACATCATTCAACTCTACTATATGCGCTTCCAGA
>JAZDPD010000121.1:0-2204 GCA_043798045.1 Candidatus Omnitrophota bacterium | reverse complement strand
TGACAGGCCTGAAACAAACCGCGCATGAATGGCGACAGTGCCAACCACACCCGCTCACGGTTATTAATAGCCACGATCTTGGGCACAAGCTCCGCAAAAACAATCGTCACAGCACTTAAAGGAACAACAATAACAACCAGCGACGCTACATTGGCCAACGAATGCGAAATATGTAATCGATCTATTAAATAGGGCGTCAGAAGATCAGCCGCACTCAAACCTCCGGTAGCCGCGGCCACCGCCGCCAGGAAAGTGATCCCCAGCTGAAGCACGGCCAAACTCGCCTCCATGTTGTTTTTCATGAAGACGGCCTCAACAGCCCCCTTGATCTTGCGGCCCTCCAACACATGAAGCCGCGCCCGTGACACAGAAGCCAGGGCCATCTCATAAGCGGCAAACAAACCGTTAAAGACAAGAGTAATTAAAATAATAATTATTTCTAAAATAAAATTCATAATATTTTAGTATTTTGCAACAAGAAGTGTAAAGACGCAATAAAAATCCCGATTGTGTGCAGGAACGCCATCGCATGGCTTAACAAACGTTTCGCGTCCTCTTAAAGGAAACGACACTGCGGCGGGTAATAATGCTGACGCAAAAATAAAAAAACTCGCGCCTCATCCACTGCTGGCATTATTATGTGAGGTATGCGTAAAGGAATTTTGATGGATGGCCGTATTGGGCGCCACACAACCCGTGTCCGGCTTGGTTCCTTCGGTGAACTGCACGGCATTGGCGTGCTCCATGGCATTGCCATGCGCCGCATAAGAATCCGTCATGGCACTCCAGACACCCAGCCCGGCCACAACAGACAACCCCACCCTGAAAAGAGTTGCCCGGCTGATAAGGCCATCCTCATCCGCCACAAAATCCTTGAGCATCTTCCTAGACTTAGTCTCACCAGGGTTTATTTTCTTTTTATGCCCCATAACAACCTCCCCTATACCCATTGACGACATATCTCATATGCCTTGCCATGTTCCACAATTTTATCAAAAATATAATCAAACTGAAACATGGTTATTTGATGCATCGGAAAACACGCGAGCTTCGGCACAATGTTTCCCTGCAACGCATAACTGACAACCGGACAACACCCGATCCAGGGACTATACACAGAGCCCTCGGTCCATAAGCCCATGCAAGAGGCCTGTAATAAGTGTAACAGATTATCCCTCTTTAGCACATCTTCATGCGCATCAAAAAGGACATTCCCCAGTTTAAACAAATCCGTCCCCTGCATGCGCGCTTCGTCACAAGGGTAACAATCTCCGTTGGGCATATACGCCATGGTCGCACGCCCGGCACCGCAGGGACTCATCAAATCAACATACCCCGGATCTTTTTTACACAGCAATTTGGTCAAAATCACCCTTGCCGTGCGTTCGCGGATATGAACACCCTGTTGATTCAACTTGAAAATATACTCCAAGGCCCTGGCATAAAACACACAAAAATCTTCCGGGGCATAACCCACATCCTTCCACGCCCCGCAGGCCGCCCCCATATTATTCACCGGCCTCAAACAAATTTCCTGCTGGCCATGACGCACATATTCATCCACAATCCGCTGTGGATGCGCCAGCGAAGCTTTGGTTATCGTGGAGAGAAAGCCCACGTCACGACCGAACACCTTCTTGAACCGCGATGCCTTGGCCAGCAGCGCATCATACGTCCCTTGCCCACCCGCATAAACCCTATTGGCATCATGAATGTCTTTGGGGCCATCAAAAGACGTGCAAACCCCGACATTGTGATCCGCCAAGACTTTCATTTTCTCATCGTCCAGAAGAAGCAGATTACTCACCAGCGACATTTGCAGCCGCTTGCCAGACGTGTTCAAGCGCGCCGCACGCTCAATCATGTATTTAACCACAGGCCAATTCATCAAAGGTTCACCGCCCTGGAATTCAAGGGTGACCTGCTGATTACGCACATCATAAAGACGTTCCACAACCTTGGCCGCCACCTCAAGGGTCATATCCGCCGCTTCGGGAGGATTGGCCTGGCAATAATGACAACGCAACGGACAACGGGTCGAAACCACCGCAATGTGCAGCCCCGTATCAAGAAACAGATGAGCATTCAGATTCCTGTAATCCTGGATAACCCCGGCAAGATTTGTCTCATCAACCAGCAAACCCCGGCGAAGCAATCTCACCCCCAAAACACTGGCAGGATCAACTTCCATGCCGCAGAGCCGG
>JAZDPD010000101.1:0-3719 GCA_043798045.1 Candidatus Omnitrophota bacterium | reverse complement strand
TTAAAATGTCCGCACTCTCTTTATTCGCAGGAACATAACTCGCCGGGAGCCCCGTAGCTTCAGCATTAACCATGTAATACTGCGGCCCCTTATCTCCTTGGTCCAAGACAATGAATCCGTAACGACCTTCGGTTTGCGTCTGTTGCCCTCCCCACGGATCTTCAATAGTCACACCATTGCGTCCAAGACCAAGATCTGACACATGCACCATGCGAACCTCACCGGGCTTCTCAAAGGCTGCCACCGCACCAGATTGAATCAATGCATTTAAATCCGCAGAACCTTGTGCCGCTTTCACAAGATCCGCATTCAAATTCTCAACAACACTCGTAGCAGTTTCTTTATAACCTCTAAATGCTTTCGCCGAAGGAACATACGACTCAATTTGTCCATCTATTAATTGAATAACCACAAAACCACCCGCAGTTGCCGCTGCCTGAATGTCCGCATCCGTGTATTTCCTTTTATCAATACTGCCAACATTCCGAATAGCTTCAGGAATATCATTGATCGATGTCGCCGTGCTTGGAACCTTCCACCCAAACACCGGTGACTTCACAAAAGACATCACCTGAGCCTTACCACTCGTAATCTGCCCCTGAACCAATGTGCCAAGAGCAGTTTGAGGCGTCATCGCACGGTCTTTTGTTTTCAATACATCTGCGCTCTCTTTATTAGCAGGAACATAACTCGCCGGAAGACCTGTGGCCTCAGCATTAACCATGTAATACTGCGGGCCTTGATCTCCCTGGTCCAGAACAATAAAACCATACCGACCTTCCGTCTGCGTCTGTTGTCCGCCCCACGGATCTTGAATGATCACTCCACTACGCCCAAGGCCGAGATCCGCTATGTGCACCATCCGGACTTCTCCGGGTTTCTCAAAGGCTGCTACCGCACCAGATTGAATCAATGCATTTAAATCCGCAGAACCTTGTGCCGCTTTCATAAGATCCGCATTCAGATTCCCCACAACACTCGCAGCAGTTTCCTTATAACCTCTGAATGCTTTTGCCGATGGTATATACGACTCAATCTGTCCGTCTAACAATTGAATAACCACGAACCCACCGGCCGCGGCCGCTGCCTGAACATCCGCATCAGTGTATTTCCTTTTATCAATACTACCAACATTCCGAATAGCTTCAGGAATATCATTGATCGATGTCGCCGTACTTGGAACCTTCCACCCAAACACCGGTGACTTCACAAAAGACATCACCTGAGCCTTACCACTTGAAATTTGCCCTTGCACTAATGTGCCAAGCTCTTGCTGAGTCTTTTCCGCATTATCGAGTTCCTTAAGCACGGCACCCAATTCTTTTATTGCTTTTTCAGCATCCGCTTTCACACCAAAAGAACCGCCCCCAGGAATTCTTCGATCATTAAAATCCCTCACATAAAAACCAAAATTCTTGATAATATCTTTAACAAGATTAACAAGACCATCTTTTGTCCGATAGTTTGTGCCCGTAAGAACGGCATCTGCATAACCCATCCTATAATCTGAAGGAAGACTCTTCTCTCCTGTCCTTGCAATATCACTAATATCCTGACGCGCTTTAGCAAGATCAATTGCCGTCTCCACGACTTTAGTAGGCGTTACTTCCGTTGCTAATGCAGTCCCTACTCTCTCAACTTTATTCTCCGCTACTACAGGCCCGGACCCCTTTCGAGCATCCTCTTCTGTCGCAGGATGAACCTGTGCAACCTTTGCTCCACCCGAAAAATATTTGCGTGGCACAACCTCATTCGTATAGCGGTCCACATCTTCCTTGATCATATTGAAAGCGCCCTTTTTAAAGGCCAGCAAATACTTTTGATAGATTTCCTCATTATTCTTAGGATCCTGATCAACGCCTTTTACAGCAGAATGATCCGCATACGCCTTCCCTAAAATAGACTCCCTGAGCTGCTTCTTGAACCAGACCGCCAGAATCATCGAACTATAGATCTGCCGCAGGTTAGCAAAAGTCTTGCCTTCGTTCACTTCTTTTTCGATCGCGGGAATAATGATCTCTTTAACAATCTCGGCCGATATTTTAGCGGATTCTGTCATTTCCGGCTGAGAATCCATTTCACGGGTTGCCGCATTATTCTCCGTAGCCACATAATCACGCTCGGTCATGATCTTCAAATGACTATTCACAACAAGCGCCGTATTGTCTTTCTCGAAAACCGACGCATCATCGGCCGTAACCCATACCTTATTAAATGTATCCACCGGCACATCCGTTGTGCCGTATTTCTGATATGCCTGCTCATAGACCTTGTCCCAGAACTTCTTCCCGAGTTCAGTGTCAGGGTGCATTAGAGAAGCCGTCAGCTGCTTAAGCATATAATCCTGAGCCAAAAGATCGCGACCCATTTCCGTCTTTCCGAAATCATCCTTGATAATGCGATTGCCTTCATAGGGAGACAGGTTGACCCACTGGTTATCATTGGGGATCGTAAGCGCGGCCAAGAAATATTTGATAAGATTGCGATATTCTTCGCGTTTCTGGATGTCCGTCAAAGAGACCTCTCCCTTATGAATCAGGAAATCAAATTTAAGCGCGTTCTTAGGGTCAATGGTCAGACCCATCAGGTGGGCGGGCGTGAACGCTGGCGTCAGGCCGACCATGCTGCCAGGCGCAAGCAACTGCGGCATCCCCGCATAGGCGACGGGCATAATTGACGTCGATAAGAATGGTACAACGATAAATAATGCAATCAGTCGTTTAATGGCCTTCATTGTCTCCCTCCCCTTAAAATTTCACTCCACTGCAAAAGTTTACCTGATAAATGGCAGTTTTGCCAATCGATCTACTTTTTCGGCCTTTCTTCTTATACGGATGACGAATTCGCCTCCGCCAATGCCTCGCCTAAAACAGGCAAATTTGTCACAGGTTGTATCAGAATGATCTCCGGTGTTAACCCGTCAATCCTGATATTTTCAAGATTTTGCATCCGCACAGGCAACGGTACGCCAGCGCCATCGCGCTTGATTTGAAGATTCAGGTTAGCAGAGTTCAAGTCGATACCACCTTTTTTCAACAGGGCCGGATTGACATCCACTTGAGATATCTTGGTCAGATCAAGGACACTGGCAAGATAATCCCGCATAACAGCAACATCATCAAGCGCCATGCCTTCCCTTGGACTGCCGCCAGCATCTTCTCGACCGCCAAAGCGACTGCCCTTGAGAATGCCTGCGAAATGTTTATCAAAAGCCTCATAAAAAGAGCTGTTCAAAACTTGATCAGGATGCGCCTTTGGAATAATAAAAAACTTGTACCTCTTGCCTGCTGCCGCCGGAACAACTGTCAGAACAATCCTGATCTCTTCCCGGGAAAGACCACTCGCGGGCGAATCAATGAATTCCAAAACACTATCCGCGCCAAGATCGGTCTTAATATCAACGATCAAGATCCCCGTATCCTTGTTCCACTCGATCCCGCGACCTGTCTTGTACGCATTGGCAAGAACAGCCACAAAACCATCAACACGTTTTTCATAATTTTGAATCTCTTTTTCAACGCGCCTGCTGAACGGCACCTCATTCACAAAACTATCCACAAAAGACTTCACCTGGATCAGGATATCAACATAACTGACCTTGTTCGTATCAAGTTCCGCGATCAAACGCGCAAGCCTTACCGCCTGTTTATCCCTGGCCGCGTCCCCAGTCAGAAAATGATGGTCATTAAAAATAGCCGCATCCTCAAGAAGTTGCAGCA
>JAZDPD010000086.1:0-9144 GCA_043798045.1 Candidatus Omnitrophota bacterium | reverse complement strand
CACTTAAACTTTCCGACAAACTTATGAAAAAATACCCTCCGGGTTTCAAGCTCGCCAGGACATTATCGACCACCTTCTGCTTGCTTTCCGGATCAAAATAGATCATCACATTGCGCAAGAAAATCACATCAAAATCTTTTTCCGCAAAAGGCTTTAAGAGATTATGTTGGGTAAACTTGACACTGTTGATGATCAAATCACTTAACTGAAACTCTTTCCACATCTTGTTTTCCGTGCTTGTGTGCGGCGTGAAATATTTCTCCTTGAATGATACGGGCACATCCTTGATGCTGCGTTCCGAAAAAACACCTTCCTTGGCCTCTGCAATCACTTCTGAATTGATATCCGAAGCCACCATATGCACCTTCCAACCCGGACGTCCTTTAAAGAACTCGCGGCACGTCATGGCAATTGAATACGGCTCTTCGCCGGAGGAACTCGCCCCTGACCAGATGCGCGCATGAAATCCCTGACGGGCGCCTTTAGCAAGGATCTCCGGCAGAATATGTTCATACAAATAATTAAACTGCTTGGTATGCCTGAAGAAATATGTTTCATTGGTCGTCAACGCATTAATGAAAATCTCGATCTCGGGCCCATTTTCACGCTCCACCAGCGGGATATAATCCATAAAACGCGAAATCTTAAGCTCTTCAAGGCGCTTGCGCAAGCGCGTCATAACCAAAGGTTTCTTAGTCGGCTTAAGGTGCACCCCCGTCCGGCGGTACATCAGATCCTTGATATGGTCAAATTCCTTATCCGTGATCTCCATCATATCCCTTTAAGCCCTGGCTTTCTGGTCCAGATATTTCTTGAGCGCCAGTTTGTGGCCGCTGTCCATGGCACTGAAAACAACACCAATGTCGAATTGACCATGACCGAGATCTTCAACACGCACGACCTTGCCCAGAACAACCAACGGCTGCCGTCCGGAAGGCACATGACCTTTATAAAACTCCACCTTGTACTTTTCCCAGCCCGGGATATCCAGTTCCAGCTTGATCAATGTCCCGATCACAAATACCTCATCGGATTCAAACAGGATACCCCCCTCACTCAGACTCTTGGTGAAAGCGTGCATCCTTTTGGCCACCATGGCCGATGCGCCCCCAAAACCGGAAACGTCAAAGGGTTCACATACCACAAGGTCTTCTTCAGGAACACGGATAAACTTACGGCGTTCTGCGCCTGTCTTTTCTTTGGCCATTATGCCCCCCTTATATATGGGCACACCACATGCCCCGCTCACATCAAATCACTTTTGAATCCACGAGCATCACAAGCTTGTTGATATCCGGCTTGGCAATCTCGCCATCAGACCCGACACTTTTGCATTTATGCACAAGTTCCTTGGTAATCATGGATGAAAATGCAATGCACGGCATAGCGCGCAAGCGCTGGTCTTCCTTGATGCGTTTGATCAAGTGCAACCCGTCCACCTGCGGCATTTCAATGTCCGTCACCATAGCATTGTAAAACTGGTTAATCGATTTAAAATCCGGATGCGCCACCACGGTCATCAGCTTCTTCCATGCCTCTTCACCATTAATCGCCGTTTCAATGTTATACCCGGCTTTCAAAAGATGGTCACAGATCATCTGACGGATAAAATCCGAATCCTCCGCCACCAGGATCTTTTTGGAAGCACGGTCAACCTCCGACGGCGCGCTGTATTCATCAGCGCGCGGTGCGGTCAAATGCGCCCGCGGATTGATATGCGATGAGATCTTCTCGAAATCCAGCAAGAAAATCACCTTGTTATTGATCTTGATGATGCCAACCGCATAACCCTGTTCGGTCTGCAGCATCTGGGATGGCTGTTCCACCTCCCGCCAGGAAATACGGTGGATGCGCGCGACCGTACTAACCATAAAACCAATCACAATCTTGTTAAATTCCGCAATAATGATCCTGTTGACCTTCTTGTCAACTCTCACGCTCACCTTAAGATGCCTGGCCAGATTCACCACAGGAATGATCGATCCACGCAAATTGATAGCACCCTCAATGGACGGATGGGCATCCGGCACCGGCACCATGTCCAGGTCAGCCTTGATGATCTCGCGAACCTTGGCGATATTAATCCCGTAAAGAGCTTCGGCAATGGAAAACTCAACGATCTCCAACTCATTTGTTCCAGCTTCCAAGAGAATACCTGAATTATTATCCACGGCGTCAATCCCCCTTAAATGTTTAACCCGCGTTGACTGGCGCAACAAATCCAGATCAACGGGCCGTTTCCGACAAAATCTCGTTCATAATATGCTCATGCATCTTTTCCAGATCCAGGATAACAATCATACGCCCTTCCAGCTCGCCAAGGCCCTGGATGTATTCACGGTCAATGTTCATCCTGACGGTAGGCGCCGGATCAACACGGGCCATGTCAAACTTCACATTATCCAGCACCTGGTCAACGACAAAACTGACGGCCTCATTATCAATGGACGCCACCAGGATGCGCGTGTCATGCGAGAATTCCTTGTCAGCCAGGTGAAATTTCTTGCGCAGATCAAAAACAGGGATGATGTTGCCGCGGCTATTGATAACACCCAGGCAAAAATAAGGCATCTGCGGAATCGTGGTAATCTTGGGAATCTTGATGACCTCCTGGATAAGCTGAATATCGATGCCATACTCTTCTTCGGCGAGTTTAAAACAAACAAACTGCTTGATATCCGACTGGGTATTCTCGGAAATACCGCTTACTGCTGTATCCATGCCATGTCCTTCCTGTTAATTTTTCACCTGAGCTGTCATTGCTTTCAATTTCTCAAACGCGCTCATTTTATTAACCACCGGGGCCGGCGACTGGACATCAGGCGTCGGCTTAAGCTTGTAGATAAGTTCCACATCAAAAGAAAACTTGTCACAGGAAAAACGCCTGATCACCTTTTCCAGGCCATCGGTAACACTCAAATGCATCAACTGCCCCTGAACTGCCGTCGGCAAACTTAAATTAAAAGGACAGCTCAACGAAGAAACCCTGTTCTTGAAACCCCCGGCAATGACATTGACCATTTCACACATCCCGTCACAAACATCCGGGGAAACAGACTCTATCTCCATCCCGAGCATGGCCGAAACAATGGCACAGGCACCGGTGTTCGAGAAAAACAGCGTGATGCTGCCCTCCAGCGCGCCGGCCAAACCGATATTGCATATAAGCTCCGCGGCCGCTGTGCTGCTGTCAAACGACTCATCCTCGACCAGATCCATGGACAACATGGTCGCAAAAGCACTCCTGACCGATTCGCTGACCGCACGACTGAAATCTTCTTTGGATGGCATTCACCCCGCCCCCTCATCCTTATTTCGCGAAAAACTTATTCATTGCCCAAAATCGGCGTGATCGCATCTTTCAATTGATCCGGTGTAAACGGCTTGACCACATAACCTTTCAGATTGGAATTGGCAGCCCTGGCCTGGGCAATCTTATCCGCCGTTCCCTCGGTCGTGACCATCACAATGGGTACCGCCGCAACCGCCGGAACCTGCCCCACCCCTTCAATGAATTCAAGGCCGTTCATATTGGGCATATTCCAGTCGCATAACACAATGCCGATATCCTGAAAGTTCTCCCCCAGCACACCAATGGCCTCCAAACCATCCCCGGCTTCCATGGTTTCATGGGCAAAACCAGCCTTGCGCAGGATCTGGATAATCATTTTGCGTTGAACGCTTGAATCATCAACGACAAGGATCTTCTTCATATCATACCCCCTGTTATTTCTTCTTCTGCGAAAGATACCCCATGCACGCCTCAACCGCAATGCATTTCTCCCGCCAATACGTAAACATGAATTCCTGTTTCCTGAATAAACTATAATCAAACGGAGCCCCCTGCGCAACGACATTCTTATATGTCGATGGCGTAGAAATCACAACATCCTGATAATCCAGTGAACGCAGCTCATTTTTCACATTGCCCGCCAAGATATTGGTCATTTCGCCAACAACATCAAGGCAAACAGCCTCATCCTCCGCTTCCGATACCGGGCGGCTGAAAGCGCGGAACAATTTGTCCACTATATCTTCTTTAACATAAAAAACGAATGTCCCCACCGCATGCTTTTCATCCATATCTCGTTGTGAAACATAATAATTCACAAGCCCGACATAAGCCGGTGCATTGAATTTTTCCATGGGAAAAAGCCGCATGCGACCGTTATATTCAATGATCTCACGCTCCGTCACAACAGGCTCAGCCGAAAAAGCGACGTGGCACATTTGTTTAAAGGTTTCTTCAACAACCCCCAAAACACTCGTATTAAGAACCTGATTATCAAATAATTTTGCCATATGTACTTAATATTTAATAGTTTATAATAATTATTCTACACAATTATGATTAAGTTCAACAATAAAATAACAAATATTAATTATAATTCAATCCCCACCGCATACCCATCATCCCTGTCAACACCCTGGGGCGCTACGACAACAAGCTTGAACACCTGCACTCCACGGTGCTCGCGCCAAAGCTTGAACGTCGACCGCGGATGAAACAAGGGGTCCCGTAAAGCCCGCTGCATACCGGAAAAACATGCCATTTTACGGGCAAAGCCTTCATCCACCAGAATCTCTTCCCCCATCCAGCCTTTATTAAATTCCACTTCCTGCTGAAGGACCACCTTCACACGCGCCGAAACAGCCTTATCCGCCACCATACCAATTTGACCCAACAGGGCTTCCCAGGCCTGACGCGCTTGCGCAAAAACACCCACCCGCACGGCCCTTGATTCATTGGGCTTGACCGGGAACCATTGCGCCCAGGCATAACAAATGGGTTTCCAGATTTCATCCAGGGATGGCATCACCAAAACAGCGCGCCGCATGATCTGATTCACTTCCACACGGATATCATAGGGAATATCCTTGATAAATCTGGCTTCCAATCGCGAAAAACGGTCATGGGCATCCGCATGCCCCACATGCAATACCATGCCGTCGCTGTTAATAATCATGCCATTATGCGTCCCGGCCATCATGAGCGGGATCACCAGTCCGTGAGTTATTTCAACGATAACCGGCTCAACGCCGTTCTCTACCGCGGAGGGTAGACTTAAGGTGACCGCATCGTCTCGCAACTGACGGGGTAATTTTTCTTCACTGGGAAATCCGAACTCCTGAAGCCTGCCCAAGGGTATCATGGCGTCCCCTTTTCCTGACGCGGACGCTCGCCATAATACTGATAATAATTGACTTCCATGGCGCCATTGAAAAGTTTCCGGACCTTATCCGGCCTGGCACGCTTGAAGAAATCCGGGAATCGCCCGTCTGCCGTCAGAATATAAAGAGACCAGCCTTCCTTATTTTTGAACATATTATGCAGGGTAATATAAATCGATGTCAATTCCTTCAGACTGCCAATCTTGACACCATACGGCGGATTGCATATCACAATCCCGTAAGCTTCATGCACCCACAAATCCTTAATATCCTTGCACTCAAAAACTATATCATCCCCCACGCCCGCTTTCCGGGCATTCATCCCGGCATCCCTGATCCTATCGGGATCAATGTCATACCCTCGTATTTTCAATCCTCCCGAAGGCAAGATCATGGCGCGCGCCTTGGCCCTGGCATCATCCCAGAAACTTTTCTTAACCACAGGCCAATGTTCCGCCGCAAACGTACGGCCAAGCCCCGGCGCCATCTGACGGGCCAGCATCGCCGCTTCAATGAGTATCGTCCCGGAACCGCACATAGGATCCAGTAAAAGCCTGTCCTTGTTCCAGAAACTCAGCTGGACCAGCGATGACGCCAGATTTTCACGGATCGGCGCCTCACCCGTCGATATCCGGTAACCGCGTTTGTGCAGCCCCTCACCGGAAGTGTCCAGCGTCAAATGTGCAACATCCTTAAGGATCGCCACCTGGATGGTATACTCCGGCCCTGTTTCCGGAAGCCAGTCGATATGAAATCTGGATTTAAGCCGTTCCACCACCGCCTTATGCGCTATGGATTGTGACGAGCGAACACTCGCCAAAACAGACCGGACACATTTTCCCACCACCGTGATCCGGGCATCCCGCGTGATCCAGTCTTCCCATGGCAACTCGCGCGTACGGTCAAACAAGGCACCAAAATCCGACGCGGGGAATTCCCCCACCTTCACCAGCACCCGATCCGCCGCCCTTAAATGCAAATTAAGCCGGGGAATATCAGCGCAAGTCGCGTCGAATTCAATACGTCCGTCCACCACATGGAATTGATCAAACCCAAGCACCTGGAGTTCACGCTTGATAACAGCCTCAAGGCCAAACGTTGATGTCACAACAAGCTTGATTTTATCCATAAAGTTAATCCGGAATGGCAGCGTTAACGGCAACGGTCATGCTTATCCTTATTTTCCGGGCATGAAAACCTAGTTCGGTTTGAAAATAATGATCAGCGTTCCCGCCAGGATAAGCCCGACGGCAAGCCACTGATAAATTCCCAGCCGCTCCCCCAAAAACATGATAGAAAAGGTGACGGCAAAAAACAGGCTTAATTTATCAATCGGTGCCACCAGGGATGCCGGGCCTGTCTGCAAAGCCCTGTAATAACAGATCCAGGATAAACCTGTTGCTATGCCGGAAAGAACAAGAAAAATCAAACACCGCCGGTTAAGCAACAAGGGGTTTTTCCATTCATGCCGAAGCCCCACCAACAACGCCAGGAAAACCAGGATAACTACGGTCCTGATCAACGTTGCCAGATTCGACGGAATATCCTTAACACCGACCTTGGCCAATACCGCTGTCAATCCGGCAAAAACCGCAGATCCTATTGCAAATAATTTCCAATCCACCATACAATCACATCCCTTTCTTGCCGCTTACGCCACCGCGTATCTGGAGCACACGCCCAATCTCTGCAAAAGTCTGGCCGCAGACAAAAGGAAGGCAGCGTTTCAAATTAATTCCGCCATCATGGCACCCAGTTTGAACAATACAAATCCAAGCCCCAGGCTGATCACAATATTGCCGAACACGTATAAAAATTCATTTTCTTTCAGCAAATTGGATGTTTCCAGGATCAGTGTCGAAAATGTGGTGAATGCGCCACAAAAACCGGTCATCAGGAGCAAACGATAATTCGGACTTAACAGGAATTTTTTTTCAAAAATAATATCCAGGAATCCAATGACAAAACAACCCACCAAATTGACCGCCAGAGTTCCCCAGGGAAAACCAGCGCCCATCCTTGTCGAAATAAACCCTGCCAAACCATACCGCGCAATCGTGCCCACAAGGCCGCCGGCGATCAAATAAATCCATTTATCCATACAAAAAGTCCTGCCAGCCTACATTGAACATATTAACAGAAATTATAGCGTAATAAACAAAACATGGTTTAGAAAAAAAGAATTCCTGCCCCGGGTCTAACCAGAAAACAGGAATTCTATATTCAACACGCAACATTCTTGAGAAATACCGCGCTACTTCTTTTCTGAAGACTTGAGCGGTAAAATCCCTGCCATTTCCCCCACAACATTCACAAGATCGCTTCCTAACGGCACCACGATCTTGGCATTTGACTTAAGCGCAGACTCAACCATTTCAAGGCGCCTTAAAACCTGGGCATTACCGACAAAATACCTCTCGGCTGCCTCGTTAACCAAACGGATGGCCTCCGCTTCACCTTCCGCTGCCAGGATCTTGGCCTGCTTGATCCCTTCAGCTTTCTTGATCTCCGCGCGCTTGGCCCCGTCAGCTTCAGTTTCTGTGGCTGTCGCAAAATCAATCGCCGCAATCTTCTCGTTCTCCGCCTTGACAACCTTGTTCATCGTCTCTTGAACATCCTTGGGCGGATCAATTTCCTTAAGTTCCGTACGGACAATCTGAATGCCCCAGCTCTCCGTTTCCCTTAACAAAACAGCATGCAGATCGGAATTAATACGGCCACGCTCGCTGTTGGCTGATTTAAGCGTCATGGTTCCAATGATATTACGCAAAGTAGTGCGCGCCAGGTTCACAATCTGATACTGGCAATTCTGGACATTATAAACAGCATTCTTGACACTTTGCTCATCAGGTCGGATCTTGAAATAAACCTGGGCATCGACCTTGGCATTCAGATTGTCATTGGTAATGATCTCCTGGGGATTTGCCTCGATCATCTGCTCTGTTACATTTAAAATATAGACGGTTTCAACCATTGGCAAAACCCAATTAAATCCAGGGTTTGCAAACCGGTGGTATTTACCAAAACGCTCAACAAGACCACGCTGAGTCGGACGAATGATCCTTATTCCGGAAATAAACACCAATGCCACACCAAAGAAAATAAAATACATCGTCTGTTCTGTCATAGAAGCCTCCTCCTAGAATCTTGATAAAATACATTATCCTCTGCCGAAATAAAAAAATATATTACCATAAATCAGGCTTGTCCATAAAACTTACTTTATTAATAAAACAAAATACCAGATTCTGACTTATGGCACAAAAAAGTAAACTTCACAATTAACGACTCACAAATCCAGCGATTGTACCGTATGGATGCGACAGAAAATCCCATGGTTATAAACACTCAAGATGTGTTTGCAACCATGAAACTTGCACTTTCGACCCTTGATCGACGTAATGATTTTCTTGGACATGCCCATCCTATTTCTTATGCCGGAACGTAATCCGTCCGCGGCTTAAATCATAAGGAGATAACGCGAGGGTCACCTTGTCACCCGGAATGATCTTGATGAAAAACTTGCGCATTTTTCCCGTTGGATACGCAATCACGGTATGGCCGTTGTCCATTTCTACAGAAAATTGTGCATTGGATAACGCCTTGGTCACCGTACCTTCAACTTCAACAGCCTCTTCTTTTGCCATGAATCATTCTCCAATATATGAAATACATTTATACGCTTCCGGAAAATACAACCACCGACCAATAGATGAAAAACACAGAATCAAGGCAGGAAACTTGAAGTCTGATGGGAAGGAATCTATATGAATTATATTATTATAGATCTTTATCTGTTATTAATCAACAAAAAGGATGCTGTTCCTGCTGAAACCGCGAATTGTAACTCATAGTGCGACAAATTTGAGCTTTAAGATCAATTGTTACCCTGCAAGCATTCCTTTGCCATTTCATTCGCCGTCTTGTAACCCAGAATCTTCCTGGGATAATTGTTCATCCAGTCCTGAATCC
>JAZDPD010000084.1:0-3788 GCA_043798045.1 Candidatus Omnitrophota bacterium | reverse complement strand
ATGTGGCATGTAAATTGATTGATACTGTCAGGTCAAACGGTATTGAAGCAAAAGCAGGCCGGTGTAACATCTGGCCTGCTTTTGATAACGTACATACTTTGATCTTATTTCTTCTTTGCTGGCTTTGACTTCTTTTTATTCTTCGGATTCTTGTCGCCCATTTCTTCCTCCCTGTTAGGATTTTACTGAAGTGAAACTTCTCTTTTACTTAGTGTATTCCTTTTCTCAAGGAAGACAATGTTAAACCCGAATTGTGCATTACGGGCTGTTTTTCGACACAAGCGCTTGCACAAAAAAGTGCATTCGCCTTTGAATTGGCCTTCTACAATTTCTTATCCGGAAAAGGCCCGGGTTCAACCCGCATTACCACTTTCTATTGAAAAATGCGGGTTAAATCAGTTTAATCTCCTTTAATCTCTCGATAATTGTAATTCATGTGTGACAAAATTAATACCCTATCATTTTCTGAACACCTTCCAGAACATCATCGATCTTAATGCGGTTAACCAGTGGAAAATCAGGATGCCGTGAAACATCATTGCCATGATACTTTGCTTCTCTATCAAAAAGAGAAATAATATTCTTGTTTTTGGGAATCCATAAATCCAGCGTAGGCCCGTTGAGGATCACCATTTTTTTATTTAAAGCGTAACCGATAGGTACCGGAGCGGAATTAATAGATATCATCCCGCCAAATGATGCCACCTGTTTGACCATATGTTCTACATTCAGTGACGGTTCATAAACAATAGAAGACGCTTCTGGTAACGCTTGTGTCATCCAAAGCCTGAAGGCATCAAACCGGTTGTTTTTACCAAAAACAACAACTTTTTTATCTTGGTCAAGAAGAAATTGGATAACGGCAAGCCATTGGCGGTCATCCCAGGTAAATGACAGCCCGCCTCTGCGGCTCCAGGGATGAATCCCGATCACGTTGGCGTTAACGGCAATACCGTTTGTGTTGAAAGGGAGCGTCAGGTTGAACATGGGAAGAGGTATGCTGGCAAGCTTTAAAAGCTTTTGTACCTGATTCAAATGCATTTCCAGAATATAATCTCCCTCCGGAGGGATAACGATGTCAGCATTGATCAGATTGAAATCAACAATATGATCAATGGCCTGTAATCGTTTTAATAATGCGTATAAGAAGAAACCCTGATATGACCCTGGTGCCATTTGAAGTCCAAAGACAACCGCACCTGATTTCCGATAACCACGCAATTGATGGATAAGTGTGAACATATCAGTTACTTTAAAAATATTGTAAAAGCGTCCCTTATCCGAATCATCTTTCCAGATATTCACATGGGGATTGGACCGGTGGATCATGAAACATCGGCTTAATGGCACTAACGCTTCAATTTTATGCATCAGATCCCCCATGATCAGTGAATCGCCAAGTCCGGATGTCATGGTATAAACAAATACTGTCTTGATTTTAGCCATCAACAAGTCCTATAAATGTTCAAAGGTTTTTGAAAGCATCTAACACGGTACGGGCAGATTTCTCCCAGGAAAAATCCTGGCAACGCTTTAGTCCTTTTAATATAAGCTCATCTCTTAATGAAGCTGAGTCAATGATGCGCTTGATGTTCATCGCCAAAGCATCAGCATCCGATGGATCAACTTTAAGCCCCGCATCCCCCACCACCTCACTCAAGGCGGGAATATTTGATACAATGACCGGGCAACCGCAATGCATGGCCTCCAACGGAGGGATACCAAAACCTTCCCACAAGGAAGGAAACGCAAAAACATCAGCGGCATTATAAAGCATCTTTAAATCATTGTTTTCAACATACCCCAGGAAAATCACATCATCTTTCCTGAAATCCATATCCATTAGGGTTTTGTAAATTGGCGCCTGAAGCCAGCCTTTGCCGCCAGCAATAACCAGTTGATGTTCAAGGCCATGATCCATTTTAAGTTTCTTGAATGCTTTAAATAATAAAGGCAGGTTTTTCTTGGGCTCTATGGTCGCGACATCCAGAAGAAATGGCCGTACCAATCCGAACTTTTGCGCCAAATACGCCCGGGCAGCTGCTTTTGGACAGGGCGCGTAAACGGGATTAACAGAACAATATGTTAAATGAAGATTGGTTTTATTCGGGTAAAATCTTCGCACATCATTTAGCGAAGCTTCGGAAATAGAAAAGATAATATCCGCCCGATTAATGCTGGGACTTGTAAGTAATTTATGCATTAACATTTGAGCAGGATGAACGGCTTGCGGATAATGCTCCCAGACAAGGTCACACACTGTTAGCGCAATCTTGCATGGCAAATAAAAAGGGACCATGGGCCAGGGTGCCCAGAAAAGGTCAATCTTATCACGATATACCTGCAGGGCACCTGTTGACATCATCCAGCATGTCTGAGGCCCCCAACGATGAGCACCCTCATGTTTTTGCCAGCGCGGATTATTAAAAGTCACCTGGCTGGGCACATGGGTATACAAAACATAATCATTTTCATGATCTATTAAAGATAAGGCATGAAGAATATGCTGCAAATAATTCCCGATACCTGTCGGCGCGCCTGTAAGGATACGTGCATCAATCCCGATTCGCATAATTTCCCACTCCCCCCAAGACCGCAGCCATTAACCGGCTTTGGCGATTAAAATAATACTTTCACTTAAAGGCATACGAACACCATCTTTATAGCCGCATTCGGCCAAAGCCTCGATCCGGCGAGAAAACCTGCAAAGCAGCAACAATATCCACCTTAAAGTCAACAAGCTGATTGTTTCAGCCATTGATGGCTTGAAAATATAATCCGAATCCTGAATGAAAATCTTGTTAAACCCTGAATTCTTGACCAGGAAGTTAAGGCTGTATTCCGTAAAAATCATCTCATGCGTATAATCATTGTACATGCGTCGCATGGCGAAAGCATTATTGGCGTTAGGCACTTTACAGATGAGTTGGCCCTCCGGTGTCAAGGCGTGTTTAATTGCCGTGAGAAGCGGCATTTGATCTTCCTTGGGAATATGCTCCAGAACATCTAAGAGTAAAATGACATCAAATGATGATTCATGGGTTTTAAGGAATGCCACAGCGTCAGGAACAACTTCAACCGTTAAATTCTTTCCCTGGGCAATCGTTGACAGCTCCCGGCTTTGGTCAACACCAAGAACGGACGAATAACCCATATCTTTAAGGGCCTGCATGGCTAAACCAGTCCCACAACCAAAATCAAGTATCTTGATCCCTTTTCCTGTCGGCAACAAAGGTTTTAACATTTTCCTGAAATAATGTGCCATTGCCTTTGAATGCTTGGTTGAATCAGGATGAAGTTTTAGATAATGCATGGAGTAATCAATCATTGGATTTATTGCCTGTACCCTCTCTTGAAATGCGTTCAGTTCTATTTTCTACCCCGAGGCCAAAATTCGCGCCAGCATAAAACATCAAAGAATGACTTGCCCATCATCATGGCCTGTTGATGCATCCCGGGCAGGAAACCAATGACAAATGTTGCCAGAAAATAGGCGGACACAGAAACGATCACTGCCCCGTGCAGTCCCCAAATCGATAAGAAAAACACATTCATCAAAACACTGAAAACTCCTGCTGCAGCGGTTCTTATAAAGTTATCACGGGGACGTCCTTCGGCAATAACGATGTAGGTGTTAGCTATTCCCAGGGCGGCAAAAGGCAGGGCCCAGATATGCCATTGCAGCAGAAGCCCGACTGAAGCAAAGTCAGCGCCATACAGGATAGAAACAATTTTATGGGCAAAAAGACTTACCCCCAGACTAATGAGCACGGATGAAAAAGCCAGGA
>JAZDPD010000070.1:0-28265 GCA_043798045.1 Candidatus Omnitrophota bacterium | reverse complement strand
AGCGTGCGGATTTAACTTCAAAAAGCTTTGGAGGGCTTTTTGTGTCTTGATCCAAGAATGGATTTTGTGTCTAGAAAGAGGCGTTGCTTTTCTTGATCCTTTACTCATGGGATTATAAAAACGCTTTTTCAGGATCGACTATTTATAATTGCAGGGGGTTGATCATTCCCAAGGACTACATGCGTAAAGTATTGGTGTTAATAATCTTAACAGTTTTCTTTGTTAATTGTGTCATGCCGCACTCTTATGCCCAGGCATTGGCATTGCCAGTGCCTGGTACTATGGTGACACCTTCCGCCTCTTTTGCGCCTGTTTTGATGAAAGGATTGAAGGTTCATCCTGAGAATATCCTCTCTTATTTGATTTCATTATTGATAAATGTGATTCCGGTTTAATTGTAGAGACGTTGCGCGCAACGTCTCTACGTCATGAATCACAAAAATTGATTAAATATTTTCTCGCCGCATTAACCATCCCCGAAAACGACCTTTGGGTTAACCTTTCGCCCTATGAAAAAGACCGTATGATCAATGATGATCTAGGGAAGACCGAAATGGGGCGTGATATGCTGGCGCAGGATTATTTGCTCAAGCAGTTAACGGCCTCCATGATTTATCCTGAGAAAGATTTAGGAAAAGCATTCTGGAATCGTGTTTATGACAAAGCCCGGGAAGAATATGGGACAACAGATATTCCGGTGGATACGTTCAATAAAGTGTGGATTGTCGCCGACAAGGCCAGGGTTGTGGAGCATAACAATGCCGCGTATGTGACTGCCGCTCATTTGAAAGTGATGCTGGATACGGATTACGAAGCGATGTCCCATCAGAAGGACATCGCGGAGTCCTCGGCACCTGCCGGGGACGAAGGTGGTTATCAGAAGGACATCGCGGAGCCCTCGGCACCTGCCGGTGGTAAATCGCAGGAAAACGCGTTGACTAACGGGGGACATAGTGCTCCGCTACAAGATAATGAACGGGGTTCTGTGTCCCCCAGCACGTTGCCAAGAGAACTAGCATTGGATACGAAAGCAACCCAGGTCGCCCACCGTTTTCCTAACGACAATGTAGCCAAGGGTGTTAGCGACATTAGCAAAGAGATCATCCGCGAAATAATCCTCCCTGAAATTGAAAAAGAGGTCAACGAAGGCAGGAATTTTGCGACCTTGCGACAGATGTTTTATGCCATGATTTTGGCCACTTGGTACAAGAATTCGCTTAAAGATGCATTATTAAATCAGGTGTATACCGATAAAGTGAAAACAAGCGGTGTATTATCCGATGATCCCAATGTCGGAGAGAAGATCTATCAGCAGTATTTGGAAGCTTATAAGAAAGGCATATTTAATTATATCAAGGATGAATCTGTTGGCGCGATGGCTGAATCGCCCCTTCTATCCACTCCCCGTCAGTATTTTTCCGGGGGGTTAGAGTTGGAAATCTCGTCTGTATTGGATTTGGCCCAGGTGCCTACACCGTCAGATTTGGCTCAGTTACAGGGGAAGTCCAATATCAGCATTGTTGTTGAAATCAAAGGGAAGAATGGCCTCGAAGATATAAAGAAGCATGCATTGGACGCAGCCATGGAAGTGATGTTAAAAGTCAGCCATGATCCGGAGCTTGTGTTGGGGATGGATGCTAATGAGATTGTCTGGTTGGCCAAATCCCTGGATACATCTGATCCCGAAACAGCCGCCTCCATCGCAGCACTGGCTCGTTTTGCCGGACTACCTGAATACAAGGGCGAGAATGCAGAAGATATTGAAGGGGGATCATTGCTGCTCATTGAAGAGCCCGGGACCAATAGAGATTTGGTGGTGGGGGTTGTACTAAAGAGGGGAATTATATTTCATATCAGGGATTTTGCACCGGATTATTCAGTGTATACGGATATTCTAAAACGTTTGGAACGGGATCATGTGATCAAGTCAGGTTTACATCAGGGGGTCAAGACCCTTCCAGTATTAACGGTTAGCGCGTCAGGTCATGTGGATGGAAGTTATAGTGTTAAATTAAACTTTGTGCAGCAACAGGGGCCAGAGTTTCAAACAAAGAATGACGTTGAGCTTCCGGTGCTGTATGCCAAGCGACTCCCAAGAGTTTCGGGCGGCGGGACATCCTGGCGTGATTCAGCCAGAGAATCTGTGGCTGCAACGCTGGAGGGTGATTTTGGTCATTTTTATCTGGGAAGCACGTTAGCCGTTGACAAGTTTTATCAGGATTTGGATGAAATGCTCAAAGAACATGGGCAGGATTTTGAGTTTTCAAAAGCGCAGATCCGTTTTGTAGCAGTGTATTTTCAGAAGTCTCCGGTTTTTGGTGAGGTAATAACCGTGCCAGTGGCTGTTGTTTCTTATGAAAGGGGTTTGAAGAACGATAAAGTGAATATTGTATCTTTGGCGTCAGAGAGTCTTCTCAATGGCTGGATTGATTCATTGCTGCATTTTGCGCATAAACCCATCGATGTGTTTCTAGCCCTTCCCAATTCGGTTAAGAAAATTGATGTTGATCATTTGGCACTTGATCCGGATAGCATGGTGAACGGCTTTTTCAGTGACCCAATTACGGATGAAATAATGGAGGATTTTTCGTATGTAAAAGGTTCGGTGACATTCAAGTTGACTGATATGGCCCAGGATGCTGGTTTGTGGATTAATCCTGATATGGATTTTAATAAGGTTAAATCGGTCATGCGGGATATTGGTGTAAGGATGGTCCGTGATAATGAGCTGGGAGATGCGATTGATGAGATTGTGGAACAGTTGCGGGAGTATATTTATGTAAAACGTGATGATCCTCAATTAAGGGTATTTGTTTGGGATGTGTTCACGCAAGCATTGATGCAGCAGGGGCACCGTTCTGAAAAATCGAATCAGTTAATGGTTAAGTTCATACGGGAATTTGACCGGGATGTTGAGGATATCCGCATGGAGAGGATGATGCCCGTTATTGTACGACATAGTAATGGAAAGCAGGATTCCTGGATAGATGTTGGGGTCCAATTTATTAATGGATTTATCCGTACAGCAATTATAGAGGGGACGGCAAAGAGGAAGGTTGTGTTTAGCCGTTCATTGCAGGTATTTGCACTGGATGGGCGTGTGCACAATACGTTTGACCGGCAGACATTCATTTCTGCATACAAGAATATGGCGTATTCCAGGAAGTATGCCTGGCCATTGGTTTATGCCGGGATGATGGAGCTTGTTTTTGAGGACATGTTGAACGCAGGAATAATTGTCAGGCTGGGGTATAATGGGAGCCGTGGATCTGCTGAGTATTATCTAACAGATAATGGTCGAGGGTTATCGGCATTGATGGCCATTGAGCAATTCATGTTAGATGCATTTACGGGTTGGCAACAGGCGCAATCGTCCTTGATGCCGGAGGAGGCGGTGGCTTGGTGGGAGGAGAAGTTAAAACAGGATGTGATTCAAATGGCAACGGCCATTAAGGATATTGGCGTATTGTCGTCAGTAATATTCCGTTTTAATGAATGGTATCGGTCGTTAAAGCCTGGTGTGGATTATTCGCCGGAGTTCCTCAACAGTGATGGGCCAGCCATAAAATTTAATGAGGCCATCCTGCAGGGTCTTTATACACAATTATCATTGATAAATGTTCGTGTGAATATCCCACAGGCGGCGATGAAAGAAGTCCTGTTGCCGGTAACGCATAAAGAAGATATTCCGAGAATTCCTGAGGGTTTATATTATTTGTCCGAGTATCTGGATAGTGAAGAGTTGGGTCCTCCAATGAAGGGTCATTTCAGTCATTTGCATTTTGAGCAAACACCGGCATTCCGTTCATTTTATCAAGACTTGAATAACATGGTATCCATTGATTCGAGGGTTGTGGCGTTGGATAAGAATCAGCCTGGCTTTCTTGTGATGTATACGGAAAGACCAGATAGTCCTGAAGCTGAATTGATACAAAAGCCTGTTGCTATTGTTTCATATTCAAAAGGCGGGGATGAGGATACGGCAACGATTGTTCCCTTGGCTGAGATGGCGTTCATTAAAGCATGGAGGGCGGCTTTGTCAGATGCGTTGGACAGAAGTATTAACCTGGTTCCTCTGAGTTTAAATGCGCTCCAGGAGACGGTGAAGGTTGATGCCTTGAAATTGGATGGAACGGATTCTTTTTATGCTGATTTCATGGATGACTTTACGGTTGATGCTGTTTCATGGATGAAAGGCTTTGTCCGTTTCAAGTTATTGGATAAAACCAAGATAAATAATGTTCCGATCTCACAAAGCGGGTTTGATGCCGCGCAAAAGGCGGTGGCGCCGGGTGGTATTGATCTTGATGCCGCGAAGATGAAGCTGGATGTGGCTCAAGATGGTAAGGGTATTAAAATGAGCCTTGATTCGGTCATGCTGGCCGCATTTAAAAAGGGCAATTTTACCGGAGTGGAAGGGATCATTCTGCGCATTGAACCTATTCAAACCCCTTTGCAGTTCCTGGGATTTTAAATTTTGTGGTTTACGCCAACACCTGCCCGAGCCACTTGTTCATCTCTTCAATGCTCATGCCTTTGCGTTTCGCATAATCTTCCAGCTGAACACGGTCAATGCGTCCGAGCGGGAAATAGGTTGATCCCGGGTGGGCGAAATAGTGTCCGCAAACGGACGCGGCAGGCGTCATCATCAAACTTTCTGTCAGATCAATGCCGGTTTGGGATGTGGCATTCAGCAGTTTGAAAAGAGTTATTTTTTCTGTATGGTCCGGGCAGCCTGGATAGCCGGGCGCCGGGCGGATCCCGCGGTAGCGCGCCGCCAGGATTTCATCGAGCGTAAGGTTTTCCTGCGGTGCATAACCCCAGTAGGTCTTACGCACATTTTCATGAAGGACTTCTGTGAAAGCTTCCGCAAGCCGGTCAGCCAGTGTTTTAAGGAGCATGACTTTGTAGCCGTCATTGTTGACGTATTTAACCGCTTCTTCCATGCCGATCCCTCCGGTGGCCGCGAACCCTCCGATATAATCCCTGATGCCGCTTTCTTTCGGGGCGATCAGATCAGCCAGGGCGTAGAAGGGCTGGTCAGGATCTGTTTTGACACCTTGCTGACGTAAAGAAAAGAAAGTAGCGATTTCCCTGGTGCGTGTTTCATCCGCATAAACCTTGATATCATCCCCTATACTGTTGGCCGGGAAAAGGCCGAGAATGCCGTTACATGTCAAAAGTTTCTTGGCGATGATTTCATCCAGCATGGCTTGAGCATCGTGATAAAGTTTGTTCACTTCAACACCGCAGGCAGGATCTTTTAATATCGCCGGGTATCGCCCCTTAAATCCCCAGGCTAAAAAGAAGAATGACCAGTCAATTTTTTCACGGATCGCACGGATATCAAAGCCTTTGAAGGTTTTTGTACCCAAGAATGATGGTGTGGTGATAGGTATTTTTTGCCAGTCGCTGGTCATTTTGCCGCGACGGGCTTGGGCCAGGGAGACCAGTTTCCATGAAGAACGTTCTTTTTCAAAATTGGCACGAACGTTTTCTTGCTGGGCTTTTTGTTCCTGGATAAACGCATCGCGTGTGGCTGGTTGCATCAAGCTACGGCAGGCCCCCACGCTCTTGGACGCGTCTTTCATATGGATGACCGCTCCGGAGTAGGCAGGAGCTACCTTCACCGCCGTATGGGCTTGTGAAGTTGTGGCACCTCCCAGGGTCAGCGGAATGGAAAACCCCTGGGCTTCCATTTCCTGGGCCACATGAACCATTTCATCTAAGGAGGGGGTGATAAGCCCGGATAACCCGATAATATCGGCGTTGAGTTCTTTGGCTTTGGCCAGGATCGTGGCGCAGGGCACCATGACCCCCCAGGTCAATGATTTCAAAATTGTTGCAGGCGAGCACAACACCTGCAATATTCTTGCCGATATCGTGCACATCGCCTTTGACGGTCGCCAAAATGATGCGCCCCGCTGACTTGGCCGAGCCGGCTTTTTCTTTTTCAATGGCCGGCTGCAGGTAAGCTACGGCTTTTTTCATGACGCGTGCGCTTTTAACGACCTGGGGTAGAAACATTTTTCCGGCACCGAAGAGTTCACCCACATGGTTCATGCCGTCCATGAGAGGCCCTTCAATGATGGATAAGGGCTTGGGGTATTTCAAGATGGCTTCATCAAGATCAGCGTCGATAAAATCTGTAATACCTTTCACCATGGCATGCGTCAGGCGTTCTTCCAAAGGGGCGCTGCGCCAGGCCTGGTCTTCAACGGACTTTTTCCCCTGGTCCTTGAGGGTTTGGGCGAAGGCAATCAGTTTTTCAGTAGATTCGGTGTTGCGGTTGAGGATGACGTCTTCGACCAAAACTAATAATTCAGGGTTGATCTCGTCATAAACAGTGATCATGCCCGCATTGACAATTCCTAAGTCCATGCCAGCTTTGATCGCGTGATACAGAAAAACCGAATGCATGGCTTCGCGCATGGCATCATTGCCGCGGAATGAAAATGATACATTGCTTACCCCGCCTGAAATGCGAGCGTGGGGCAGTGTTTGCTTGATAATGCGTGTGGCTTTAATGAAATCAACCGCGTAATTGTTATGTGTATCAATGCCGGTGGCTACGGCAAAAATGTTGGGGTCAAAGATAATATCTTCCGGTGAAAAACCGATCTCATTGACGAGGATATTGTAAGCACGTTGGCAGATGGCAACCTTGCGCGCCTGGGTATCAGCCTGTCCGTTTTCATCAAAGGCCATGACAACAGCGGCGGCGCCGTATTTCTTGATCAGGCGCGCGTTGTTTTTGAATATGTCTTCACCTTCTTTGAGGGAAATTGAATTAACGATGCCCTTGCCCTGCAGGCATTTCAGGCCCGCCTCGATCACATCCCATTTGGATGAATCGATCATCACAGGTACGCGCGCGATATCAGGTTCGCTCATGGCCAGGTTCAGGAATTTAACCATGGCGGCTTTTGAATCCAGCATGGCTTCGTCCATGTTCACATCAATGATCTGGGCGCCCGCATCAACCTGCTGGCGGGCAATGGCAAGGGCTTCTTCATAATGGCCGTCGATGATAAGTTTGGCAAATTTTCTGGACCCTGTGACATTGGTACGTTCGCCGATATTGACAAAATTCATCCCATCCCGCAGGATGAGCGGCTCAAGCCCGCTGTAATTGGAAACGGGGGTTATAACCGGCACCGGGCGCGGGGTCATGTTCTGGACAGCGGCCGCAATGGCCTGGATATGATCAGGGGTTGATCCGCAGCAGCCGCCCAGGATATTGACAAGGTTATGTGCGGCAAAGTCTTTGACGAGGGCTGCCATTTCAGCCGGTGTCTGGTCGTATTGGCCGAATTGATTGGGAAGCCCGGCGTTAGGGTACGCACTGATAAATGTATCTGCCATGGCCGATAATGTTTCAATATGCGGCTTCATGTCTTTGGCGCCAAGGGCACAGTTAAATCCGATGGCGACGGGTTTGGCGTGTTTGAGAGAAATCCAGAATGCTTCAGCGGTTTGGCCTGAAAGCGTGCGACCTGAGGCATCTGTAATGGTGCCGGAGATCATGATCGGGAGCGGGTGTTGGGCGGATTCATTAAAAGTTAAAGCGGCGTATACCGCGGCTTTGGCATTAAGGGTATCAAAGATCGTTTCAATTAAAAGAACATCAACCCCACCTTTGGATAGGCTAATGATTTGCTCGCTATATGCCGCAACAAGTTGATCGAAATTGACAGCGCGGTAAGCTGGGTCGTTCACATCGGGTGATATAGAAGCCGTGCGGTTTGTTGGTCCGATGGAACCTGCCACAAACCGTGGTTTGGACGGATTTTTCCGGGTGAATTCATCAGCGGCTTCACGTGCCAGGCAGGCAGAGACCAGGTTCATTTCTGTTACAAGGCTTTGCATATGGTAATCCGCGAGGCTTATAGAATTGGCATTAAACGTATTGCTTTCAATGATATCCGCGCCAGCTTCAAGGTAAAGCTGATGAATCCCTTTGATGATCTCAGGACGGGTTAGCGATAAAAGGTCGTTGTTGCCCTTAAGGTCACTGGCCCAGTCTTTAAACCGTTCACCGCGGTAATCCGCTTCGGTGAGCTTATGTCGCTGGATCATGGTGCCCATGGCGCCGTCCAGGATGAGGATACGTTTTTTAAGTTCCCGTGCCAGCGGGTGCTGATCAAATGTAGTATTCATGGATAAGACGATAATAGAAAGTTTAATTAATGTCAAATGGGCATTATAGGATATTCGGAAATAGTTTTTCCGTTAAACATGATTGGACGCGAGTACACTATTGCATATAATATGATTTAATCCGCATTTTTCAATAGAAAGTGGTAATGCGGGTTGAACCCGGGCCTTTTCCGGATAAGAAATTGTAGAAGGCCAATTCGAAGGCGAATCCACTTTTTTGTGCAAGCGCTTGTGTCGAAAAACAGCCCGTAATGCACAATTCGGGTTTAATATTTTATACGCGAATTGAACGGAAGAAGTTATGAAGAAAGATATATGTTGAAACTGATCTTGTGTGCAGGGCTGGTGGTTGCCAGCAGCGGTTGTGTCATGTTGCAGGATGACGTGGTTCAGGCGTTGCCAAGGTATAAAAACCCGTCAGAACTTTATGACAAGGCGCTGGTGTATTATCAAAGCGGACAGTATGCCAAGGCAAAAGAGCTTTTTCATCAGTTCATTGGCTCTTATCCGGACAGTTTGGTTTTCAAGACGGCGTTGTATGAACTGGCGCACTGTTACCAGATGCTGGGCGAAGACAAACAGGCGCTGGCGTTATATAACCGCCTGGTGACGGCTTATGGTGACCGGGATTTTTGGGGTGATCAGGCTATGCAGCGTATCAGGCAGATCAATGGGGAGAATAGATTGTGAGTATTAAACCAGGTGATAAATCGTATCCATCTGTGCTTTCTTTGGCAGATACGTGGGTTGATCAACATGGCGATTATTTGTTTCGTTATGCGATGATGCGTTTGCGCAATACAGATCTGGCGGAAAACCTGGTCCAGGAAACATTCCTGGCCGCGCTTAAGGGGAAGGCGTCTTTTAGTGGACGATCGAGTGAACGTACCTGGATGGTGGGGATTTTAAAACATAAGATCATTGACCATTACCGCAAGGATTTCCGTGAGCGTCCTGTGACGGATCTTCAGAGCCTTGCGCGGGATGAAGAACAGACCATTGACCAGTTTTATGATGCCATGGAGAATCCGCGCAAGTACCCCAAGGACTGGATGCCGGATCAGCAGGCTGTTTTGCAATCCAAGGAGTTCTGGGTGGTTTTGCATGGGTGCATGGAAAAACTGCCTAAAACCACAGCGCATGCTTTTGCGATGCGTGAACTGGATGATATGGAAACTTCGGCGATATGTAAGGAGTTGGGGATAACACCGACGAATTTGTGGGTTATGCTTCACAGGGCAAGGCTTCAGCTGCGCGAATGCCTGGAAAGGAATTGGTTCGAGAAAAAATGACAATATCCTGTAAACAGGCGGCAAGGCTTGTATCGCTTTCTTTTGAGCGTAAACTTTTGTGGCGTGAATATGCCCTGATGCGCTGGCATCTTCTCCTGTGTAAGACGTGTACCTTTTATGGGCGACAGATCAAGGCCCTCCGGGGCATCTTTATCCGTCATGAAGATCTTCTGGAGAACACGCCGTGTTCTTCGGATGAAAAATTGACACAGCCGACCAAAGAACGCCTCAAAGACATTATTCGACAAAATACATGCCCTTAATACCGACTATTCATATATCACGGGGAGATTTGACACTTGGCCTTTTGCCGGAATTGGGCGGGCGCATCATATCGCTGGCATTTCGTGATGAGGAGCTTTTGTTCATGCCCGATGATCTTAAGCTGCCGGATTTGCCGCTGGGCATGGATGTGACGGCGTATAAAAGAGAGCATGGCCTTGTTGTCTACGGTGGCGACAAAACCTGGGTCGCGCCCGAGGGGGAGTGGGGCGGGCAGGTCCCGTCGCTGGATCTTGATGCAGGTATTTATGCTTCGGCAAACAGTGATAAGGCGGTTGTGATGACAAGCCCGGTTTGCCGCGAGACAGGGTTGCAGATCATACGGCGTGTGGGTTTTCTGGATAATGGGGATATTTTCCTAATAGAGACGCTACGTAATGCCGGTATAAATGCCGTGACCAAAGGTGTGTGGAATGTGACACAGATCCGCCGTCCGCTGGAGGTATGTATCCCGGTAGATGAGCGTGATATCCGCTCGTATCATCATGAAAATCAGACTTTGCCGGATCCGGGTTTTTCGCCGTTGCATATTGACGGCTGGTCAATTATCCCGTGCCAGGGGAATACCTGTTTCAAGTTTGGCGCCATGTTGCGGGAAGGCCGTGTGGCCGTGATGAAAGATACCCCCTATGGCAAGTTGGCGTGGGCCAGGGTTTTTGATATAGCGCCAGGAAAGCCATACGCGCACCGTTCCATGATCGAGGTTTTTAATGCGCCGTGGCAGGAATATGCCGAGATTGAGGTCCATAGTCCCCTGACAGAGCTTCCACCCGGGGCTGAAGTAACCCTGACGCAATTGTGGCGGCTGTATCTAACCGTATAGTTTGACGGGTGCCCGTGTTACAATAAAAAACTGGGGATAAGTAATCATTGTTTCAGAAAGGATGTTGCATGCGTTCTTTATTGATAGCTGTATCGTGTTGTGTGATCGCCATCTCTGCGGCATGGGGGCAAGAGATGCCACCTCAGATGCCGGATCAGCCGTTCAAGCAGCTTAACCCCGATATCGACAAGTATGCTTTTGCCAAAAGTTTTGTTTCCAGTTTAAGTTATTATGGCCGCATGTATCAGCGTTTGACGGCGGAGAAAGAGTTCGGGGATACGTTCTTTGAGGATGTCAAGGTGTTAAAGACATTGATCGATGACCGTACACGGGATAATGCAGACTTGCGTGTGGCCAAGAACTATTTGATCAAATACGCGTCGACCCCCAACATGCTGATCCGTAAAGTGGCGTATGATCTGGCCGTTGCGTATGAGAATCATATTCTCGTAAGTTACAAGGAACGGCAGATGTGGCAGGCGTATTACAAGTTTAAATCAGCAGGATTGCCCAGGGATTTGAATGTGGATGAGTTTAAACGGCAGATGGAGGGCCTGGCGCGAGACCGCAAGGGCGCGGCATTGGCCGTTCTTGAACAGGTGATGATGTTCAAGAAGGTGATTTTGAGTGCCGAGCGTTGCCTTGATGAGAATTGCGAGGAGTTGGCGCTCACGCAGAAGGAAAGGTTAAGGCTGGTGGATATGCTTGATGCTTTTGCCCGGGAAAATATGGCCTGGGGCATGAAAGCTGGGCAGGGTACGTTTGAAGCCGCTATTGCTTCGGTGCGGGAAGTCCTTGAAGATCCGGTGTATGTGAGCCGTAAATGAATCTTTCGTCAGAAGAAATGTTCTTGTCACCCGAAATCCGGGTGGTGGAAGCCTCCGCCGGTTCAGGCAAAACATATGCCCTGGCTCGCCGGTATGTTCAGCTTATCCTGCATCTGACGCGCCAGCGTCAAGTCCCTCCGCTTCATTCGATCCTGGCGATCACGTTTACCAATAAAGCTGCGTTTGAAATGAAAGAACGCATTTTAAAGTTTCTTAAACAACTTGCCCTGGGGATCATGCCTGAGGGTGAGTGCGCGGCATTGCTGGCTCCTGTTGGCATGCATCCTGATGAGGCCAGGACTTTGGCCGGTATGGTCATGCATACAATCCTGCGTCATTATAATTATTTCCAGGTTGAAACAATTGATAAATTTATCAATGCTTTGCTGGTAAGTTCAGCTTTTCAGGTGGGGCTTACGGCCAATTTCCGTATCAGGACCAACACGCGCGCGTATTTATCCCAGGCGTTGGATGTGGTGATTATGCGCGCCTGCAAGGACCCTGCCTTGTTCCGGGCATTTGATGATTTTATGACCAGTATGCTTTTGGTTGAATCCCGTTCAAGCTGGTTGCCCAAAGAGGTTATGCTGGACACCGTTGAGAAGCTTTTTTATGAGTACAATACTTTTGGACTTGATTTTGCGTCAGCAGGGATTACACCGCGGGATTTGATCCAGGCAAAAGCCGACGTGATGGGTGATATGAAGGCGTTTGCCTCGCCGCCTCCGGAAGGAATGCAGGAACGGTTTGCCCAGGGGATCACTGATTTCCTGGCGCATTCCCATGGAATATTCAGTTTCAAAAGCTTGCCCAAGTCGTTTCAGCCAGGCCATGAAAAACGGATGAAAAAAGGTTCGGCGTTTTCGGCGTTTCATCAGGAACACTGGGATAGGGTTGAAAAAGGCCTGGCGCGTGCCGCCGAGCTTGAGGTGGCGCACTTGTATGACCCGTATATCGGGATATTTGAACAGGTTCGTGCTGTTTTTGACGAGGCATGTGTGCGTGATGATGTGGTTTTCTTAAGTCAGCTCAATGCCAGGGCGCGCGCCGTTTATGCCCAGGGGTTGGGTGTGGATGAGCTGTATTACCGTTTGGCTGCCAGGTTTGAGCATTACCTTCTGGATGAGTTCCAGGATACCAGTTTGTTGCAGTGGGAGAATTTGTGTGTTTTGCCTCAGGAGGCTATCGCCCGGGGAGGTTCTTTGTTTTATGTTGGAGACAAGAAGCAGGCGATTTACGGATTCAGAGGGGGGGACACACGTCTGTTTGATGCGGTGTCCGCGCAGTATGCTGATCCGGATTACCATTGCCGCAAGGATACACTTGATAAAAGCTATCGGAGTCGGGCTGCTCTGGTTGATTTTAACAACAGGGTTTTCAGCCTTGAAAATCTGGAACGTTTGATGGGCGCCAAGAATGACAAGGGTGAGCGCTTGATCCCGGCGCGCGGATGTGACAGGGATGAATTACGCCGTGTCTACGGTTCATCCTATCAGACAGCTGTGCTTTCTGGGCCATCGGGGTATGTGCGACTGGAAGTGCTTGCAGGAACTCGCAGGGAAGATTTCCGCAAGGATGCCCGTGAAAAGGTTTTGTCCAGGCTGGAGGCATTGAAAGCCAGGTTCCGGTTGTCGGATATGGTTATTTTGGTGCGCAAGAATGATGATGTTCAGGAGTTGACGCGCTGGCTTCTGGAGGCAGGGATCCCGGCAACATCCGACCGGACGCTTAATATCAAGCAGCATCCGTTAGTTAATGAAGTCGAATCTTTTTTGAGGTTCATTATTTCTCCTTCGGATAATGCTTCTTTTGGCGCGTTTATTCTGGGGGATATTTTTCGTCGTTCTTCCGGTCTTGCGATGGATGAGTTGCAGGATTTTATGATGTCCTGGCAAGGGCGCAGGGCTTTGCCCTTATATCTGGCTTTTGCTCAAAAGTACCCTTTGTTATGGCAGGATTTGATTGAACCCTTTGTCCGTCGATGCGGATTGCATCCTTTGTATGAACTTTTAACCGGTTTTTTCCGTCAGACACAGGTGCTGGAAGGCTTCCCGGATGCACAGGGTTTCCTGATGCGTTTTCTGGATGTTGTTAAATCCCGTGAGGATGAGTTTCCGGGAGCGGCGGAATTCCTGGCCTGTTATGAGGCGCTGGAAGGTGATGAGCTCTTTGTGCAGGTTTTAAGTGGTGCGAAAGAGGGTGAAGCGGTGCGTGTGATGACCGTGCACAAGGCCAAGGGGCTGGAGTTTCCCGTCGTGATCATGCCGTTTCTGACCATGGGGATTTCAGGGTCTTCTTCAGCGGGGAACAAGGCCTTGGCGTACAGTTTTCGGGTAGAGGCGCAGGGCCTTAAGCTGTATCATTTTTCCTCGGCGCATTTACCGTATTCGCAGGCCGCACAGGTGTTGGATGTCGAAGATGATATGGCCGCTTTTTTTTCTGAATTGAATAATTTGTATGTTGCCTTGACGCGTGCGGCATGTGAAATGTACGGGTATATTCCGGTTAAAAGCGGCAGTGCGCGCAATCTGGCGCTGGATCTTTTTCCGGCGGATGTTTATGAATCCGGGGTTCCGGCGGGGGCATATCCACGGAAAACAGAAGAAACACAAGGGGAGGTCAGGACGCTTTTGCCCCCGGTTTGCCGTGACTGGATGAGCCTGTTGCAGGATGAATTCAGTCCGCTTGAGCCACAGTATCGGCGTGAACGCCAGGATGAGGGCCTTGCCTTGCACGCGATCCTGGCAAGGATCACGGCGGTTATCCCCGGAAATGAAGTACTGGCTGTGACTTCAGCCATGCGGCCAGAGGATCGTTACAACGACAGTGTGGATGTTCCGGTTCTGGTCAGGGCGTTGTCAGCCCCGGCGATTCAGGCGTTCTTTCAGCCTGGGATCGGACAGGTTTTTTGTGAATATCCGCTGGTTGACCGTTTGGGCCGGACATATCGCGTGGATCGTTTGATCGTTACCTCTCAGGAAGTAATTGTTGTCGATTTCAAAAGCAGGGGCGCCCCGTTGGGTCGCCCGTTCTTAGAGGATCAAAATCAGGTGCGAATGTACATGGGGCTTTCAGAACAAATTTATTCAGGACGTTTGGTGAAAGGGTTTCTTGTTTATTTACATGATGGCCATGTGGTATCTGTGTAATCACATGTGTGGCCGGCCCCCTTGCCGGACATTTTATGGATTAATCAATCGGCGGCGACAGGGAACCGTCTGACATGCGTTGGGATAAAAGGATTTGTAATTTGGATATGGGCAAGATCATCACCATTGATTTCACCAAATCTTTCATCGCTGAGCTGGCCGCTTATATTGAGCGGGAATATATTATTCCCGGCCGTTCAATGGAAAAGCTTGCTGTTATTTTTGGCGGCAAGCGGCCGCCGTATTTTCTCAAGCGTGAACTTGCCCGTCGGATTGGCCGCGCTTTTGTGCCGCCGAGGTTTTTTACAGTCAATGAGTTCATGGATGAGATAGCATCCGTGACCGGTCAAAGGGTCTGTGCCACGGCCCTTGAAGATGCGCATGAGATCTATCAATTGGCCCGGGAGCTTACACCGGAGCTTTTGTCCGGGCGTGCGTCTTTTGCCCGGTTCCTGCCTTGGGCGATGGATATCCTGAATTTTATCGGTCAGCTGGATATTGAAGCTGTTGCTGCGTCAGAGTTAAAGTGTGTTCAGCAAAGCGCGCGGATCGGCTATCCCGTTCCGGAGGGTATTAATTTGCTTTTGGAGAAAATTGGGCAGCTCCGCTTTGCTTTTCATGAGCGGTTGCAAACCCGCCAGGGATCATCTCGCGGTTTGCAGTATTTAAGGGCCAGGGACAATGTGGCCGCATGGACAGCTGGTCCGGGGTGTGAGTATGATGAGATTGTTTTTGCCAATTTCTTTTATTTTCATCATACAGAAGAAGCGGTGGCCAGGCATCTTTATTCAGCAGGGAAGGCCACACTTGTTTTTCAGGGTGATCAAACCAAATGGCCCGTCCTGGAACGGATTGCCCGCAAGTTTGGCTGTGAGATCAAGGAGGGTCCCGTTCCGGTGGCAACCACATTTGACCTTAAAGCTTATGCGGTGGCTGATGCGCACGCCCAGGCATCCACAGTTCGTGATATTCTTTTAACGATTCCTGATCAGGGGAAAACGCTGGTGGTTGTGCCCGATGCGGGGGCCCTGGTGCCGTTATTGGCAGCCCTGCCCGATGGTGTTAAGGACATCAACGTTTCAATGGGCTATCCTTTAAAACGCAGCAGTTTGTTCCTGTTGCTTCAGGCCTTGTTCAAGGCTCAAATCTCTCGCCGGGAAGGTGATTATTATGCCAAGGATTACCTGGCCGTCTTATCGCATCCGTTGGTAGTGAATCTTCAGTTGGGTAAAGACCCCGCGATCATGCCCGTGCTGGTGCGTCAGATCACGGAGTTGATCAAGGGGCGGGTTATCGGGGATATTTCCGGGAGAACATTTTTTGATCTTGCGGCGGTTGAAGGCGAGGGTGACCTGTTGGCGGCGGTACAAAAGATGCTGGCGTTACAGGGGGTTGATGTGGCGCAACAGGATGTTCGTGATTTGCTGGATGAAGTGCATGGGCTTTTATGCCGGCGATGGGAATCATTCCATGATCTTGATGCGCTGGGGGCAGGGCTTGAAGAATTCCTTGAAATCATGGCTGCTAAAAGCCCGATGTTGCAATATCCTCTCAATGGCCATGTTGCCGACAGGCTGGGTGAATGGGCCGGATTAGTCCGGCGGGCAAGGTTTGGGCATGAGCCTTTTTCGATTGAAGAGCTTGGGCGTATATTTGCCGACAGCATCGGAACCGAGGCGGTGCAGTTTAAGGGGACGCCGCTGCGGGGGCTGCAGGTGCTGGGCCTTGAAGAAACCCGTTCCCTTAATTTTGATCACGTGATTGTAATGGACGTTAATGAAGGCGTTTTGCCCAATATCAATGCGCGGCCGTCACTGATCCCGCGTGAGGTGATGATCCAGTTAAAACTGGATCGGCTCGAACTTGAAGAGGAGATCCAGCGGTACCAGTTTATGCGGGTCATTTCATCAGCCAGGCAGGTACATCTGGTTTATCAGAAAAACAGGGAAAAAGAGCCAAGCCGGTTTGTCGAAGAGCTGGTATGGCTGGCCCAGCAAAAGGCAGGGACCTTGGCGCCGTATCCGACCCAGCGCAGCGGTTTTATGGCCGGGGTCAGTGCCCGGGAGCGTGGTGCGGTTAAAACACCGGCCATGTTGGATTTCTTGAGGAATTTTACTTTTTCGGCCAGCTCCATCAATGCTTATGTGGCTAATCCGTATGATTTTTATATGACCTATGTATTGGGGCTTCGCGATGAGGAGGATCTTCTGGATGAGCCGGATGCGGCTCTGATCGGGAATTTCTTCCATCAGTTCCTCGAGGATGTTTATAAGCCGTTTGAAGGCAAGCCCCCAGATTTTGATGATGTTTTTGAAAAGCGCCTGTGGATGCTTTTTGAGCGGCAATTTGAAGATTTTTTTGTCAAAAGGATGCGATCCGACGCATTTTTGGTGCATAAGGTCATGGAGCACAAGCTGCGCGCATTTTGGGCTCATGAGCGTGAGCGTGCCCGGTCTATCGGGAGGATTGTGGCGCTTGAAAAAGACATGTCTTCTGTTCTTCATTTGCCATCCGGGCAAATTAAATTCAAGGCGCGCGTGGACAGGATCGAAGAAAAGACTGGCGGCGGTTTTCTGGTGTTGGATTACAAAACCGGCAGTTCGGATAAATTGCCGCAGAAGCCGGTTGCATTGTCCGAAGGGTTTGACCGCCGGGAGATATTTGCCAGGATCCGGTCGTTTCAATTGCCGCTTTATATGCATATGGTGGCAGAAACTTTTCAAGAGCAGAACGTGAATGCCGGGCTTTATAGCTTGCGCGATGCCGGGATTAATTCCTTGTTTAATGATAAATTCCCCCAACAGGATGCTTCGGAATACTTAAAGCCGTTTTATGCCGCGCTTGATTATCTGATGCAGGAAATCCTGGATCCTCAAAAGCCGTTTCTGGATGATGAATTAAGAAAGTCAGACTTTTGATGGCACGGAGCAAATATTGGAATATAATTATTTTATGTTAAAAACTATCCTGATTGTTGATGATGAAACAGTGGTTGTTGATATTAGCAAACGGCGCCTCATGCAAAAAGGCTATGCGGTTTTGTGCGCGCATAACGGTGAAGAAGCCCTGGAGGTGTTGCGAAACGGCAAGGTTGACCTGATCGTCCTGGATGTTGAAATGCCGGGAATGAATGGGTACACCTTTATGTCTGAGCGCAAGAATATTCCGGATGCGGCAGATGTCCCGGTGCTGGTGGTTACCGCGTATCCGAATATGGAGCCGATCTTCCAGCGTCAAGGCATAAAAATGTATTTGCTAAAACCCCTGCAGTTTTCTGAATTCACAGCCAAGATCAAAGAAATCATCGGTGAGCCTTAAGTTGTATGATTCGTTCCAATCTTGATGCTGTGATGGTGTCTGTTCAATCTGTTTGCCGGCGTGTCGGGCGTGATCCGTCTTCTGTAACGGTGGTGGCGGTAACGAAATACACGGATGCTGTCCTGGTCAATGAGGCTTTGGCTGCCGGCATTGTCCATGTTGCTGAAAATCGTGTTCAGTCAGCGCAGGAAAAATTTCCCCTGTTGCAGGCTGGCGCGGGTCCTGTGGTGAAGCATTTGATAGGACATTTGCAGACCAATAAGGTCAGGGATGCCGTTCAATTGTTCGACCTCATTCATTCTGTCGATAGTTTGAAATTGGCGCAGGAGATTGATAAACGCGCCGGGGCGATAGGCAAAGTCCAGGACATTCTTGTGCAGGTTGATATCGCGCGTGAAGAGCAGAAATTCGGCTTGCCTGAAGAAACGCTTGAAGATTTCATGAACCAGGTTCAGGGACTGTTACATGTGCGTGTTTTAGGGCTGATGTGCATGGCGCCGCTGACAAAGGACAAGGAAATTATTCGTGGTGTTTTTCACAGGCTTAAAGGGCATTTTGACCGGCTTAAAGCTCAGTATGCCGGGACACCCGGAATCGCGATGATGCATCTGTCCATGGGCATGAGCGGGGATTATGAGATTGCTATAGAAGAAGGCGCGACCATGGTGCGTATCGGGTCCGCTATTTTCAAATAATGAGCTGTGGCCGTGCCCCCGTGCCGGCCATTTTGTGGGTAAATGGCGGCCACGGGGAGCCGCCCGAACATCTTAAGGAATATATGAAGATTGCATTCATTGGATGTGGACATATGGGTGAGGCGATACTCGCCGGTGTTTATGATAAACATACGTGTTATGTGTGTGAATCAAGGTTAGAACGTCAGCGTGAATTGGGGAAGAAGTATGGTGTGAAGTTTGGCATGATCATTGATGCGCTGAAGATGGCTGATGTGGTGCTTCTGGCCGTTAAACCGCAGGATTTGCCGGATGTCCTGGCGGAAATGCGCGTGCTTAAACTTGGCAAGAAACTTGTCATCTCCATTGCTGCAGGTGTGAAAACGTCATCGATTGAAAAGAAACTTGGTGCGGGTGCGCGGGTTGTTCGTGTGATGCCCAATTTACCGGCCATGGTGGGGTTGGGTGTTAGCGGTATTTGCCGCGGCAAGCACGCTGGGCCCAAGGATGTTGTGGCAGCGCAGGGTATTTTCAATGCGACGGGGACAACGGTTGTGGTGGCTGAGAAAATGATGGATGCCTTGACAGCGGTTTCCGGCAGCGGTCCGGCCTATGTATTTTTGTTTGTGGAGTCATGGATGAAGGCCGCGCGCAAGTTGGGATTTTCCGAGAAAGAAGCACGGGCGCTGGTTTTTCAGACGTTGACGGGCAGTGTGCAAATGCTCCTTAAAAGCCCGGATTCACCCGAAGTATTGCGTGCGCGGGTGACATCCAAGGGTGGAACGACCCAGGCAGCGACGGATGTTTTCATGGCCGGGAATTTTTCCGGCATGCTGGAGGCGGCACTTAAATCGGCGCGTGATCGCGCCAAACAACTATCTAAATAATGTGCAAGGGAACGCCATGGCGTGCCCGTATGAAAAGGAGTTCTTATGGCAACAATCGGTGTTATTGGCGGCAGCGGTCTTTATCAGATTGAGGGGATGGCGGATGTGAAAGAAGTGGATGTGCCCACACCTTTCGGGATGCCTTCAGATAAATTTGTTTCAGGAACCCTGGAGGGGACCCCGGTGGTTTTTCTGCCGCGGCACGGGCGTGGGCATCGCATTTCTCCGACGGAGATAAACAACCGCGCGAATATCTGGGCTATGAAAAAGCTCGGGGTCCAGGCTATTATTTCCGTCTCGGCTGTGGGCAGTTTGAAGTTGCAGGTTAAACCCATGGACTTTCTCGTACCCGACCAGTTCATTGACCGCACGGCGCCTCGTCGGCACACAACATTTTTCACGGAGGGGATTGTGGCGCATGTGGGATTGGCCGAGCCTATTTCGGATGAGATCGCGGAGATTATTTTTAAAGCCTCAGAAAAAGTGGGTGTGACGGTTCATAAGAACGGGACTTATTTGAATATGGAAGGCCCGCAGTTTTCAACCAAGGCGGAATCAAATCTTTACCGCAGTTGGGGGTGTGATGTCATCGGCATGACAAACTTGCCGGAAGCCAAGCTGGCGCGCGAGGCCGAGATTTCTTACGCAACGCTGGCGGCTGTTACGGATTATGACTGTTGGCATCATTCCCATGGCAATGTGACGGTTGAGATGATCATCGAGTATTTGACCAGGAATATCGAGAATGCCCGCAAGATACTTAAAATTGCGATTCCCAAAGCAGGGAAACTCAAGAAATTTTCAGCTGCTGATGCGTTAAAAGGTGCCATCATGACAGATCCCATTTTGATCCCTGAACAAAAAAAGGTGGATCTTGATATCATTATTGGCAAGTACATTAAATAAGTTTATTTGTAGAGACGAGGCAATGCCTCGTCTCTACATCCAAATTTCTACAGTCTTGACAATCCGTTTTTTTTAGATAAAGTAATCCCCCTATGGACTATCAGAAAACATTGAATTTACCGAAAACCGATTTTTCCATGAAGGCCGGTCTGGCTCAAAAAGAGCCGTTGATGTTGGCCCAGTGGGAAAAGGATGGGCTTTATGCGAAAATTCGCGCCAGGTCTGTGGGCCGGAAATCTTTCATTCTGCACGACGGACCTCCGTATGCCAATGGTAATATTCATATAGGCCATGCGCTTAATAAAGTTCTTAAAGATATCATTGTCAAAGTCAAGACCATGCAGGGGTACGACAGTTTGTATATCCCCGGCTGGGATTGTCATGGACTTCCGATTGAGCATGCCCTTTTAAAAGATTTAAAAGCGAAAAAAGCAGATGTGCAGTGCCTGGATGTTCGCAAGAAAGCGTATGATTATGCGATGAAATTTGTGGCGATCCAGCGCGAGCAGTTCAAGCGTCTTGGGGTGATGGGTGAGTGGGATAAACCATATCTTACGTTGTCACCGGATTATGAATACTGGATACTCACGATGCTGGCTGAATTGACGCGCAAGGGGTATGTCCAGCGTAATTTAAAGCCGGTGAACTGGTGTTATGATTGCGAAACCGCGCTGGCCGAGGCAGAAGTGGAGTATGAGGATCATACTTCGCCGACTGTTTATGTTCGTTTCTCAGTTAATAATCCGCAGGTCCTGGGTTTTTCCAAAGACAAGAAGGTGTCTCTCCTTATTTGGACGACAACGCCCTGGACTTTGTTGGCCAATGTGGCGGTTGCAGCTAATGCAAGGTACAATTACTCTTGTGTTGAGTTGAACAATGAAATTCTTATTGTTGAAGAAAACAGATGGATTGCTCTTGAAGGTGGGAATTTAAACATTGTTGATATTGGCGGTGTAGCCGTTGAGCAAGCTGTTCATCCTAAGATAATTAAAACTGTTGTAGGGGGCGAGTTAACAGTTCTTAAGTATACACACCCGTTTGGGAAGTTGAATGATTGTCCTGTTGTTACGGCGGATTATGTAACCAAGGAAGATGGCACAGGACTTGTGCACACCGCACCTGGTCATGGTCAGGAAGATTATCAGACAGGCCTGCGTCACAAGCTTCCGATTTTGATGCCGGTCAATGACCGCGGTGTTTTCACCGAGGAAGGCGCTCCTTTCGCCGGTCAGCATGTCTTTAGGGCCAATGATCTGATCATGGCGGATTTGCAGGGGCGCGGATTGTTGTTCCATACCGAAAAATTGCAGCATTCTTATCCGCATTGCTGGCGTTGCAAGAAACCGATCATTTTCCGTGCCACAGCACAGTGGTTCATGAAGATTGACCATAACGGTTTGCGCACCAAACTTAAAGAAACCATCCAGAAGGATGTGCAGTGGTTTCCGGCGGCGGGTGAGGAGCGCATCAAGGCCATGGTTGAAACGCGCCCGGACTGGTGCCTGTCGCGTCAGCGTTACTGGGGTGTTCCGATCCCGGCGGTCAAGTTCAAGGGACGCGATGAGCAGTACCTTTATCCTGAATTGATCGAGCATGTGGCGGGCCTGGCCAAAGTGCATGGATCCAACATCTGGTTTGAGAAAGATATCAAGGACCTTTTGCCGCCGGGTTTTAAATGTGCACACGGCAGCATTGAGGACATGGAAAAAACGCACGATATCCTGGATGTCTGGTTTGATTCAGGTGTCAGTCATCAGGCCGTATTCCGGGCCATGATGAAGCGTCCTTTGCCGGCGGACCTTTATTTGGAAGGTTCTGATCAGCACCGCGGGTGGTTCCAGTCATCGCTCATCCCGTCGGTTGCGGTGGATGGCGTTGCGCCTTATCGCCAGGTATTGACCCATGGGTTTGTGGTTGACGGGGAAGGCCGCAAGATGTCCAAATCATTGGGCAATGTGGTGGCTCCGGATGATTTTATCAAGAATAATGGAGCAGATATTTTAAGGCTTTGGGTGGCGGCATCCAATTACAATGATGACATACGCCTTTCCAAAGAGATCATGGATCGGCTCATTGATGCGTATCGCAAGATTCGCAATACAGCGCGGTATCTGTTGGCCAACCTCAACGGGTTTGATCCTAAGCTTCACATCCTTCCGGTTGAGGAAATGCTTTCCATTGACCGCTGGGCATTGAACCGTCTTTCCGGTCTTGTCAAGCGCGTGGATGAGGCCTACAGCGTCTATGATTTTTCCAGGGTTTATAAGGAAATCTACAGTTTTTGTAACGAAGATCTCTCGAGCATATATCTTGACATCCTAAAAGACAGACTGTATACTTCCAGCGCTCTTTCTCGAAAAAGACGTTCAGCTCAGACGGTAATGTATCATATTTGTGATGTATTGATACGCTTGTTGGCGCCGGTCTTGTCGTTTACGGCTGATGAAATGTATGCGTTTTTGCCAGGGAACACGGCTAAAAACAGCGTTCATTTGATGGATTGGCCTGTGGTTGGAAAGGGTTGGGCCGCACCTGAATTTGAGGACCGGTATGCCTTGTTTTTGCAGCTTAGACCGTATATCCTTAAAGCGCTTGAGACCCAGCGTGCCAGCGGGGTGATCGGGGCATCCCTGGAAGCCATGGTGCTCATCCGGACGGCCTCCCGGCGTGATGCGGATATGCTAAGTGGCCTGATCAATGAACTTCCCATGCTGCTGATTGTTTCGCAGGTGGCGGTTGAGGAAGATGTAAAATCCCTCACATCAGCATTGGGGGGCGGTTTTATGCAGACGGAAGTTATGGTGACCAAGGCACAAGGGGAGAAGTGCCCGCGTTGCTGGAACTATAAGGAAGACATTGGTGTGGACAAGGATCATGTTGATGTCTGTGCCCGATGCGCCAAGGCTGTTAATGGGTTGGACCAAAAAGATATCATTTAACCAAGGAAATTTTCATGCCTGATAAAATGGATGCCAAAAAGTTGGATTTCTACAAAAAGGTTTTGCTCAAGATGAAAGCCCAGATCCAGGGTGATATCCGCAGCATGAATGATGAAAGCGAGAACGACCGGTCCGATAAGGGTGATGTCTCAGGTCATGCCATGCACATGGCGGATGTGGCCACGGATATGTATGACCGCGAGTTCAATCTTTCCCTGGCGTCTAATGACCGCGAGATTATCCAGAAGATTGATGCCGCACTTGAGCGTATTGAAAAAGGTACCTTTGGCATCTGTGTTAAAAGTGGGAAAAGGATCCCCGAAGCACGCTTGAAGGCGTTACCTTATGCGGAGTTTTGCCTTGAAGTCCAGGAAGAAATGGACCGTAAGGGCGGCCGCTAGGATAGAGCGGTCCGTAAGGCCATATGCAGCAGAAACATATTTCTTATTTTGATATTTCTGTTTTTCTGGCCACAGTTGTAACTATTGTGGCCGCGGACCGTTTTACAAAATGTTTCTTTTCCAGCATCCTTCAGCCTGGCGAATCTATTCCCGTTATAAAAAAGATATTTCATTTTACCCTTGTTTTCAATACCGGGATTGCTTTCGGCTTGTTCAAGGATAATGGTTTTGTTTTTCTGATCATTCCGCTTATTGCTGTCATTCTTCTCGGATATAATCTATACTACTATTATACAGTGGGTGAGCTGGATACGGTTTATGTGCTCGGTTTTTCGCTGATCCTGGGTGGAGCGATCGGTAATCTGGTTGACCGGATCATGATAGGGCATGTGATTGATTTCATTGATCTGCGTATTTGGCCGGTTTTTAATATTGCGGATAGTGCGATCACCATTGGCGCGTGCCTGGTCCTTTTGAAATGTTTTTTCCCCAAGCCGATAAAAAGGTTTTTTGAATCTCGGTTTCATTCATCGTGAATTCAGGAAAGTTCTTATGTTCCCTGTCATTTGTTATATCGGTCCTTTTGCCATTTATTCTTATGGGTTGATGCTGGCGCTGGCGGTTATTGTTTCAAGTTATCTGGCGGCTGAACAAGCCGGTAAACAGGGGTTGTCCAGGGATGCTTTTTATGACCTGGCTTTTTGGGTGGTGCTCTGGGGCATCCTGGGCGCGCGCTTCTTCTATATTCTCTTGAACGCGGACTATTTTATTGGAAATCCCCTGGAAATGGTGATGTTGCAAAAAGGCGGTTTGGCCTGGCAGGGCAGCCTGGTGGCCGGTGTTATTTCCGGAATTATTTTCATGCGCCGCCGGAAATTACCGCTTTTAATGGTGCTGGATACGGTGGCACCTTTTATTGCGCTTGGCCATGCGATAGGTCGTATCGGATGTTTTCTTAACGGATGTTGTTATGGCAAGCCATGGGCGCACGGGGTTTATTTTCCGGTATGGCATGAGCGGTTGCATCCGACACAGATTTATATGGTGTTTGGAGAACTGGCCGCATTCTTTATTTTGCGTGCGTTTCAAACAAGCCCCCGCTGGACCCAACAGCCTGCCGGGCGATTGTTCGTGTTTTATTTGGTGCTAAGCTCCCTGGAGCGTTTTGGGGTGGAGTTCTTTCGTGCGGATCATGATGTGCTTTGGGGCGGTTTGAGTATATTCCAGTATGTGTGCCTGGGTATCATCGCGCTGGCACTGGTAGTTGATATTAACCTGAAACGCAAGGCCTTATGAGTTTTCAGACGTTGGTTGTGGAATCACCGGACCAGGGTACACGTGTTGATGTGTATATCACCCGTACGCTGGGAGAGGCTGTTCCCTCGCGGATGTTCATCAAGCGCCTGATAGACGCTGGCAAGGTTTGCGTCAAGGGCCAGCCGCTCAAGGCCCAGTATAAGGTTCAGGCCGGGGATGAGATTGTCCTGGATATTTCACCGGAAGATTATCCTGATGAGCGCATCAAACCTGAAGCGATCCCGCTGAATATCCTTTATGAAGATGATGATATTATTGCGATCGACAAGCCCATTGGCATGACAGTTCATCCGGCTTCCGGTAATTATGGCGGCACGCTGGTGAATGCACTGGTGCATCATTTTGGAGATCTTTCGGATGTTAACGGTGCGCGGCGTCCGGGCATTGTGCACCGGCTTGACCGGGAGACATCCGGGGTTATCCTTGTGGCCAGGACCAATATGGCGCATGTACGCTTGGCCAAACAGTTTGAAGAACATACGATCGAAAAGAAGTATGTGGCGCTGGTTGAAGGTGAGGTGCAGTATGATGAGGGCGTTGTCGAGGCCGCGATCGGTCGTCATCCGAAATACCATGACATGCGCCGCACGGTGCCGGATGGTGAAGGCAAGGCGGCGGTTACATATTATACGGTGATCAAGCGCTCCAAGTCCGTTTCGGCGCTGGCGCTTTTTCCTGAAACCGGGCGCACCCATCAGCTCAGGCTTCACATGCGCCATATCGGGCATGCCATCATGGGTGATGAGAATTATGGCAACAGGGGAAATTTTCCGCGTCTGGCGCTGCATGCCCAGGCGATATTCTTTGTCCATCCGCGTACTAAAAATCCGCTGGAAATATCAACGCCCCTGCCTTCCGAATTTCTGCCGTATCTTTGAAATTTTGTGTTATCGCTTTACATCGTTCGATATATTTTTATAATGATAAGTGCTGCAATTACTAATTGAATCTATAAATTTTTTCCGGGGTTGATTATGAAAAAAAGCGGACGCACTATCCTGATCTTTCTGATCCTGATCGTTATCATTCTGGTTTCGGGAGTGGCGATCAGCCTTTTCATGTTTCAGAAAGAAACGCAGGTGCGCCAGGCCGCGGAACAGACGGTGGAGGAATTGACCCTCCGCAATACAAAGCTTGATGTTGTTTTCAAGGAGGCGCGCAAGCAGATCGAAACGCTGGAAGCCAAAAGCAAGGATGCTGAGGAGCGCATCAACGGTCTGCTGGAAGAGATCGATCTTGAAAAGGGGCTGAATGAGAAGATCAAGGCGGATAATAAAAAGGTTCGTGAGGGCCTTGAGGCCGAAGTTCGTGCCAAGCAGGAATTGCGTGAACAGCTGGCCAAGCAGATTGAGGACATTTCTGCCAAACTTAAAGAAGCCAAGGATAGGGCGGCGGATAATGCGGGTATTGTTACGTCGCTGCAGCAAAAGATCACGGATCTTCAGAAAAGTAACAGCGAGTTCGAGAAGAAGCTCAAGGAGTTGACCGAATCGGCCGTTGTCAAGGAAGTGCGCAACGAGATTGTTCCGCCGACAGATAAATCCATGCAGGATAAAGTTAATCTTGACCGCATTGTCATCACACCTGAAAGCGCGAAAGAAGGGCATGTCCTTAACGTTGATTCCGAAACCGAATTCCTGATTTTTGATCTGGGCAGCAAGCATGGCATTGGCCAGGGTGATATCATGTCCATTTACCGTGGTAAAACTTATTTGGGCGATGTGCGCGTGACCCGTGTTCAGGATGAAATGGCGGCGGCAGATTTTATACCGCCCTTCTCGAGCCGAAAGGTCCGTAAGAACGACCAGGTCGTTCCCAAGAGATAATGATACTTAACGTTCCCATTGTACAACAGCTTCGCGGGACCGTTACTTTACCCGCCTCCAAGTCATATTCCATACGTGCTTTCTTTGTGGCTGCATGTGGCGGCAAGTCGCGTATCCTGGGCGCTTCGGACTGTGATGATGCCAGGGTAGCCATGCGTGTGGCCCAGGCCTTCGGCGCCCGTGTGCAGCGCGTGCCGGGAGGTTTTAGTGTTCATGTCCCGGATTTCCAGAAAAAGAAATTGATGCGCACGGTGAATGTCGGTGAGTCCGGCACGTCGCTGCGTTTTGTCCTCCCGTTACTGCCATTTTTTTGTCAGGGGGCTGTGGTTAACGGCAGCGGTACGCTGGTGGGCAGGCCCAATCATCATCTTTGCGCGGCCTTGCGCCGGCAGGGGCTTGGTATCCAGGGGCAGGGCCCCGGGGAATCGGTGCCGATTGTTTTTAACGGCGGGGACATTCCCTGCGGACGCGTTGAAATTGACGGTTCACTCAGTTCTCAATTCATTTCAGCCTTGATGATCGCGGCGCCTTTGGCTGAACAAGATACGCGTTTGAAGATGACGGGAAAAACGCTTGTTTCCCAGGATTATGTCACCATGACACGTCAGATTTTAAAATGTGCCGGTATTCACGTGATCCCCAAAGGAAAGCGTGAATTTCTCATCTCCGGTGATCAGGTATTTAACGGGTTAAAGGATTTTCATGTGCCTTCGGATTACGGCCTGGCTGCTTTTTTCATGTCAGCGGCTGCGTTGATTGATTCCAATGTTACGTTGAAAGGTTATTTTCAGGATGATCTTGTCCAGTCAGATGGTGCCATCATTGAATTCCTGACCCGCATGGGGTTAACCATTGCGCGTGGGCCACACAAGTTGCTGATCAAGGGGCCGTGCGCCTTGAAGGGCGGAACATTTTCATTGAAAAGCTGTCCTGACCTTGTGCCGATCATGGCTGTCACCGCCATGTTTGCCAAAGGCGTGACTCGCTTGAAAGATATTGGGCACGCTAGAGTTAAGGAGTCTGACCGTATCAGTGACTTGCGTGAGGAATTGCTCAAGGTGGGGGCTGATATTCGGGAAACAAAAGACGAGCTGACCATTCATCCGCGCTCTTCTTATAAAGGGGGTGTTGTTCTTAACCCGCATCATGACCATCGTTTGGCCATGGCTTTTGCGGTGCTTGGGCTCAAGGTTGGGCTCAAGGTCAGGGATGTTGAATGCACGTCCAAATCATATCCCGGTTTTGTTAAAGCGCTTAAAGCCTTATATTAATCGTCCACCTTTTTTTGGCGGGGAGCGAAAGGAGGGGGGTGGATTAACCAGTTGACTTCCCCTATGTTTTTGGTTAATATTGCTACATCGTAAGTTACGGAAAATTTCTATAATATTTATTGTGTTCAAGAAGGACGCCATGATCCCCAAATTCATCCGATTTATCAAAAGCCTTATCGATAATTTTTTGGGT
>JAZDPD010000063.1:0-2256 GCA_043798045.1 Candidatus Omnitrophota bacterium | reverse complement strand
ACACCGAAAATGGATTTCTGAAGAATGATCTCATCATCTACCGTTTTTACATATTTCTTGCGAATATTTTTTATAACACAGGTCAAAAAGCCGCCCGTACCACACGCCGGGTCCAGCACTTTTTCGCCTAATTTAGGATCAACCATATCGGCCATGAACTGGGTAACGGCTCTTGGTGTATAATACTCACCGGCATTCCCAGCACTTTGAAGATCACTCAAAATCTTTTCATAAATATCGCCGAACATGTGCCGGTCATCTGAAATGTTAAAATCTATTTCGTTGATCTTGTTGATGACCTGCCGCATGAGCGTGCCGGACTTCATGTAATTGTAACCGTCCTCAAAAACAGAACGGACCATATACGCTCTCTGGTTTCCATTTGAACCAACGTGCAAATCCTTCAACTGCTTAAAGAGCTTATTGTTGACAAAATCGAGCAGTTCATCCCCTGTCATCCCTTCATCATCTGCGGCCCAGTTGCACCAACGCAGTTCTTCCGAAAGGGGGGACTTGTAGTCGTCTTTCAAAAGTTCTGCTTCTCGTTCCTTATCGTCAAATATTTTCAAGAATATCATCCACACAAGCTGGCCGATGCGCTGGGCATCGCCGTCCACACCAACATCTTTGCGCATGATGTCTTGAATCGTTTTAACTGTTGTACTGATTGCCATTCTTTAAACCTCTCTGCCGCTATTTGTATTGTCCAGTTAAGATGCAATCTTGTAAATTTGGCCTTCTAATTCTTTCAAAGCCTCAAGATACTTTTCCTTGCCGCCAAAGCTCTTGATAATTTCAATCGGCGTCCCGTGCTCGTTGATGGGTTGGAGTTTCAATACGTTAATGTCTTCCATATTCTCTACGCCTTCATCAGCATATTTATCAAGCAGGCTTTCAAGGACCAAACGGGCTTTTTCCTCATATTTCGCAAAATAATTTCGTTTCTTTACATTCTCCGCCCGTTCCTTTCGGGTTAACGGAGGCTGACCATAAGCTACGTGGCATATCAAGTCAAAGGAGCCGAAATCCTTCCCGGCTTCATCAGCTAAAGGCTCAAACAGAACCCCCAGTTCCTCAAGCTCCTGAATAATAGCTTGTTTTTTACTGGCCGAATCCCAGCGCCTCAAGAAATCGTCCAATGACGCAAATTCCTTCTTCACTGTTTTACGGGTGTAATCATGTAAAGACTCGGTTATAAGTTTTCCATCCTTGCCATAGTATTGAACCCTTTCTGATATGACAGTGACTTCGACGTCATGGACGTAATATTTTCTTGGCGGCTTGACGCCTTCGGGTGGAAATATATCAATTATGGTTCCGTCATCATCAATATCAATTGGTGTTTCTTCTCCATCGATATCAATCACCTCATCATCATCCGGCGGTACAGGCGTTTCACCTGGGCCAGGTTCATAAATCTGGACAGGGTCGCCATCGAATTCTGGGTCAGCGAAAAGCTCCGTGGCCTTTTTGAAATCCATTATGGTAAAATAGTACTTATTAAAATCCGCATTTATCCGTGTCCCCCGTCCGATGATCTGCTTGAATTCGGTCATGGACTGAATGTTCTGGTCAAGAACGATGAGCTTGGCTGTTTGTGAATCAACACCTGTTGACATTAACTTTGAAGTTGTTGCAATCACCGGATGACGGCTTTCCGGGTCGGTGAAATTGTATAGCTCATTTTTGCCCTCAATGCTGTCCCCCGTAATCCTCATCACATAACGCCTATCTTTTTTTACCAAGTCGGGATTTTCATTTACGAGTGCGTGACGCATCCGTTCTGCATGGTCAATGTCTTCACAGAAAACAATGGTTTTATCATAACGGTCTGTGGCCTTGAGAAACTCTGATACCTTTTTTGCGGCCAACTCAGTGCGCTTCTCAAGCACCAATTTCTTATCAAAGTCCTTTTGATTAAAAATTCGGTCTTCGATCTCATATCCGTATTTATCGACCTTACCTTCTTCTGGGCGCCAGCCCGTAAGGTCTTTGTCAAAATCAATGCGTACAACCTTGTATGGTGCAAGGAATCCGTCTTCAATGCCCTGCTTCAAGGAATATGTGTAAAGCGGATTGCCAAAATAATGAATGTTGGAAACGTGGCGGGTTTCTTTGGGCGTAGCGGTCATGCCAATATGTGTAGCCGATGAAAAATAAGTTAGTATTTCACGCCATGCTGACTCTGCATCGGCACTTCCCCTGTGGCACTCATCAATTATTACAAGGTCAAAAAAATCGGGTGAGAACTGTTTG
>JAZDPD010000060.1:0-7679 GCA_043798045.1 Candidatus Omnitrophota bacterium | reverse complement strand
AGATTTTGTGCCCGTGCCGGATGCTCACCCCTCTATCAAAGGTGCTATTAATTTGCGTGGCGCGATTATTCCGGTTGTGGATCTGGCCAAACATATCAGGATGAGCGCTGAATTTGATGTCAAGCGTAACCGCATTGTTATTGCGGAGTTTAATAAAATATGTCTGGGCTTCCTGGTCGGGGCGGTCTCGCGCATTCATCGTATTTCATGGAAATCTGTTGAGGTTCCTTCCCAAATGCTTCAGACTGGAGAGGGATATACATCGGGTATTGTGAGGGTTGCAGAGAAAGTTATCTTTCTTTTAGATTTTGAAAAGGTTGCCTCCTGTATTAATCCGCACGCCAATATTCAGCCGCCTCAAGGCGGGGAATATGGTTCATCGATGGTAGACCGCACTTCAAAGAAGATTTTTGTGGTTGATGATTCTGATTTCACACGGCACATGATTGTGCAGCATTTACAGGCTGCCGGGTATCAAATAGAAACAGCCTCCAATGGCGAAGAAGCGTGGAACAGGCTTGCTTCTCTTAAAGAGAGGGCTGATTTTGGAGATATTTCACAGCATTATAATTTGATGGTGACGGATATTGAAATGCCCCAGATGGACGGGCTGCATCTGATCAAGAGGATCAAGGATGAGCAAAAGTTGAAACGCCTGCCGTGCATTGCGTTTTCATCGATCATTTCCAAGGATGTGATCAAGCAATGTCAGACAGCAGGCGCGGATGGTGAGATCTCGAAACCCGAGATCAGTCAATTGGTCGGGATGGTTGATTCCAAAGTCTTGTGAGGGGTTCTATGGGGATACAAAAGACAGATCCGGAAAGAAGAAAGTTTTTGCGTATTCATGAGGAAGATGTTCTGGTGTGCGAACCTTTTGATGCATCCGTGTTAAGGGGCGATTCTGGGAAGCGCAGGCATGTTGTTTCAAAGGATTTAAGCCAGGGCGGGCTTCTTTTTGAGTCGCGTGAGCCCTTTGAGATTGGAACAATCCTTAAGTTGCAGGTGGATATTCCTGGTTGGGAGAAATTTAAAACAGGGTTTATCAAGGTCAATGAAATTTCCGGACGTCATCCGTTGGTGACATTAGGGAAAGTTGTGCGTGTGGAGGATGTGGGGGCCGGGAATTTTGATATTGGCATCGCCTTTGTAGCACTTGATAGCGGCCACAAGCTGGCACTTCAAAAGTATCTGGAGAAGGTTGCGCACAGGGGTGAAAAGTAAAGGCCGATGTTAACAGGTCATTAATTATAATTTTTTTCTTATTTTTTTATATTTAATAGTAAACGGAGGAGAGTTATGTTGGACAACATTAAGTTGGGGACAAAATTGATCGGTGGGTTTGTGTTGGTCGCAATCATTGCGGCAATCGTTGGGGGGGCGGGGGTTTTGGGTCTGAAAACATTGATGAAAAAGAGTGATGAGGTTTCGGGAGTAGCTTTGCCATCGGTTAAATATGTTGGCGAAATAAATTTTAATATTATGGCGATCAAGGCGGGGATGCGTACGTTGAGCAATCCTGGGATGAGTGAGGGGGATGTGGACAATGCTATTGAGCTTATTGGAAAACGCCGTGAAGCTTATAAGAAAGCAAATGATATTTATATTAAGATGTCAAAATCGAAGGATGAGGACGCTGCGTATGCTGATTTTTTAACAAAGCTTGGGATATTGAGAGAAACAAATTTAAAACTGACGGATATGGTGAAGTCAGCCGTTAAGATGTCCAAGGATGATCCCAAGAGAGCGGAATTGTATGCGAGTGTATATAAATCCACGATGGGTATTGCCAATACGCAGAATGTTGATGTTGAAAAAGCGCTGAACAGTTTGATAGATGCGGCCAGCTTTAAGGCGGAGCAGACGGCAAAAGATGCAGCGAATGCTATGGCATCTGCCAATATGACAGTAATTCTTATTACCATTCTTGGTTTTGTTTTAGCTATTGCTGCCGGTCTTTTTCTGACCAGTTCACTTACAAAACCTATGTCAAAAAGCGTTGATGTTATGGGACAAATGGCGGAATGCGATCTGACCCAGCGTTTGAAGATGGATCGTGCGGATGAGATAGGCGTGATGGGAAAAGCCATGGATGGTTTTGCGGACAAATTATCAAGCGTGGTTGGGCAGATTCGTGGGTCGGCGGAACAGCTCATGGCCGCGACCGAGGAAGTCTCGTCAGCCTCCCAGCAGATAGCCGATGGTGCTCAGCAGCAGTCAGCGTCGTTTGAAGAGTTGTCTTCGTCAGTTCAATCGAATTCGGAAAATGTTAAGGGCGCTAATCAGATTGCGCAGAATGTTTCCGTTGATGCGGCGAAAGCCGGACAGGCGATGGAGAGTAATGTGGAAGCGATGACCGGGATTGAAAAAGGTTCTAAACAGATGGCCGAAGCCGTGGAATTGATCACGGATATTGCTGATCAGACCAATCTTCTGGCGTTAAATGCTGCCATCGAGGCAGCACGCGCGGGTGAACATGGCAAGGGATTCGCCGTAGTGGCTGATGAGGTACGTCAGCTGGCCGAACGTTCAGCCACATCTGCCAAGGAGATTCAGAATCTTATTAAAGAAAATCTGAGGCAGGTGGAGAGCGGTGTCACGATTTCCAAGCAGGCCGGGGAGATGGTTCGGGGTATTACGGGAAGTATCAAAAAGATCGCGGATCAGCTTCAGAATGTGGCCAATGCTACACAGGAACAGTCGGCTGCGATGGAACAAAACACATCGATCACGGAATCAAACGCATCGGCATCCGAACAATTGGCCGCATCAGCCGAAGAGATGTCTTCGCAGGCTGAAGCTTTGCGTAATATGGTGGCACAGTTTAAAACATTGGATTCTGGTAACGTATCGGCGCCGGTTACGGCTGGTGTCAGGAAGCCGGTTTCATCCTTTGGAGCCAAGGCTGTTGCCGGGAAGCGCACGGTCAAGCCGGTCAAGAAAGAGAACGGTGATGAACCTTTACGCATCGCTTAACTTAATGATGTAATCATAATCCCCCGGGAGGCTTTACGTCTTCCGGGGGCTCTTTTTGGGAGAAAGATATGCCACAGGATACCGAATCATTACTGCAAAACACAACGATTGATCCGCATAAACTCGATCATTTGATGGGTTTATCCAGCGAACTGGTGATCATTCGTTCGCAATATGCCCGGACAGAGAAATTGCTGCGGCATGATCTTTCCCGGCAAAAAGAGTTGGCGCAGGGCATTGCCAGGGCCAAAGCCCTGTTGGAGATTGTTTTCAAGGAACCTGCCCGTGCCCAGAAAGCCCTTGCGGATCTGGATGGTGTTATCACAGGCCTTAATGCTTTATCCAGGTTTGATGAGGCATCAGGGCATATTCTGAGCATGGCGCATACGACCAGTGCTTTGGAGAAAGCATCCTCAGACATTCAGTCAGGTATCGCTGAGGTCAGGCTTGCGGCTTCAGGTGGAAAGACGGATGCATCATCGGCCATGGCGATCATCCCGGCCTTGCTTGTTGTGGTGGGGGATGAGATATGCGCGTTTCCGATCTCGGCTGTAACGGAGATCATTAATGTCCCCAAGAAGGATATTTATACGGTAGATGGCAATATGACCATGAAGTTGAGGGACCATGCCTTGTCTTTGGTGGAACTTTCCAAGGTTATTCAGGCTGAAGCTAATGCGGCCCATGATGAAACACTCAAGCGTGTTGTGGTGATTACAGATGGCAAGGATAAACTCGGGATCATGGTTGACAGTCTTTTGGGGAAAGATGAGATCGTATTAAAATCGCTCACCAAACATTATGCGGGTGTTAAAGGCATTGTCGGCGCGTCCATCCTTGCGGATGGGAACGTGGCCCTTATCCTTGATCCATCGGCGATCATCAAATGTTCAAAGTAGCCTGGGTGTACTGAATTTGTTGAATTCAGAGGTTTATGGTTATCCCCTACCGGTTTTGCTTTGATTTTTGCTGCAGCATACCCGCATTTTTAAATGGGATGTGTTCATGCGGGTTGAACCCAAATTTTTTCAAAATGAAACATTGTGGAAAAATGAGCGGCCTTGGTTGAGAAGGATTTTCCTGAGGACAACGCGAGTCTAATGTTTTTAAAGGAGAGTGAGAAATGAAAAGGAATTTCTGGATATTTGTGGTTGTGTGTATTGCCGTTTTTTGCGGCATGACCAGCGCATTTTCTGAAACAGCTGTGGAAATAAAGGATTTTGGAAAATATTTTGAAGGATTTAATACAGCTACATTTGTGATGTACGATGAGAGTGGTGACAAGTACGTCATCTTCAACGAACCTCAAAGCACGAAAAGCCTTTCGCCCTGTTCGACCTTTAAAATTTATAATGCCTTGGCTGGTCTTGAGGATGGTGTTCTTGACCGGGATGATGCGAGGACTCTTGTTAAGTGGGATGGCACCCGGTATGATTTTCCGGCATGGAATAAGGATCAGACGCTTTCATCTGCTATCAAGGATTCCGTTGTCTGGTATTTTAAGGCTCTGGCGGCACAGATTGGAGAGCACAGGATGCAGGCGTTTTTGGATAAGATAGGTTATGGCAATCGGGATATTTCAGGAGGGTTGACCAAGTTCTGGCTGGGTTCTTCCATTAAGATTTCTGCGCGGGAGCAGGTTGATATTTTGCATCGACTTTACACCGGGCAATTACCGCTGCAGCCGGAAAATGTCCGTGTGGTGATCAGGGATATTACCCTTTCAGACGAGCAAGGTGTGCGCTTCATGGGTAAGACCGGTTCCGGGTTTGAGGATGGAAAGTGGATATTGGGGTGGTTTGTGGGATGTGTTGAGAAAGAGGGTAAGAGGTACTATTTTGCGACTAATATTGAAGCGGCAGATGAAGCCAAAGGACCAAAAGCCAAAGAGATCACAAAGATGATCTTGAAAGATCTGAATATTTTATAAGAACAGTGATATTTCAAGTAAAATCAGCACAGGAAAAACTGTATGGTAGGGCAGGATAATCCTGCCGGTTATCTAGCAGGTGTTCTGTCTACAAACATTAGGTACCAAATGAAATATATTTTATTCATGGGCACGAAAGTAATTTGATAGAGGTTTAAAGGATGCGGAAGATTATTTTTGCTGTTATTGCTTTTTTATCGATGATGTTGGCGGTTGCGCCTTCTCAAGCGGTTGAAGGTGGACGCAAGGTCATTGTATATTTCTTCTGGGGAGATGGGTGCCCGCATTGCGGCCACGAGAAGCCTTTCCTGAAAGAGCTTGAGAGGAAATACCCGGGTCTTGTCGTTAAGGACTATGAGGTCTGGCATAATTCTGCGAACAAAGAGTTTTACCGAAAAATGTCAGCCGCTTACGGGGAAACTACCGGAAGCGTTCCAGCCACTTTCCTAGATTCCAGGGTGTGGATCGGTTTCAACGACGAGAAGTCAAAAGAGATGGCCGGGGTGATTGAACAATGTTTTCAGTCTGGCTGCCTGGATCCCTCCAACGTGATGAATAACGCATCCTCTGATGGTGCAACAGTAACAGTACCGTTCCTTGGCGTTATTGATGCATCCAGGATTTCTTTGCCGATTCTAACGCTGGTTCTGGCCGGGCTTGACGGTTTTAATCCGTGTGCGTTTTTTGTGTTGCTGATGCTTTTAAGTCTTATGGTTCACGCCCAGTCGCGGATGAGGATGCTGGTTGTCGGAGGTGTTTTTGTATTCTTTTCAGGGTTTGTTTATTTTCTATTTATGGCGGCGTGGCTTAATTTATTCATGGTGACGGGTGATGTTCAAATTATCACGACAGCAGCAGGGCTTGTGGCTGTTGCTATTGCGATCATCAATATCAAGGATTATTTCTTTTTCAAGCAGGGAGTGTCGCTGTCGATATCGGCAGCAGCGCAGACGTCCTTGCTGGCCAAAATGCGCGCCTTGATCAGGACGGGGTCGGTGGGGGCGTTGGTTATTGGTACGGTGGTGTTGGCTGTTATGGCCAATCTGTACGAACTGTTGTGTACGGCCGGATTTCCGATGGTTTTTACCCGAGCGTTGACATTGCAAAAGCTTTCAACGGGACAGTATTATCTTTATCTTGTTTTTTACAATTTGATTTATGTGCTTCCTCTTTTGGCGATTGTTTTGGTATTTTCATCGACGCTTGGGTCTCGAAAGTTGACGGAACAGGAAGGCCGGGTTTTGAAACTGGTTTCAGGGCTCATGATGCTGGGCATGGGGGGCATTCTTGTCGTCCGGCCCGCGTTATTAAACAACGTTGTGGGTTCCCTTGGTCTTATTATTGGAGTCTTGATGATCACGGCATTCATTATCTGGTTCGGCAAGAATGGAAAGAAATCGGATAGATAAAACTGTTTTGAGGGAGGATCGCTAACAGTTAAAGGTTAACTGGCGACTATAGCAATAAACAGGCAGGAAGATATACTAGGGTGTTAAAGCAGAATCATTCGAGTTTGTAATAAATAAAAAAATAATCAGAGGTGGCTATGAAAGAACCATTAATCAAAAAGCAGGAACAATCTGTGACGGTCAGGAAAGAAAAAACGTTTCCCATCTTCCATCTTATGGTTGTTTTGTTGTCGGTGGCTGTTGTTGGATCTGTTTTTTTTCTGACTCAATACCATCCTGCTCCAGGCGCGCCTTTGCCCCAGATTACACTCGAACAGAAAATGGCCCATTTGCAGACCGGAGCTCCGCTTCCAGGCCAGAAAACAGCTTTGGTGATCCCGCGTTGGATCATGGCACTAATTCTTGGGTTTCTGGTGATCCAGATCCTTCCTTTGCTGGTGGCGTCCAAAAAAGCAAGGGCCGCCGAATTGACCCGGCGCGAGGTGCGTCAGATTGAATTCCTGGCGGAGACCCCCTTGTTCCTTGGGCTTTTGGGTTCCTTGCTGGGTGTTTGCATGACGCAATTTATCAGCGGCACGCTGGCAGCGCCGCTGGCGTATCTCACATCAATTTCAGGCATCTTGTTGTATTTATTCGGCCGTTTTACGATCCTTGTATCTTTGCCATCTACGAGCGATCTTAGTCAGGAGTAGAATCATATGCGCATGTTCTTGATAGGTATGACCGATATTTTCCTGATCCTTTATCTGACATCGATTGCCAGTGTGCAGACCACGTCATTCTTGACCGTAAATGATTTCTATAAATTGACAGCGATGCATGTAACATTGCAAAGTGATAAAAAAATGTCGGAACAAAATCTTCAGGATCAACTCCGCCAGGCCAAGGAAGAAAAAGTTGATCTTGTTGTAAAGCTTGCTAAAACTCAGGCACGAGAAAAAGAAACAGAGAAGTCTTTGCTTTCAAGCAAAACCAAGCTGACGCAGATTGACATGGATTTACGGTTGAAAGAGAATCTGTTGAAAGAAAAAGAGCAGTCGGTTACAGAGTTGGATCGAAGAATTAAAGACAAGGAAGCCTTCTACGAAAAAGAGCTGCAAAATCAAAAGAGTGCCGTGGATGCCAGTCGCTTGCTTGCTCAGAAACTTAAGCTTCAGACGCAGGAAGCAGAGCACATGGCTGATCAAATGAAAAGCAAGGCGGATCAGGCTTACAAAATGGCAGAAGCGGCCAAAGCGATTCAGCAAAGCGCGATCCTTTTGAAAGACGCTGCTGTTAAAAAAAGAGAAGAGGCAGAACAGAAAGCGCGTGAGGCTCTGGAGGCCCGTAAGAGGGCGGAAGCGGAGAAAGAAGCAGCTTTAAAA
>JAZDPD010000036.1:0-2970 GCA_043798045.1 Candidatus Omnitrophota bacterium | reverse complement strand
CAATAGAAAGTGGTAATGCGGGTTGAACCCGGGCCTTTTCCGGATAAGAAATTGTAGAAGGCCAATTCGAAGGCGAATGCACTTTTTTGTGCAAGCGCTTGTGTCGAAAAACAGCCCGTAATGCACAATTCGGGTTTAATTGAAATTTTGGCATGGTTTGAGCGACAAATAATTATAAATCACAAAATTAATCATGGGGGGTTGGTATGAGAAAAGTTCTGATCTTAATGGCTGTTGTTTTCGGGGTGGCTGGTTTTAACCGTGCTGTATTGGCGGAAAACCAGATGGTGGATGGTTCGATGGTAAAGCACGATATGCCTATGGAGGCCATCTCTGCCCATGGGAAGTATGCTGAGTATAGCCCGGCTGCTTTTGATGAGGCCAGGGATATGAAGCGGGTGTATTTCTTTTATGCCGGCTGGTGTCCATCGTGTAAGGCGACGGAGAGGGTTTTAAAAGAGCGGATGGCCGATATCCCTGCCGGAGTCCGGGTTTTCAAGGTTGATTATGATTCATCTGTTGAGTTGAAGGCACGGTATGCTGTTGCCTATCAGGATACGTTTGTGCAGGTGGACAAAGACGGCGCGAAAATGGCTCAGTGGAATGGCGGCGGAGTGGATGGGTTAATGAAAAATGTGAAATGAGGTTATTGTGCTGATCCTGGTGCTATTCTCTTTTATGGCGGGTGTGGTTACCTTGCTTTCCCCGTGCATCCTTCCGGTACTTCCGATTATCATGACAGGTGCCGTTGGGCGGGGGAAGTTGAAGCCATGGGGTGTTGTGGCAGGGTTTGTGGGCAGTTTCACTTTCTTTACATTGACGCTTTCTGCGATCGTTCGGTTGACAGGGTTGCCGGCTGATGCGCTGCGCTTGGGTGCTATCTTTCTTTTGGCGTTGTTTGGAATATTTTTGTGTATCCCTGTTTTACAGTTGCGTTTCGAAAGTTTCATTACCCGCTTTCAGCCCCGGCAGAAATCGTCGGTTAATGGGTCGGGCTTCTGGTCGGGTTTTGTTGTTGGCATGAGCCTTGGGCTTGTCTGGACGCCTTGTGTCGGGCCAATCATGGCGGCGGTCATTACCCTTGCCGCGGCGAGCACCATCAGTGCTGCCGCGGTGTTGATCACATTGGCCTATGCGCTTGGAACGGCGATGCCCATGTTGGCGATCATGCTGGGGGGAAGGCGGCTATTGGGCCGTTTGGGTTGGATCAAGTCGCATGGCGTGGGGATTCAGCGGGGTTTTGGGATTGTCATGATCCTGATGGCTTTTGTCCTTTTTAAAGGGTACGACAGGGTTTTGCAGTCATGGGTCCTTGATCGTTTTCCTGCGTATGGCAGCGGCTTGGCCGCGTTGGAGAATGGCGGCCATGTGAAGAAGGCGCTGCGCAGTTTCAGCGGCGATGCCGTTGCCGGTCCGGTGTCTCTTTCCGCAGGTGTGCAGGCCCCCTTGGCGCCGCAGATCATTCCCGGAGGACGGTGGTTCAATTCTTTGCCGTTAAGCCTTGAACGTTTGCGCGGCAAGGTCGTTGTCATTGATTTCTGGACGTACACATGTATAAATTGCATCCGGACCCTTCCGGAGCTCAAGGCATGGCATGAGCGTTATGCGGACAAGGGCCTTGTGATCATCGGGGTGCATACACCGGAGTTTCCCTTTGAAATGATCCCGGAGAATGTGGCCCGGGCCGTGCGGGATTTTGGTTTAAATTATCCGGTGGTGCAGGACAATCATTATGCAACCTGGAATGCTTACGGTAATCATTATTGGCCTGCGAAGTATTTCATTGATAAGGATGGACGTATCCGGGGGGCTCATTTTGGTGAAGGCGGTGAAAAGGAGTCTGAAGTCCTGATCCGCCGGCTCCTGGAAGAAGCAGGCCGTCAGCCCGGTGATTATGCGGGCATTCCTGTGTATTTGCCCCAGGCGGGTTCGCCCGAAACTTATCTGGGGCTGGATCGAACGCAGCGTTTTGCTTCACGGGAAAATTTGCAGACCGGCATTGCCCAGTACACGTTACCGCCAACATTAGAGTTGAATGATTATGCCTACCAGGGGACATGGTCGGTTGCCCATGACCATGCCACAGCCGCTTTGGGCGCGCGCCTTGATTTTCACTTCCTGGCGAAGGATGTATTTCTGGTCATGCGCCCTCTTGGCAAGGGGGCGGGTCGGGTGGCGGTGTTTATTGATGGCAAACTGGTTGGTATGACACAGCAGGGCAGGGATGTTCTTGATGGCTTTGTTCTGGTGCAGGATGACCGCTTGTATCATTTGTTATCGTTGAAAAATGCCGGAGAGCATACGTTGATGTTGAGGTTTTTGACAAACGATGTTGCCTTGTTTGCTTTTACGTTCGGTTGAATGCAGGTCTTCTGGATAAATTCTTCTTGTGAGCTGTTGCTGATTTGCGCATAATATGATCTCATTCAAAGGAGTGCGGGTTGATTCTTGACCGCCAGTTATCAAGCCAGCAACCGCCGGGTCGGAAATTCTGAAACACCGGGGACCGGATTGGGGCTTTCCCTGACACGCTCTATCGCGCGTGCCCATGGCGGTGATATTGTTTTTGAAAGCAAGCCCGGCCAGGGCACAACCTTTATTGTAACCCTTGTTTGAGGTTGTGCGGTTGTTTCATCCTGAAGTGAAAGTTATTATTTCAAGTGTGTATCCGGTTGAAGGGCAGATGGAAAAGGTGAAGAATGCCGATGCCTATTATGACAAGGCGGGTGGCATATCTGAGCTGGTGGGTTTGGTAGCGCTTGTGGTGCGTTAAAAGTGTGTGGTTAACATTAATTCATGAATAGTGTCAGCCATCCCTGACGGTCGGAGGGCTGGCATTATTTAGTCGATCCTGAAAAAGCGTTTTTATAATCCCATGAGTAAAGGATCAAGAAAAGCAACGCCTCTTTCTAGACACAAAATCCATTCTTGGATCAAGACACAAAAAGCCCTCCAAAGCTTTTTGAAGTT
>JAZDPD010000151.1:0-2509 GCA_043798045.1 Candidatus Omnitrophota bacterium | reverse complement strand
GGGTTCAAGGATTCAAGCGGCAAAACAATGATGAAAAATTAAAGGAGACGATCACACTTCAGATAGGAACCGGTGAGGTTGAAAGGATGCGTAAAGCCATGATAATAACATCAGATAAAAACACTCGAACCCTTGGCCCCTCGAATCCTTGACCCCAATCTCCCAGGTTATTGGAAACACAATGACCAGCAATAAAGTCTCATTTAAACTTGAGAACAAACTGTCCGAGCTTAAAAGGCTGTGCCGGCAGGTGGAGGCGTTTGCAAAAAAGCAGGCGCTGTCTCGGAAGGACATCTTCGAAATCCATCTTTGCATGGAGGAGCATTTTACAAATATTATATCGCATGGCTATACCGACAGTGAAACGCATTGGATAGAGATAACCCTTTCTGTTGAAGATGAAAAATTTATGGTTCGCATGGAAGATGACGGCATTCCCTTTAATCCGACCAAAATCCCGGCACCGGATCTTCAATGCCCCCTTGAAGAAAGAAAGATCGGCGGCCTGGGGGTCTATCTGACCAAGCATTTTATGGATACGATGGCGTATCAGCGCCGTGACAATAAAAATATCCTGGTGATGACAAAAAAAATATTATATCCAGGTTGCGAGGCTGAAGGGATATAGGCTGAAGGTTCTTAGACTGAAGGTATAAAACAGTTGGTTTCGCCTTTGACGGTATTCAGTCTTAAGACTCAATACCAGAATTCTTAGAAAATTATAACAGCCTTTCGGGTAACCGATCGACTTTTAGACAACAATAGGCCCATACTCAAGGAGGACAGCCGATGCAAATTAAAGAAGAAAAACAAAACGAGGTTCATATCTTTAAGCTTGATGGACGCCTGGACTCCAATACGTCCCCGACATTTGAAGAACAGATTGCAGGCGCAATCGCAAAGGGGGCCAAACAAATGATCATCGACTTTGAGGACCTGGAGTATCTTTCAAGCGCAGGATTGCGGGTCATCTTGAAAACAACAAAGGATCTAAAGCGTCTGGAAGGAAAACTGGTATTGTGCTCCATGGCTGATTACGTCAAAGAAGTGTTTGAAATATCGGGGTTCGACACCTTTCTGCCCATCACCACCAGCCGGGATGATGCCCTTAAGAAATTTTAATTTTAAAGACTGCAGTCATGTTCTTGTTTAATAATCCTTAATTTCTGGAAATTCATGATGCGGGCAAGCCCGTGAATTCTGACGACCATCTAAAATTGAAGGTTGGGAAATGATATCATTCATACTGAGGTTCAACTATCGGACGGTTGAAGATTTATTCGGTATTGTTGATTTTTCATAGGTAGGTAAGTGCTTGCGTATACTTGAATGCCTGCCTTTTGAGACATGCATCTGCAAGTCCTTATTTTTAAGACGCTATAAACGGCAATAAAGATAGCCGAAAAATCACTCTTTTTCACCCCAGAGCACGTCATGCAGCAATTTGCCCAATGATTGGAATGCAAACGGCTTCGGCATCACACCCTTAAAGCCATATTCCTGAAAATTCGCCAGGACGGGGTCATTTGAATAACCACTGGAGACAATGGCCTTTACTTCTGGATCTATCTCCAGCAATTTGTTAATCGCTTCTTTGCCGCCCATTCCGCCGGGGATGGTTAAATCAAGGATGACGGCATCATAGGGTTTTTCAGCTTCAAGCGCTTCTTTAACCATCCGAATCGTCTCAGCACCATCCTTTGCAAATTCTGGTTCATAACCCAGCTTCTCCAACATTGTCTTTAAAAGTTCCCTTAACGACGCTTCATCATCCATCACCAGAATTTTGCCCTGGCCGGCTATCAGCCTAACTTCCTCTTTTTCAGGAACTGCTTTATCGGTAGCAGGCAAATAGATGTAAATTTTTGTTCCAATCCCCAGCTGGGATTCCACCGTAATGTGTCCATCGTGCTTTTTGATGATGGAATAGGTTGTGGCAAGCCCCAAGCCGCTTCCCTCATACTTTGTTGTAAAGTAAGGATCAAATATCTTTAAAAGATGGTTTTGCGCAATGCCCACCCCCTGATCTTTGATTGAGATTTTGATGTACCTGCCCGGCTTGATTGGTAAACTGTGCCGGTCTTCTACCACTTTGTTCTCAGCACAAAGCTGGATGATTCCTCCTTCCGGCATGGCCTGATTTGCATTGATCACAATATTATTGATGACCTGGCTTATCTGTCCAACGTCAACCTCGGCCGGCCAAAGGTCTTCTGCTATCGAAAACTCGCAGCCGGATTTTGAGCCTCGCAGCGCAAAGGAAGACGATTCTTTGAGGATCTCTTTGATAGAAGCGGTCTCCTTTACTGGTGTTCCCCCTTTTGCAAAGGTCAACAACTGTTTGGTAAGTGTCTGAGCCCTTGCTGTAGCTGTCTCTGCTTCACCTAACAGGTCAAACATCTCATCCTCAGGTTTTACCTGTGTCTTGGCCATTGAAACATTTCCGAGAATCGTTGTCAGAATATTGTTAAGGTCATGTGCGATACCCCCTGCAAGCACCCCAACGGAT
>JAZDPD010000257.1:0-3428 GCA_043798045.1 Candidatus Omnitrophota bacterium | reverse complement strand
GAAATCATGATTGTTGTAGCTATCATCGCTCTTTTGGCTGCGATTGCGATCCCCAATTTGCTAAGGGCGAAAATCGGCGCCAATGATGCATTGGCCAAGGGCATGTTGCGCTCTATTTCTACAGCGTCTGAAACGTATGCCACAACGCACAACGGTAATTATCCGGCGGCTATTACGGATCTTACCGGTGCAACGCCGCCGTATATTACGCAGAATCCGTGCGGTGAGACGCAGTCAGGTTTCGCGTATACATGTACGTTTGCGACCAGTGGTTATACTCTCTTAGCAACGCCAACTACGGTTGGAACGTCAGGAACCACGATTTTTACGGCCAGCACGGGCGGGCTTCTGCAGTAATTGAATGAGTTTTATGCTTGATCTTGAAGGAGGCCTTAATGGGCCTCCTTCTTTTTATTTAAATTATCTTTTTAATAATTTAATATTTGTTATATTAATTATATGAACTCATTATTTGAAACATATTTTAAATTCATCAAACGCTCCGTTCTTTCGCACGGGGATGATGTTGTTTTTGGTCTGGACATGGGGTCTTCAATGTCTCGTGGGGTTAAACTTTCTCGTAAACAGGATCTTTTCGAGGTTGTGCGCTGGGCTGTTGAGCCAGTGGACAGTGCGGATGAAAAGGCTTCATTGAATAAACTCCTGGATAAAATGGGGACATCGGCTCGCGTCAGTCCGTTTGTGGTGGCTGTTGGTGGTCGGGGTACACTTATTCGCCATATCGACATGCCGCGCATGAACATGGCTGATTTGCGCAAAGCATTTGTCATTGAAGCAGATAAATATTTCCCGTTTCCGAAAGAAACAATATACGCGGATTGTTTTATCCTTGATCCTCATGGGAAGGACAAGCGGATGTCGGTCCTTGTGGCGGCTGTTAAAAAGGAAGTGGTTGACTTGCGCCTGAAGCTTTTGAAGGATTGCGGGGTTGCTGTGGAGGCCATAACCGTTTCATCGTCGGCTTTGGCCAATGCTTTTGCGGTTCTTCCGCCACCGACAACGACATCGGCTGATCTTGTTGGAAAAGCGGTGGCTGTGGTGGATGTTGGCGAAACAGTAACCAATTTGATGATCCTTTCTGATGGCGCTCCACGTTTCAATCGGGATATTTTTATCGGGGTTTCTGACATCTGGCGCCGGATGATGAATGTGACGGGGCTTTCCTCGGCTGATGTGAAGGTTTTGTGCATGGACCCTTTGGCGGATGTTGGCAATCTCGCGGTCAAGGACTACACGCAGGATTTGCGCCAAAGCGTTGAGGCTGTTCTGGGTAATATTGTTTCCGAGGTCAGGCTTTCTTTTGATTATTTCAATACGGAAAAGAATATGCCGGTTGGTCGGATATGCCTGGTTGGAGAAGGGGTTTATGTGTCGGGGGCCGAGACGGCATTCTTGTCGCATTTTGATATACCGGCTATCAAGTGGAATCCTGCCGATATGCTGCATGTGGCACCGGACGCGGACCGGGATGGTTTTATTCAGGAAGGGCGCAGGATGGCTGTGGCATTAGGTCTGGCGGTATCTCATTATGATTAAGTTTAATTTTATCCCGGATCAGCAGCGCTTGCGCGGTGCCCAGCTTACGGCGGATGATTTTGGTGGCATACCTGCGGAGATGTTGGTGGGTTCGATCCTGGCTTTTTTGGGGTTTCTGGTTGTGATCCATTTGGTTTTGGCGGGTGTGGCCGGCTACAAGTTTGCTTCGGTTAAGATATTGCAGGTTCGTTGGGAAATGATGGGGGCGGATAAAAGGGCCTATGATGATGTCATCGGAGAACTGACACAACTTCAGTCCAAGATGATGACGCTTAAGCCCATCACCGTAGCCCAAAGTCTTCATTGGGCTAATTTCATGAGTGACATTTCCGAGAGTGTGCCCAAGGGGGTATGGATCAGGCAGATTGTGTTTGATAAGGGGCTGCTTTCCATCCAGGGTTGTGCGGTATCCAAAATCAAGAGTGAAATGTCTGATGCGGGAGATTTTGTGGCGAATCTTAAAGTCAAGCGTAGTATTAAAGAGAATTTTTCTGGTCTTGAGGTTGAGTCCATTCAGCGACGGGATAATTTGTCTGTTTCTGTCGCGGATTTTCTATTGAAGGCAAAACGTAAATGAAAAGTTTTGACTTGAATCCAGCGTTGAACAAATTAAGAGCTTTGCCAGCCGCACAGTTTTTTATTGTATTGGGGGTGTCGCTTGTTCTTTTGCTGGCGGTGGATTTCTTTCTGATCATGAGGCTGCAGGTTGGCGGCATGCTGGCCCTGGACCGTCAGAGTGTGAAGATCAAGACGGACATTGCAACGCTTACGACCAACAAACAGCGTATGGTGCAGTATCGGGAAAGTCTGGTTAGTGCACGTTTAGCAATGAAGGATTTCAAGGCTATGGTGCATAAGGGCGATGAAGTCTCTGCGGTGTTAAAGACGATATCCACCCTGGCCAATGAATATGATGTCAAGATCGATCAGATGGTGCCTCAAAAGAATGACGGCACCGTGCTTGTCAAAAATGAGGATGGCAGTTATGGGAGCCTTGCGATCCTGATCAAGGCAAGAACGGGATATCATCAGTTGGGGCGATTTTTAAGTCGTTTGGAGAAAGACAGGATTTATTGGCATTTGGAAAACATGGAAATTGCGGCCAATGCGGCTGATCCTGTTCATCATTTGGTAAAGATGCAGATGCGGGTGTTGGTTCTTGGGGATTGATATGAATGGTATGAAAAATCCTTGTTACATCTTTTGTTCGGTCATTTTCCTGACAGGATTGTCCTGTTTTTCAGGGCCAGGGTTAGTTGTGGCGGCGGATGAGGTTTCGCTGGTTTATGATGTGCATGGAGCGCGGGATCCCTTCCTGCCTTTGGTAACTTCGGCTGGAACGATCATCACATATGATACAAATCTGCTTGTGGCAGAGATGGCCCTTGAGGGCATTGTAGAAGGCTCAGGATCAAGGGTGGCCATCATTAATGGGAATTTGATGGAAGTTGGACAGATGATAGGGCTTTATAAGGTTGTGCAGATTGAATCGGATGGCGTGATCCTTCTGAAGGATGGTCAAACGTCGGTCCTTCAGTTAAAAAAGGAGGAATAAATGTTTAGAATATTATGGGGCATGGTTTTTCTGGAAGTCATGATGATTGTTCCGGTTTGTGCCCAGCCCTCTGATGCTGTTCAAGCGCCGGCAGTTCCTGTATATGCGGAGGCGTCGCCGGTTGAAGCTGTATTAAAGGTTGACGTGAATGATCGGGGTAATGTTTCTCTTGATTTCAGGGATGCTGATATCAAGAATGTCCTTAAGGTTATTGCGTTTAAAAGCGGCGTGAATATTATTGCCGGGCCTGAAGTGGTGGGTGTGGTAAATATTCAACTTAAGAATGTTCCCTGGAAAAGGGCACTGGAAGTCATCC
>JAZDPD010000150.1:0-2088 GCA_043798045.1 Candidatus Omnitrophota bacterium | reverse complement strand
CCTGACGAGCTACCAGGCTGCTCCACCCCGCGATGCTTGTCACAAACGCCCTGGTATAACGTTTGCTAATCTTTTACAGACTTGGTGTCTGTCGAATTCGTTGCTGCACTCTTTGTTTTTGACTTCGGCTTGACTTTTTCTTTAGCCTTGGTCTTTAACGCTGTCTTGGCACCTTTAAGCGCCTTGGTCTTTCCCGTACTGGCTTTCTTGACCGGCTCAGCCGCTTTTTTTACTTCTTCAACCGACGCCGCCTTCTTGGAACCCTGGGGGACAACCTTGTAAATCACTTCCCCGTCTTTGATCAACCCCATGCGCTCACGCGCAATCTTCTCAAAATACTCCGGATCATTCATCAGCCGGTCACGCTCTTCATTCATCTTCACGTTACTGGCTTCAAGATCCTTGATACGCTTTTCAAAAGCCTGATTGCGACCCCACAAATCCTGCATCTGCATGTAGGATGGTAGGTATACCACAAAAACCGCTGCGAGCACAACAAAAAGAAATATGACGTTCTTTATCACGCTTGCCGCCAGGCCTTAAAAGCCATGCCTCACCGGCAGGCTCATTAGCAAATCTTGCCCCAAATCGGGCCCGCGTAAACTGCCTTGGAACCCAGTTCTTCCTCGATGCGAAGCAATTCATTGTACTTGGCCAAACGATCCGTACGCGACAAGGAACCTGTCTTGATCTGCCCGACATTGGTCGCCACCGCCAAATGAGAAATCGTCACGTCCTCTGTTTCACCACTACGGTGCGACATGATGGATGTGTACTTGTTCTTCTTGGCCAGCGCGATGGTATCCAGGGTCTCAGACAAAGAACCGATCTGGTTAACCTTGATCAAAATCGAATTGGCAATGCCCTGGTCAATGCCCTGCTTCAGGCACTTGACGTTCGTTACAAAAAGATCATCCCCGACAAGCTGAACATTCTGGCCGATTTTGGCGGTCAGTTCTTTCCAGCCGTTCCAGTCATTCTGGTCAAGACCATCTTCGATAGAAACAATCGGGTATTTCTTGACAAGATTGGCATACTCGGCAGCCATTTCAATCGACGAGAAACTCTTGCCATCATATTCATATTTGCCATCCTTGTAATACTCGGAAGACGCACAATCCATGGCAATGAAAATATCTTTGCCAGCCTTATATCCGGCTTTTTCAACAGCCTGGATAATATAGGAAAGGGCTTCTTCGTTGGATTTCAGGTTCGGCGCAAAACCACCCTCATCACCGATGGAGGTATTAAGACCGTTGGCCTTTAATAACGATTTCAAATTATGGAACACTTCGCAGGACATGCGCATGCACTCTTTAAACGTCGGAGCGCCAATGGGCATGATCATGAATTCCTGAACATCCAGATTGTTATCCGCATGCGCGCCGCCGTTGATGATATTCATCAAAGGCACCGGCAGGATCTTGGCATCATCACCGCCGATATAACGGTAAAGCGGCACGTTGGCATTATTCGCCGCAGCTTTGGCCACTGCCAGCGATACACCTAAAATAGCATTGGCGCCGAGCTTGCTCTTGTTCTCTGTGCCATCCAGCGCAATCATCACCTTGTCAATCGCGCGAAAATCAGATTCCTGGCCAACAATCTTCTCTTTAATAGCCACATTGACATTCTCAACAGCCTTAAGGACACCTTTACCCATGTAACGCTTCTTGTCGCCATCACGAAGTTCAATAGCTTCACGCTCACCGGTAGAAGCGCCTGAGGGGACCGCTGCGCGGCCCATCACACCGTTATCTAAAATGACATCCACTTCAACCGTTGGGTTACCGCGGGAATCAATGATCTCACGAGCTTTAACATTCTTGATCTTGGCCATAATTTTCCTCTTTCTTATGAAATATGCCCGGTCCACCGGGCTAAGAATTATGACAAGTTAACACAACACTTTCTTAAAGTCAAAAGAATTGTGTGAACCCAATCATTTGCGCGAATTGTAACTCATAGTGCGACAAATTTGAGCTTTAAGATCAATTGTTACCCTGCAAGCATTCCTTTGCCATTTCATTCGCCGTCTTGTAACCCAGAATCTTCCTGGGATAATTGTTCATCCAGTCCTGAATCCAT
>JAZDPD010000148.1:0-13441 GCA_043798045.1 Candidatus Omnitrophota bacterium | reverse complement strand
CCGGAACAGGACAACCTGAGGTTTATCGCCCTTACGGTATTCGGGATAGCCGTGCTTACCGACGCGATAGACGGTTTTCTGGCGCGGTTCCTGAAACAAAAGACGCCGCTCGGCACGATAATGGACCCCATAGCCGATAAGTTCCTCCTCGTCACATCCTTTATCGCCCTTACGGTCTGGAACGGGAGCGTATAAGTCCTTGATGGGAATCATCGCTTCACCACCATATACATCTGACTTTCATTTTCAGGGGCCAATACATCTTTTTCAGTTGCAATGGCCAAGAGTCCCGGAAAACTGAACCGCTGGATCGGGATCACGGCAGGCCCACTGGTTTTATTTTTAATAACAGCACAATACCCCCACAAGAGCGGCATCTCAAAAATCCTGACACAGCGTATCTGCCACTGATCATCCTCAAACATAACGCGCGCGGCAACTTTTGCCGTGGCTGTTTTAGGTACGCGGCCGCGCACAAGTTCACGCATCAAATACACGACCGTATCCTCCTTCTCCGGCACACTTGATCCTTTACTGCAATCTGCAACAAAGATCTTTTCATCGATCTTTTCACCAAAGACATGCCTGATCCGGGACGAATGCCCCCGTTTATCAATAACCGTCAAAACCGCAGGCTCTGTGCTTAAAGGCGTGATGAACAAATGCCCGGCACTATGCTCGACCTTTAATGTCGCAGGGTCTCCCGAACGCACCAGATCTGCCACACCGTTCTCAACAACGATCTCTGTCACCTGTCCAATCCTGGTTTTGACATCAATCACATCCGCCGCACACACGCGTGATTCAGCCATACTTTCCGGTATCCCGACGAGAAAAAGTACCGGCAACATCAAAAATCCAACCCCTTGTTTTACACCTGCAAATATATGGAATCCGGATTTAATCATGACGGCTACCAACCTTGTCCTTATTAAAGTCATTGATCACCAGTCCATATGGATTTTGCGCTGTTACAGCCGCACGAATCACCTGGACATGAAAAAGAACATCTTCACGCGCCAGCTCCTCCTTGCCGGCGTACACCACACGCACCCCGTCAAACACCACCTTGAATCCACGCGCATCCTCACTGGCCCTGGGGGCTTCCTTTAACATAAACACCGACGATACCTGGGACCGCGCGATTTTGGATAACTCCTGATCCATGCCGGAACGCACTTTGGCCAAAAGGCCCGGTGCCATAAAATTGATTGACCGCGCATAAACCCCGGCCACAGTTTCAGGTGTGTAATTAACCCAATCCATAAGCCATGCTGATGAAAAACTGATCACAGATGACTCTGGCACACGCTCAGGGTAAGCCATGCCGGCCGATGCTGCCGCAGGGATGTAATAGATCGCCTTAGGACGCATGGCTATCATCAAAAGCCCTATCACCAAAAGTACACAAATACCCCCCAACAGATAAATCGTCATCCCGAAAGCGATATTCTGGCGCTGCGCAAAACCATAGCGCTCAAAATACAATGAACTTTTTGAACGTAATGCGGCCTCATGCTCCATGTTTTCCTTTCACGCCAAAGCGCTGTCCCGGCACCTGCGGCGGCAACAATCCGGGTAACGGCAGGCTCAAGCGATAAAATGTATGAAGCACATACCCCTGGGGCTTGCCGCGCTTGAAATAAACCAATGCCGGCCAGGCCGCAAAAATCAAAACCAGCGCCGCCGGTGAAATCAAGATCGCAGGCACACCAAAAACAAGCATTAAGACAGCCACATCCTCTCCTTCCAATCCCAGGATAAGTAAAGGTTTATCAATGGTTTTCGGACAAGGCTTCATCGATCAATGCCCGAAAATACTCAGGATCTGGGGTAGAAATACCAAAGCAAGTAAAGCAATGACACACCCCACCGCTGACCCATAATCCTTATGGATGATCTTCCATATCCCCACCAGCAAAAGGATCAGCGCAATGATTTTGGCCACAGGGCCTGTCATGACTGTCACAATAAACTTCGATAAATTATCAAACTGCTCTTTTGTTTCTGACTCTGCACCTGACTCCTGGGCCCGCGCCATCGTGGCCAGGAATATAAGGTAGAGCCCTGTAAATACCTTGATCCATGCCTTCATGCCAACCTCCTGATTTTGCACTGTTTATTTCCTGACACGACAGGCCAAAAGAATCATCCCTGCCGTCATACCACAAGCCACCACCATAATTCCCAGAACAACACCCTGACTTGGCGATGCCTGCCATAACCAAACGCCCTGGCCTGCCTGATTCATCTGAAACCATATGACCGAAAGCTTATCCAGCACAGCCCACCCGATGGTCCAGGCCTTGACGGAAATATAACTTATTAACCAGAAAAAAGCCGGATCAACTTGCCGCAATAAAAGCGACAAGGACAGGCAAAAAGGAAACATGATCAGCATGATAAAAAGGATCCCGCCATGGATATACGGCAAAGCCTCCAGCATATTCAAACTCAAGCGCGTCGTTAAATCCGCGTGAAAATTTCTTTCGGAATGATCATTTTCTTCATATGCCATGTGTGTATATAAAACCGGTTTTAAGGATACTTCCCGTACCAGAAGATCATGCACCAGCGCATCCTGATCAACTTTCCCGTCATAAAATGCCGCGAACATGCGCTCCGGCAAACCATCCTTATTCAGCATCGCATAAAGGTCATCACGCAGGGCGGCCCAGGTATTGCGCCCTTCTTCACTATATAAAGAAAGAAGATCCGGATCTCCGGGCCATAATCTGGAAGGGATTTCACCCTGCAGCAGTGGCCAATAATAATCCTGATAAAATCGCACCAGCTTTGTTTCAAGCTGATGATCCACAATGCCCTGATCAAGCCTGTGTTGAAGAACCAGGGCCATCTTGACCATTAAAAACGGATTCGACAAATACCCATGTCCCTCGTTATCGTGATCAAGCACAGCCGTCACACTGATTATAAATGTGTCCAGCCAACCAAGGGCTGTATCCAGAACCGGATTAACCTTCACTTGCACATATCCATTCTTCCTTAATATATCGGCCGCCTTTATCCCCTTATACCCATGGCGTTCCATGGCTGAAACCGGGTCTGATCCTTTAACACAAGGGACCACCAGCAAAAACCACACCACAAAAAACATAAAGACAAAAACAAGCACAGGGCGGAAATTCCCTTTCTCTAACCCCGCCACAAAGCTCAAGATAAAGCCCAGTACAAAAAGAATGCGACCGCCCCAGGCTTGTACAAACACAAGGTGCATGATCGCCTGAGCTTGATGCATGCCCATAACCTCCAGTGCCGCATCCATGGGCGTTATACCTCGAATCATCGTCAACCCTTCTCAATAATTACATTCATGTTTGATTAATAATCAAAATATACACCTTTGTGTTTGATAAATCAAGAAATATATTTTGACTATTGATCAAATAATGGTGTAAAAAAAGCCCTCTCCTTAGAGAGGGCTTCGTTTAATCAATAACCTGATATTCCGTTAGTTCTTGCCAAGAAGCGCAAACATCTTCTTCTTATACGCCTCGACACCCGGCTGGTCAAAAGGATTAACGCCCAGGATGTAACCTGAAATCCCCACACCTTTTTCAAAGAAATAATAGAGTTGGCCCAAATGAAACGCATCGGCCTTATCAAGGGTGATGGTTAAATTTGGCACACCACCCTCGTAATGAGCATCGGCGGTGGCCTTATATGCCTGCTTATTCACCCAGTCAAGATCCTTGCCGGCAATGCAATTGAACTTGTCAGTATCATCCTTGAGCGACGGGATAAGTACCGTATCGGCCACCTTATCAATCATCACAAACGTCTCAAAAATATTGCGGATACCATCCTGCATCATCTGGCCCATGGAATGAAGATCGGTCGAAAGGATCGTCGATGCCGGAAAAATACCCTGACCGCCCTTGCCTTCGCTCTCGCCGTAGAGCTGTTTCCACCACTCGGCCACATACTGGACGTTGGGATAAAAAGACGCCATCATCTCAATGACCTTGCCCTTGCGATAAAGCACATTGCGGATGGCCGCATACTGATAACAGATATTCTGCTGGAGATCCGTATCCGCGTACTCTTTTTCACCGGCACGGAATCCGTCGACAAAAGCCCTGATATCAACCCCGGCAAGCGCCAGCGGCACCAAACCCACGGGTGTCAAAACCGAAAAACGACCGCCCACATCATCCGGGATCACATACGAACGATACCCGGCTTTATCCACGATCTGGCGCAAGGCGCCCTTTTTCTCGTCTGTCACACAAATAATACGTTTTTTAAGTTCCGCCGCACTGTACTTCTTTTTCATGGCCTCATCAAGGATGCGAAAAGCCACGGCCGGCTCCGTAGTCGTGCCGGATTTTGAAATGACCACAACCGTCACATCCGTGGTCTCGATCAACTTAACCAGCTTGACCATATCGGAGGTAGCCATGTTATGCCCGGCATAATGCACAGGAAGCCCGGATTCGACGCCTAAAAACTCCAGGGTTGAGCGTATGCCCAGATACGACCCGCCGATACCAATGGAAATAACCGCCCGGGAATGCGCCTGGACTTCTTTGGCCAGCGCCGTCAATTCCGCCACCAACGCATCCGGTGTTCTCGACGGAAGATCAACCCATCCGGCAAAATCATTCCCCGCGCCGGTTTTCTGATGCAGGTCCTGATGCGCCTTAAGAACAGCCCCGGAAAGCGCGTTCAATTCAGCCTCGCTTACAAAATTCTTTAAATATTCTTTATTAAGCCTGATACCCATCGTGCCTTAAACTCCTTTAAATGCTGATTAATTCGTTACGGCCTTTGTATCTGCAGGGGCTGCCTCTGGAACAGGCATAGATGCCTTATCGGCAGATGCCTCTGGCATTGTTTTAACAGCCTCCGCCACCTTTGCCGCCTTGGGCGCCGGGGTTTTCCTTCTTCGGTTTCACAACCGCAGCCACCGGCTGCTTCGTCGTCAGATTATTCTTGATATCATACATCTGTGTGGCCACCAAAGCCCCGTTCCGATAAGATTCCTGCAATTTAGAACTGCCATTCTCCAGAAACTCCACCAAGGTCCCATCCAGCACCGCATTCTTATACATCATTTGTTTTTGAATAACACCGCTGGGAAAATACACCACAGCCGGCCCGTTCAAAACACCCTTGTCATACGTTTCTTCTTTTAACAACGTCCCGGTCTTGTCATAATTCTTGACAGTACCCTCCAAAGCATTGGCTTTATAAATCCCCGACATCTTCACCACGCCCGATTCATAAAACACCTTGGCCTCACCTTCACGCCGACCCATGGCATAGTTTGTCAGGGATTTCATTTTCCCGCCCTCGAAAAACTCCTGAACTGTGCCATCCAGCTCGGTATTCCTGTAATTAGACTCGCGCATGATCGCACCACTGGAATAATACAAGCGAAAAACCCCATCCGTCACGGGCGCCTTTTCCTTGGCCTGGATCACCCCGGTCCCCGCCATGAACACACACATCAACAATATCACTGTCTTCATAATCCATCCCCCTTATAGTGCCCGATCAATCACTGCTCCGCCCAGGACAAGATCGCCCTGGTAAAAAACAACCGACTGGCCAGGCGTAACCGCTTTTTGCGGCTCATGAAAATCAACACAGCAACGGCCCTGCGGTAAAAAAGTCACACGCCCCTGAATTACGCTGTGATTATACCTTATCTTTAATCCGGCTTCGACAGTTTCTTCAACAAAATTCGGCACGAGCATATTCACGCCCGAAGCTTCCAGTCCCTGACTCATCAACTTTTCAGGAGGCCCCACATGCACCGTATGCTGCGCCACATCAATGCGGTTAACATACACCGGCACGCCAAGAGCAATGCCAAGGCCTTCCCTCTGCCCGATCGTATAATGCGCCACCCCCTGATGCCGCCCCACCACCCGGCCATCCTGGTCAATAAAATCCCCCGGATGCGCCATCTCCGGCGCACGCTGTGTCAGAAAATCCTGGTACTTCCCCTGGGAAATAAAACAAATATCCTGACTGTCTTTCTTTCCCGCCACCGGCAAGTCAAACCTGCGAGCGTGCTCACGCACTTGATCTTTCGTCATCCCGCCTAACGGAAACAATAAAGAAGAAAGCTTTTCATACGGTGTCCCGTACAAAAAATAAGACTGGTCTTTACGCCGATCAACCGCCCGATGCATTTCAAATAACTGTGTTAACGGATTATAGATATTCTGCACATAATGCCCCGTGGCCAGGTGCGTGGCGCCAAGGGCCTTGGCATCGTGCAAAAGCCGGCCAAACTTCAAATGCTGATTACAGCGCACACAGGGGTTGGGCGTACGTCCATGCGCGTATTCGCGCATGAAATCCGCAATCACCAGATCCTCCAGGGCATGGCCGTAATTAAGCACATGATGTTCAATCCCCAGTGCCCTGCATACCCGGCGGGCATCCTCAATGGATTGCAAGCCGCAACAGCTGGGCCTATGTCCTTCACCCATGGACGGCAATTCAAAACACATGGTAACCCCCGCAACCTCATGCCCTTGTTCGCATAAAAGCGCGGCCGTGACCGATGAATCAACCCCGCCGGACATCGCCACCATGATTTTTTGTTTATTCATAAATGAATTTCCCATAAAAAATGCGCACCTACGTAGGGGCACGCCATGGCGTGCCCTTACAACACATCTTCAATCGCCTTCTCCACCGCCCCCACCAACAAATCCAATTCACCCTCACTCATCGATAACGGCGGCATCAAAACAATCACATTCCCCAAAGGGCGGATCAAAACCCCGTAAGCCCGCGCGCGTTCACAGACCAGAACCCCCACCCTTTCCTGCCAGGCAAACGTCTTTTTATCCTTCCGATCCTGCACAAGCTCAATCCCGACCATAAACCCGCGCTGACGGATATCACCGACAAAAGGATTGCCCCTTAAACGCGACAACTGCTTTTGCAAAAAACCTATCTTCGGCTGCATCCTAGCCAGCACACGATCTTTCCTGAACAGCTCAATGTTGGCCAAAGCCACCGCACATGCCAAAGGATTTCCCGTATAGGTATGCCCGTGAAAAAATGTTTTCATATCCGTATACGGGAACAAAAACCCGTCGTAAATCCGTTGGGTGGTAAGTGTAGCGGCCAAGGGCAAATACCCGCCGGTGATCCCTTTGGCCATACATAAAAAATCAGGCGTAACATGTTCATGTTCACAGGCAAACATTTTCCCCGTACGTCCAAACCCGGTGGCCACCTCATCGGCAATGAGCAACACATCATACTTGCGGCATAAATGCGCGAAGCGTTTCAAAACCCCCTGCGGCCACATGATCATACCCGCCGCCCCTTGCACAATAGGCTCCAACACCAATGAAGCTATGGTGTCGTGCTTTTTCTTAAGAAGCGTTTCAAACCGATCCACCGCTTCAAAGAAATAATCGGGATACTTTTTCCCCTTTGGCGCACGATAACCGTCGGGCATATCGAGCTGAATAGTCTTAAAAACCAGCTTGCGGTATACTTCATGAAAAAGACGGATGCCACCGACACTCACACTCCCAAGCGTATCGCCATGATACGCATTAGCCAAATGAACGATCGATGTCTTCTTCGCACAACCCCTATTCTGCCAATACTGATACGACATCTTAAGGGCAATCTCAACAGACGTTGACCCATTATCCGAATAAAAAACCTTGGCAAGGCCCTTGGGCGCAATCCCCACCAATTTTTCAGCCAACTCAACCGCCGGTGTATTCGACAACCCCAGCATGGTCGAATGCGCCAATTGATCCACCTGCCTTTTAAGCGCTTCATCCAGCTCGCGCTTTCGATGACCGTGCACTGTAACCCATAAACTGGAAACACCATCCAGATACCGCTGCCCCTTGGCATCGATCAAATAACTGCCCTGACCTCGATCAATGACCAAAGGCTCGCCGGGAATATCCGCTAGCCAATCTTTCATTTGTGTGAAAGGATGCCACACATATTTCTTATCCAGCGCCACCAGTCGCCGGGCATCGTGTTTTGGCTCAACCCATAAGAGCTTAAGATCAATCCTGTTGCGGCAGGCACAACAAACCGAGGCAGCATCTGTTTTCTTAAGAAACGGCACTGTGCCCAGGATCGGCACACCCGCCAGCACTTTAATCACATCAGGATTTGTCTCCTCAGCCAGTCCTTTCCTGGCCCCCGAGGCATCAACAAAAAGAACACCCGCCACTTTAATCCCCTGACGAGAGGCCTCACGCACTGTCAAAAGTGTATGGTTAATCGTTCCCAACCCCAAACGCGCCACAATCACCAGTTCAGCCTGAAGATCACGCACCAGATCAACCATCAGGTATGATCCAGTGATGGGCACCAAAAGCCCCCCCGCACCCTCAATAAGCATAACCTCATGCCGGGCGGCAATATGATCAAAAGCCTTACATATCTTCTCGGGTGTCAGAACAATACCGGCACGCGCCAGGGCCAAGTGCGGTGATAACGGCTCCCTGGCAAAATAGGGATTAATCTCCCGAAGTGTATCTGATATACCAAGCTTTTTCCGAAGAAACTCCGCATCCCCGACACCCGACTGAACAGGCTTAAATACACCCACATCGCGCCCGTCCTGTTGCATCAAATGTCCCAACGCCAGCATGGCGTAGGTTTTACCGACACCGGTATCTGTTCCCGTTATAAAGATTTTTTTCATACTTTTGCCTCGATCCAGACCACCTCAAAACTGGCACGCAAACGGTCATTCACAAGAAAGCGCGCCCGGTATTCTTTTTCCAAAGCCGCCAGAAGGCCCTTGCCCCAAAAGAAATTCCCTGACAGGCTGTTGGCCCCAACCCCCTTAAGCCATACCAGAAGTGCCGTGACACTGACAAACATCACCTCACGGTGTTCAACACCCATTTCAACTTGTTTCAAACCCGCCGCCTTTAATGCCCGCGCGATCTCAACCTGATCCGCCAATCGCTTGATGGGCGGCAATGATTTCTTCAGGGACACGGCCGCACATTCCAGGCTTTCAAAAAACTCGTTTAAAGTTCCACGGCCGAACATGGCGATCATCATCTTCCCGCCCGGCTTAACGACACGGCGCGCTTGTGAAAATGCCGTTTCTAAATCATCAACCCATTGATAAACAGATGACGACACGAGCCCATCAAAACTTTCGGACTTAAACGGCAGGGCCACGGCATCGGCCTGGATCCATAACCTGGCATCCCCCTGCTCTTTCCCCATGCGCACCATACCCCAGGCCGCATCCAGCGATACCACACAAGCTCCGGTTTTAACCAGCGCTTTTGTAAGCGCACCATCCCCTGCCCCGACATCCAGGACACACAGTCCTTGCGCATTTCTAATCCGGCCAGCCAGGGCCGCAGCCACGCCCTTCTGAACCTCAGATAAAATGCCATACCTGGGTGCTGCCAGTGAAAAACGTCGACGGATGAAATCTTCCCGGATCACGGACATACCAGGGGTATCCCTTCAACAAGCTTGATGAATACCTGCGGCTGCGATAAAAACGGAAAATGACCGCAGCCCTTCATCACCTCTACACGTAAAGCCGGACATAACTCCTTAAGAGGTGCTGCAAGCACCAGCGGACAAATCGGATCCGCATCGCCCAGAATCATCTGCACCGGCACACGCACCCGCGCCATCACATCCCGAAGATCTTCTGCAGCCAATATCATCAAGAAACCCTCCAGGGTTACCAGGGTCGGCACCGGCGTCATCTGCCATAACGCTTTCACGGATTCATACCGGGATGACAAACGTTCCTGTGACGTAAACAAGGAACGAAAGAACATCCCCATCACGGCAGCGCGGTCGCCCTTTAACTGCCCTGACAATTTATCGATCTTGCCTGAAGTCAACCCGGCCGGAAAGTCAACTGTTGCCGTAAAACGCGGCAAAGCTCCGGCAAAAACCATGCGGCTGAAAATATCCGGATGTTTTTGCCATAACTTCAACATCACCAAACCACCAAAAGAACTGGAAAAACCAAAAACCATTTCATCACGGGACAAACACAAGGCATCAAAAACCTGATCGGCCATATCCGCCAGGCTTTCCCCGTTCCATGAAGCCTGACCATGCCCCGGTAAATCAACGGCAACAACCCGCCCGGATTTCTCCAGGACAGACACCAGCGGATCCCACCACCAGGAACTTCCGCCAAAACCGTGCACCAATAAAAACACCGTTTTAGGCTGCACGTTTAAATGCCTCCACGCAACGGGCAATATCCTCAGGACCATGCGCTGCTGTAACCGTAACGCGCAAACGCGCCGTTCCCGCCGGCACCGTCGGTGGACGGATCGCCGCCACAAAAACACCCTGCTCCAGCAAGCGTTGTGACATGTCCAGCGCCAGCGCCGAATCTTTTACCAGAACAGGAATAATTGGTGTTGTGCTTTCCAGCGTATCAAAACCTGCTGCCTGCAAGGCCTGGCGCATCTGCCCTGCCAACTCCAGCACCCGCTGCCGGCGCCAGGGCTCCTGACGCATGATCCCCAAAGCCGCCAACCCCGCCCCGGCTACTGCCGGAGGCAATGCCGTCGTAAAAATAAAACTGCGCGCTTTATTAAACAAATATTGTTTTAATTCCAACGACCCTGCCGCATACGCACCAAAAGCTCCAGCCGCTTTCGAAAGCGTCCCCATCTGCACATCCACCTGATCTTCAAGCCCGAACTCTTCCACAAGCCCGGACCCTGTCGGGCCCAACACCCCAAAGGCATGGGCTTCATCAACCATCAGCCAGGCATCATATTCCCTGGCCAACGCAGCCAAACCCGCAAGCGGCGCCACATCCCCGTCCATGCTAAAAACCGTATCTGTGACAATAAGCCGCCGTCCCGCTGAGGAGCGGCGTAACATATCCTCAAGCACCTGCATGTCCTTGTGGGGATAACGATTCAGCTTGGCCCGGCTTAAAACAATGCCATCTACAATAGACGCATGGTTTAAGCGGTCAGAAAATACAGCATCATCACGCCCCACCAGCGCAGGAATAATCCCGGCATTAGCCATATAACCCGTATTAAAGACCAGCGCCGCGGGTACATGCTTGACAACGGCCAATGCCTGTTCCAAGGCATCATGCCCATCAAAATGACCACACACAAGACGCGACGCACCGCTCCCGAAACCGTGCGCCTTCATCGCCTCAAAAGCCGCAGCGCAAAGACGTTCATCCCCGGCAAGCCCCAGATAATCATTGGAACAAAAGTTCAATACATTCCGCCCTTCAAGCACGATCTCGCGCCCCTGACGGGAATCTACAGTCTTAAAAGAACGCCGCGCGTCCTGACGATCAATCGCTGCCAACTGTCCGCACAGAAAATCCTTCATAAGAAAATATCCCCGGCCACACGCTTGATGCGCCGGCCATCCGAAAGTCTGACCCATAGCCCGCCATCCTGGGCGAGGTCTTCTGCCACACCCACCATTGATTCGCCGCGCTCCAGAAAACGCACCCTGCATCCAAGTGTTGCCGATCGCGCTTTCCAATCAGCCACAACAGCGGCTGCCCCCTGCTTCAGGAAAGCCATATAACGCTTTTCCATCTGCCGAAGGATCTCCTGAAAAAGCTGCACACGGTCGCAAACCACGCCTGTTTCCACGCGCAAAGAGGTGGCTTCCGGCAAAAACTGGGAAGGCGTATTATTCACGTTAACACCCACACCGATCACCACAAACTGCACCCGGTCTGTTTCGGCACGCAATTCGGTTAAAATACCGCAGAGCTTCTTCTTGCTGACCAGAATATCATTGGGCCACTTGATCCGTGCCTTGACCTGAGGGCAAACCTTTTCTACCGCCTGGCTTAACGCCACAGCCGCATCAAGTGTCAGCATCGGCGCCTGTGACGGCGGCAAAACAGGGCGAAGCAGGAGCGAGAAATAAATCCCCCTGGATTTGGGTGATGACCAGTTGCGGCCCATGCGCCCGCGGCCTTTGATCTGGGATTCAGCCACAACAACCGTGCCTTCGGGGGCACCTTCAAGACCAAGGCGAAACGCTTCATCCATCGTGGAATGCACCGACTCAAAATGATACACCAGCCCACCGAAATGACGCGTCCCTAATCCATACTGAACCTCGGAAGGCAACAATACATCAGGAGAAGATATCAACCGATACCCACGGTGCGGGAATGCCTCGATCTCATAACCCGCTTCACGCAGCTGATCCATGTACTTCCAGATCGCCGCACGGCTGATATGCAGCGACCGGCTGATCTCTTCACCGGAAAGATAACCTTCGTGCTCTTTAAGGAAAGAAACAATCTTGATCAACATAGGAGCCTATCTTACCGACAGGTAAAAAGATTGTCAACCAAATTGGATTGTTGAGTTTACGATACAGGAAGGGAGAAAAAAGCTGGAGGTGGGACTACATTCATCTCTCTAATTCACTTGCAGGACTACCTGAAAAGCTACAACGAACTTCGGGGCATGTAACTTCATCAATCAATACTTGACCCATAAAAAAACACCCAACAAGCCTCTGCTCATTGGGTATCATCAAACAACCTTAAATAGTGCTGGAGGTGGGACTCGTTGCCCTCCAGCCCTTCGGGCTTTCGGGTCAGACATCCGCCCCGCCTATAGGATGCTTCGCATCCACCGGGGCTCCTTCGAGTCCTTGAAGCTAACAAAATAATGCTGGAGGTGGGACTCGAACCCACACGCCCTTGCGAACATCGGTTTTTGAGACCGACGCGTATACCATTCCGCCACTCCAGCTTATATGTAACAAAAGAATTCAGTGGGTTGGAGTGTCGGGCAACGCGGCTTTTCCCAAAGAAGCTGTTGAATCCGCGTAGTCCGCCACTCTGAAACCTGTCACTGTCAAAAGAACTACTGAAACGTACCACTAAAAAAAGAATTATACAACTTTAAATTTAAAAGTGGAGCAGATGGGGGTCGAACCCACGACCTCCTGCATGCCATGCAGGCGCTCTCCCAAACTGAGCTACTGCCCCAAAATATGCATTACTACGCTTTCGGTGCCTCAGCAGCCGCAGCTTCAGCCGCAGCATCCTTCTGCTTTTTCACAAAAGCCTGCCAGGAAGCCTTGTTCAGAAAATACTTACCATTACGGTAATAACGCTTGCGGCGCTTGATCGCCTTACCGCTGTGCGCGCATTTAAATTTCCATTCATTTTCAGGCTTAACCTTACCCATGATCATTTCCTTTGTTTATTCTAAAATCCTCTCTCCAAACCACATTGGCTGAAGATGGCATAAGAATTGAGGCGTATTATAGTAAGCACTCCCTATTCATGCAACAACAATTTTTATTTACAAAAACATGCGCGAATTGTAACTCATAGTGCGACAAATTTGAGCTTTAAGATCAATTGTTACCCTGCAAGCATTCCTTTGCCATTTCATTCGCCGTCTTGTAACCCAGAATCTTCCTGGGATAATTGTTCATCCAGTCCTGAATCCAT
>JAZDPD010000245.1:0-2900 GCA_043798045.1 Candidatus Omnitrophota bacterium | reverse complement strand
ACCTGTCCCGATGATTGCTCACCCATGGCAGGCAATTGCAAAGGCATAACGCCTTCATTGACACTGGCGATGATCACATCATCGAACTCCAAACCTTTTACACGGTGCATGGTGGCCAGACGCAGGCCGGGCGCCTTCCGGTCTTCAGGGACACTTCTCTTAATCAGATACGTTTCAAAGCCTTTCTTCTGCAGAGCCGCTTCATATTGTTTCAATAGATCATTAGTTCTTGCCACAAGACAAACCGTGTTTATTTCAATCCCGGATTTGATGAGTCCGTTCAAATATGTAGCAATAAAATGCACTTCCTCAGTAAAGGATTTAAAACTCATAACCTCCGGTGATTCGCCATGCATCAACGATTTGTATCCTTTTTGCGAATCCATACCACCATCGAGGTCATCAACGACCCTACCTTCCAGTAACTTACTTGCCCATTTCCGTGTTTCCTCGGTGGTGCGATAATTGATCTTGAGTTTTTTACCTCTCCCCCTGATATTGATACCACAGCGGCTCAAGACAACTTTATGACGATATATCCTCTGATGGGCATCCCCGACGATGAAGAGATCATTTCTCAATCCCCCGCGCGATTCCGGTATCATTTGTCTGATGAGTTTGAAAGCCGCCATTCCCATATCCTGAGCTTCATCCACAATAATGCCCTTATAAGGCAATATGTCGCCCTTATTCTGCAATATAATAAAAGCATCTCTAACGGCATCAGTCATTTCTTTTAGGCTTTTTGCATTCAACTGGGCGCGGTATTCTTCAAAAACAAGCCAGATCTTTTGTTTCTGGAGGCGGGTCAGTTTCTTTTGACGCCCTATTCGGGATGCTCTCAGGTATTCATCCGACGTTGTAATACCTTGCGCCTGAATAACCTGTGCCCATTCCTGAGGGTAAAAGGATTCTTCGAGTACGATATCAGCAGGCGCCAGGTTAATGGCATTCTGCCAATATGGCCCCGTATCATCTTGAAAAATTAAAGTATAATTGTAACCATGCTTTTTTAGGAACTGAATAACCCAGGCATCGAGATTAACAACGTCAATCTTTTTCATGACGTCGGATGAGCAAAGCTTCCTGAGATTTTCTTTTATATCAGCCGCTAAATTTTTTGTGAAGGTCGTGAATAAAATGCGATCACTTTCTTTGAAGAAGACCTTCTCCGTCAACCATTTTGCCCGATGCATGGCCACCACCGTTTTGCCCGTTCCCGCGCCACCGAGCACGCGAACCGGACCATTATAATCCTTTTCCACCATATTTCTTTGCGATGGATGGAGGAATATTCGCCATAGCTCCAAAGGGGAATTCAGAATTTCCGCCAGCTCTAACGCTCCTTCCACCACATAGAATCGACGCTGGCTGTCGGGATTTTCCAGGGCAACCACAAAATCGCTGGTGTCCACTTTAGCTGGCACTTCTTTCTCCAAATCCTTAATGACTTCTTCCAAAGATAATCCTTCCGCAAGGAAAAAGAGAGCCTCAAAAGCTTCCTGAGGCAAGCGGTCTTGGATGGCGTCCAAATCTTCCGTCCTTTTTAATTGGCGAATAAGAGGCAGGTTCAGCTCTGGAACACCGAGACGCATCAGATCAGCATCTTGATAGGATGCAAAAAGACGCTCGCCTGGATCTACGCTTGGAGCTATTTTCAAGGGGAGTGCCTGCACTTCAACATTTACGACCTGGAGCCCGCCTGTTTCTGCGTTAATCCTGAAAATGCGATTTTCTGCCCAGGCATAGGCTTTATCATGACGGTCCACCCAAAGGAGCATGTATACATTGCCAGAAGATGGTTTAAGAATTATTCCCCTAAAGTCCTGATCGATACGAACAGAACGGAGGTTTTCATCCTTTGCCTTTTGAATTTTCTCATAATTGATAGATGGCGATGTGGGGTTCACGCGGAATTTCTCAAAGAATTCACGCACCTTCGCCTGCTCTTTCCTAGGTATATCGGAAAAAGACTTTAAGAAATCATTGGATATGGCGACCAATATCTTTTGTTTGGGTATGGCCATGGTTCGCTCCTCACTTAAACAGAGAAACACATCGTGATGGATCTAAGATTACATCCGCAAGCGGCATTGTTTGCCAGTTACGCTCAATAAAGCAATGCTTGCCGGCGATTTCATCATCCCATAAAAAAGCAATCTTCTCTCCCGGCCAGCAAAGCTCACCAGTGGCAATGATTTCATTTCTTTCATCACAAAGTTCAAAACCCGCTTCGGGCAGCGGTAGACCATGATCGAGAAGAAAAGACAATAATGGATGAATATGGACATCGGTCACTTTTATTAATTCTGCCCATGCAGAGGAATCGCCCGCTCTCTTGTCCTTTTGTTTCCCTGCTTCCGTCATTAGCCACAGATAATGACCCGCAGAGACTCCCTTGGAAGTGATAAATATGGCATCGGGAATGAATTGATAAATATTATACATCCTGATGAAGCCATTCCACGCTGCCTTGAAATGAGGTTTATCGGCAAGTTCATCATCATCAAAAAAACGGCATACAATGGACATCTTATGAAGCCGGTTCTTGGCATAGTCTTCTTTATCCATTCCGGCCGCGAGTTTGATAAGAGGGCTGTCTTCACAGCTTTTCTGATACAAACCACTCAAGGAACTCCCTTCCTGGTCTGATTTCGTTTCCAATTGGACTTCATGCCAGGGTATATCCTGCCATAGTACTTGAGCTGCTGAACTGGCATCATCTGCCTGGCAAACACAATCCAAATGGACCAGACCATGAATAAGGGCGCACATTTTCCACATATTTTGACTCGGATGAGAAAGGTATGTCATAAACATGTCGAAACTTGATTGGAAACGAAGGCCGCCCAATTTCTTGACTTGAAATTGATGGTCATAGTTTTCATGGAGGCTATTAA
>JAZDPD010000147.1:0-12557 GCA_043798045.1 Candidatus Omnitrophota bacterium | reverse complement strand
CCGTAATAAGAAAAAACATTGCACTCATCCGGATGTCCGGCATCCTTCAGGCGCAAACGCTTGGGATCCGTGATCATGTTCTTAACCTTGGACATAATCTCTTCGGGTGTATCCGACAAATTAATAGTATTGCCATAACTCTTGGACATCTTTCGGCCATCTAATCCAAGCAAACGCGGTGTAGGTGTCATGATGGCATCACAATCCGCAAAAACTTCTTTCTTATAGATAAAATTAAACCGGCGGCTGATCTCACGCGTTAATTCCAAATGCGGCAACTGATCCTCACCAATGGGGACTGCCTGGGCTTTATACAAAAGAATGTCCGCTGCCTGAAGAACAGGATATCCCAGGAAAGCATACGTTTGTAGGTCTCGCGTGCTGATCTCCCGCAACTGTTCTTTATAAGTCGGATTGCGTTCAAGCCACCCCAACGGTGTCAAACAAGAAAAGAACATCTGAAGCTCAAGGTGCTCGGGAACATCCGATTGGACGAAAATAATGGATTTCTCCGGGTCAACACCGCAGGCAAGCCAATCTACGGTCATATCAAAAATATAATCAACCATCAAATGGCTTTGCTCATATTCCCCCATGAGGGCATGCCAATCCGCCACTGAATAAATGCAACGGTAGGAATCCTGAAGCTTGACCCAATTATGAAGCGCCCCGACTAAATGCCCAAGATGCAGCTTCCCTGTCGGACGCATGCCGCTAAATACTGTTTTCATCACAATTTCCTGGCGATCTGCTCGATCTGGAAAGTTTCGATGATATCCCCCACCTGATATCCATCAAATTTGTCAACCGAGATCCCGCACTCAAAACCTTCTCCGACCTCCTTGACATCATCCTTGAAACGTTTCAATGCCACGATCTTGGCCGTATGAACAACCTGACCGTTACGGATAACCTCTGCTTCCATTTTCTGTCGCACGCGGCCTTTCAGAATAAAACATCCCGCCACAAGACCGGCCTTTGACAAATTAAACACCTGCCGCACTTCCGCACGCGCCAGGAAATGACGTTTCGTGTCAGGTTTCAGCATGCCTTCAAGAGCCGATTTCATGTCATTAACCGCATCATAAATAACATTATAACGACGGATATCTACCGGCGACTTGTCCAGTGCTGCAGAAGCATCGGCATTCATCCCTACACTGAAAGAGATCACAATGGCCTTGGATACATGGGCCAGGATAATATCTGAAGCATTCACATCACCAACTCCGGTATGAATGAATTTGATGTTCACTTCCTTATTAGCACTGGGCACCTTGGCCAAAGCCTCACGGATAGCCTCAACTGAACCCTGAACATCCGCCTTAAGGACAATGTTAAGTTCGCGAACTTCGCCGTCCTTCTTCTGAGCCAAAAGATCTTCAAGCGTGATTTTGTTTGAATTCTTAAGCCTGTCGGCCTTTACTTTCTCCATGCGCACATCCGTTATTTCGCGCGCAATCTTTTCATTCTCCACAACAAAGAATTTCTCTCCTGCTTCAGGTACTGCCGAAAGCCCCAGAATCTCGACCGGCATGGATGGCCCTGCCTGACGCACATGCCTTTGATGATCATCAAATAAGGCCTTAACCTTACCATAATTAGGCCCCACGACCACAATATCACCCTCTTTCAGCGTTCCGCTCTGGACAATAAGTGTGGCCACAGCACCGCGTCCAGGACTCAAATGCGCCTCAACAACAATACCAGCCGCCTTCTTGTCAGGATTCACTCTGAGCTCGAGGATTTCAGATTCCAATAAAATCATTTCCAGAAGATTGTCAATGCCCATACCAGTAACAGCAGAAACCGGCGCGACCACCGTCTTACCGCCCCAAGCCTCGGGCATCAATTCATGTTGAATCAATTGCTTCTTCACCATATCCACGTCCGTATCCTGACGGTCCATTTTATTAAGCGCAACAATGATAGGGACACCCGCAGCCTTAGCGTGATCAATCGCCTCGAGCGTTTGCGGCATAAGACCTTCATTCGCGGCGACAACAAGAACAACAAGATCCGTTATATGTGCACCTCTGGAACGCATGGCGGTAAAAGCCGCATGGCCTGGCGTATCCAAAAAGGTGATTGTTCCTTTTGTCATCGGAACTGAATAGGCACGGATATGCTGAGTAATCCCGCCATGCTCTGAATCAACAACCTTTGTCTTACGAATACAATCCATGAGTGATGTTTTACCATGATCAACATGCCCCATGAAAGTAACAATCGGCGCACGCGGCTTGAGCGATGCCGGGTCATCTTTCGCCTTGTCATGCAGGTCAATGATCTGATCTTCCTGACTCTTTACCAGAACCAGATTATATCCAAACGCCTCGCAAATCTTCCGGGCAATATCATCACCAAGATTCTGATTGATATTGGCAAATATCCCCATGCCCATGAGCACTTTCAAAACAGCCTGAGCTTTTTCCTGAATACGAAAAGCAAGATCCCCTACTGTAATCGGTATCTTAATATCAATATCACGCAAAGGACCTTCATATTTGGCCGGAGCAGCCGGAGAATGGGATTGCGGCTCAACAGCAGCCGCCGGTGCCGCCGTCTGATGTGTCGCATGTGCATTACGCGCGGCCTGGATCGCCGCCTGCTCTTCCTCCCGGCGTTTGGCCAACGGCTTAACAGAAACAAATTGAGGCTGTTCAACAACTTTCTTAACAATCGTCTTGATGATTTTTTTAACAACCGTCTTGCCTTCAGCATCCGTTGTCGTCACATGCTCTTCTGTTGAAGTCTTCTCAAACTGGGCTAACTCATTCGGGATTTCCTGAGCAGGGCCTTCAACAGAACGGGCATCCGGCGCACGCACCACCGCGGGCTTTGGAACCTCAACAGGCTTGGGCTCAGGCTTAGTCACGATACGCACGGTCACCGTTGCAGGCGCTTCGGTTGACTTATCCGCTTTGACATCCTTGGATGAAGCCGACTTACTTGAAGTTTTCTTCTTGGAGGATGGCTTCTTGTCTTGACCATCAGCAAAAACTTTCTTCGTTGCTGGCTTTTTGGCTGCAGGTTTTTTAACAACATCCTCTTCTTTTTCCTCAGGGATCACTCCTTTTGCCTGAAGCTCCCCCTTAAGGACAACAAGAACTCCAGGACTTAATTCCTGCGCATCGCCCTTAGCGCGCAGATGAAGTTCCTTGAGTGTCGCAAGGATCACATCCTCACCGATGTTGAATTTAGCAGCCAATTCCTTAACTAACATGTGCGTATCTTTCCGGGCCAAAGGGCCCTACAATGACTTAACTTACTGATCAGACTTCTCGTCATCAGCTTCAAGACCACCTTGAGTTTCCTCATCACCAACAGGCCCCGGCACTTCCTCAACAACTTCCTCAACAACTTCAACTTCCTGGGTTGTTTCACCGGACTGCTGCTTGAGGTGTTCTTCCCACTGATTGGCCGAAAAAATATCAAGCTCCCATCCCAGCAAACGGCCAGCCAGGCGCACATTCTGCCCGTAACGTCCGATGGCAATCGAAAGCTGGTCATCAGCAACAATGATATTGGCTTTCTTCTCAAGGCTCAGCAATTGCATCTGTGAAATTTCTGCCGGTGACAATGCCGCCTGAATATATTCTTTTATATCCGAAGAATAACGGACAATGTCAATCTTCTCACCATGCAATTCATTCACAATATTCTTAACACGCGAACCACGCATCCCAACACACGCCCCCACACAATCTACCTTGTCATCTTTTGAATAGACAGAAATCTTCGTACGCTCCCCCGGATCGCGCGCAATGGACTTTACTTCAATAATGCCTTCATAAATTTCCGGAACCTCCAACTCAAACAAACGTTTGACAAAATTCGGATGCGCGCGAGAGAGAACAATTTGCGGTCCCCGTGATTCACGCTGCACCTCAAGGATAAAAGCACGTACACGGTCTCCCTGCTTGAATTCTTCTTTGCCACACAACTCGGCACGCGGGATGATCGCCTCAGTCTTACCAAGATCAACGATTACGTTACCCCTGTCAAAGCGATAAACACTGCCGGAAATAATCTGCCCGACACGAATGCTGTATTCATTATAAACAACATCTTTTTCGGCTTCACGAATCTTTTGAAAAACGACCTGTTTGGCCGTCTGAGCAGCTATGCGTCCGAATTCACCTGAGCGAATCTCCTGCCCATTGGCAAACGCCTGAATTTTTCCCGTCTTAGGGTCAAATTTGGCTGTCACATCTTCTTCTTTACCCACCGTCCAGACTTTGCGTGCCGCTGAGGCCACAGCAGCTTCGACAGCCTCAATCAAGACTTCCTTGGCAATGCCCTTATCGCGTTCGATCTGTTCAAGGACCGTTATTAATTCGCTTTCCATAAACTCCCTCTTTTAGTTAATAATCTGCTTTGCTTTTTCTATTATCCCCATCGGCAGAACAATCTCACCCTTGCGGGTCTGCACAATGATCTCGGCCTCACGCACAGCCTCCAAAACGCCTGAGAATTCACGCTTGCCGTTAAACTGCTCTTTCAAAAAAACCTGCACGTCCCGTCCGAGAACACGACGAAGATCCCGATACCCAACAAGGGCTCGATCAAGACCGGGAGAAGAGACTTCCAGCGTATAATTATCACCGACAAAAAGATCGGCATCTATCCTGGCCGCCAGTTCACGATTAAGTCGCGCACATTCTTCCATGCCGATACCGCCATCAGGCTTATCGGCAAAAATCTGAATGTTAACCACCTGATTGTACGACGACACATTAACGTGCACAAGCTCGATCCCGATGGTATCACAAATCGGTTGCGCCAAACTCATCACATCCCTGACCAACTCTTCAAATCGTGCCATAAGAATATCCTATTGATGCACCAAAATGCCAATGCGCGCCAGTGCCCCGTCCAAAGGAACACTCTCGACCACGCCTGTAGCGCGGTCTTTGATCTCAACTTTTCCTTCTTGGAGACCGCGTTTACCGATCGTCACACGGTAAGGGATGCCGACAAGGTCGGCGTCATTGAACTTGCGTCCGGCGCTTTCATCACGATCATCCATTAAAACATCAACTCCCTGTTTTGTCAACTCATCATATAGACGCTGTGCGACTTCCATGGCTTGGGGATCCGACACCTGGACCGGCAGGATTTCAACCTGAAAAGGGGCAACACCCAACGGCCATTGAATCCCCTTCTCATCATGATGCACTTCGATGATCGTGGCGATCAAACGGCTCACACCAATGCCATAGCACCCCATGATCATCGGGCGCTGCTTCCCGGATTCATCCAGAAACAATGCCCCAAGCGCTTGTGTGTATTTCGTTCCCAGTTGAAAAATATGCCCTACTTCAATGGCCTGGTGCTCAACGCCATTTTCATCTTTAGCCTTATCTTCACCGATCGGCGCGGGAACCAGAAACTCATGCGACACATTCCCTCCCATGGCTCCGGTATCCGCTTCAGCGATAATCGGCTTTAATCCGCAGCGCGAAAAAATATTCTTGTATGCCTGATACATGGCCTGATAATTCTTTTTTAGGCCAGCATCATCCACATCAAAGCTGTACGCGTCCTTCATGATAAACTCACAGGCTCGTACCACACCAAAACGCGGGCGCGTCTCATCACGGAATTTTGTCTGGATCTGATACAACGTCACCGGGAGCTGGCGGTATGACTGCACAAAACTTTTAACCAAATCCGTAATAATCTCCTCATGTGTCGGCCCCAGACACATGGGCGAACCTTTTTTATTCTTAAACCGAATCATAACATCTTCAAGTGTCTTGTCACGCCCGGTCTTCTGCCATATTTCCATCGGATGCTGCGCCGGCATAAGTAGTTCATGCGCACCCGCGGCATTCATTTCCTCGCGAATAATAGCTTCAATGCGCCCCAGCACACGCCATCCCAGCGGCAAATAGGAATAAACACCCGACGTGAGCATATGAACAAGACCCGCCCTCAACAAGAGCTGATGACTGACCGCCTCTGTCCCCGTAGGTACTTCTTTTAACGTTGGGATAAAATATTTTGACCATTTCATGACAAAAACCCCTCCTTAAGAAATCACATCCAGCGGCATCTTGATGTTACGCTTGACAAACTTATCCGCGAAAGACGGGCTCTTACGACTGACCACCCAATCGCCGAGAATTTTCCCCGTCTCAGAAATACTTTGCTGTTTGAATGTAAACACATCCTCGAGCGAAATCTGATCAGACGCCTTATCATGACGCAAATCCGTGATATGACGCACACGACGAACACCATCGATCCCAAGTTCCGAATAAACAATCATATCAATTGAAGTAGCCACCTGGCGCTGAATCTGCTCACCCGTCAGGCGTATCCCTGACATGAGCATCATCGTGATCATGCGATGAAAACATTCTTCCGGTGAATCCGCATGAACGATCGCCAGCGTTCCCGCATGACCAGAAGAAATGGACTGAATCATATCCAGGATTTCCTCACCCCTAACCTCACCAACAATAATACGGTCAGGACGCATACGCAATGAATTAATAAACAAGTCCCGGATAGAAACAGCCCCCTTGCCCTCGACATTGGATAACTTTGATTGAAGACTGACCACATGTTCCTGTAAAAGCCTCAACTCGGACGTGTCTTCAATGGTAATAATCCTCTCATCCTCAGGAATATGCGCCGAAAGAACATTCAATATTGTTGTTTTGCCGGAACCTGTCGCCCCGCAAAAAACAATATTCAGCTTTGCTTTTATCGACGAAATCAAAAAATCCGCCATCTGTTTGTTGAGGGTCTTTAATTCGACCAAATGATCAATGAGCGTAATGTCCCTGGAAAACTTTCTAATTGTCATCGCCGCACCATTAAGCGTGCATGGCGGGATAATGACATTCACACGCGACCCATCCGGCATGGAAAAATCCACATAGGGAGACGATTCATCCACTCGCCGGGGAGACCCAGACACCGTCAGTATCTTCTGAATGGTATGCCCTAAATGTGCATGGTCATCAAACTGAATGTCTGTACGCATAATCTTGCCCTGTTTCTGAATATAAACATGCTTGGGGCCATTGATCATGATCTCTGTAATATCCTTATCCTCCATGAGCGAACGCAAAGGGCCCAAACTCACCGCCGCCGCTGTTAACTTCCGGATCAAACGAACCCGTTCCTCGAAAGAAACGACCATTTCAATTTCCTGGCAAAGGCGCGTGATAGCACCATCAACAAACATGCGCAGCTGATCTTCATTCATCCCGTCTTTAATCTTCAGGAAATCAGTCTTTGAAATCAGATAACGGTTCAGCCGACCTTCAAAATCATCGTAATCAGCTTGCTTTGATTGTATCGCCATAATTTCTCCTCAATTATCTGAAAAATGATACGACCTTGTCAATCAACCCAATGCGTTCAAAATCAACATAAAACACAAAAAGAGCCAGTGCCACAATAAGTACAAACCCTGATTTCATCACCCAATCCTCAGTCCTTTCCGACAGTGGACGACCCCTTCCTTTTTCAAGACCAAGGAGCGCAAGATGACCGCCGTCAAGCGGGATGATCGGCAGGACATTAAACAAGGCCAAACTGGCACTGATCACACCGATGATATGCAGCAAGAATGAAAAACCAATCCCGGTGGCAAATTTAACTATGAAAAAAATACCGACAAGCCCTGTCATGCCTTCTTTGGCAGACCGCTGCCCGGTCACAATTTCCCATAATGCCACATAAGTCTTCACCGTAATATTCCAAAGTTCCCGGGCTCCTTCAATAAAGGACCTCCCCAACCCGTATTTCTTGACAACAAGATGTTCAGGTTTATCAAACGATACCGGCTGTATCCCCAGCCGTGCCACAGGGTGTTTTTTACCAAAAATATCTTTCGTTTCTTCCATTTTCGGCGTCACTTTAAGAATAACTGGAGCCTGAGCGCGAACAAGTTCCATTTCAAGGCTCTCCCCCTGTGATGCCACAATTTTTTCCTGCATTTCAGCCCAATTTGAAACCTTAACGCCATCAATGGCTGTGATCACATCACTGGGCAAGAAGCCAGCCTGCTGGGCGGCTGAACCGGCGATCACATTTCCAACTTTAGCCGGCATGGCTCTGGATGAAGCATCCAGGTCAACCGCCCCCAGCCAGAAAACAGCAACAAAACAAAGATATGCCAATGCATAATTGACAACAGGTCCCATGATCACAATGAGGGCTCGATGCCCGTGCGATTTTGAGAAATACTCATCCGGCGCACCTTTGCAATTTATCCGTTCATCCCCTGCCATCTTGACATAACCACCCAAAGGAATCGCACAAATGCGATAATCCGTATCTCCTTTTTTCCAACCGCAAAGCTTCGGCCCAAAACCAAAAGCAAATTCTTCAACACGCACACCCAGTTTTCTGGCCATCAAAAAATGCCCCGCTTCATGGACAATGATCAAAAGGCCGAGAATAAAAACAAATATTAAAAACGTCATGGCACCCTTTCCAGTATTTCCTGCACTTTTTGCCTTGCCCACTCATCAGCGGACTGAATATCCGCCAGAGAAGGGCTTGAGAGATTAGCATGCTTAGATAAAGTTTGCTCAACAACAGAATATATATGCGTGAACCCAATTTTCCCTTTCAAGAAAGCATCAACAGCGACCTCATCCGCCGCATTTAAGACGGCAGGAGCGGTCCCACCTTCTTTCGCCACCGCATAAGCCAACTTGAGCGACGGGAATTTCTTCAAATCAGGTGCTTCAAAATTAAGTACCCGTATTCCCGCAAGATCAAGCCTTTTTAAGGGTGCCGTTAACCGGTCAGGATATGTCAAAGCATACTGAATTGGCAAGCGCATGTCGGTCACGCCAAGCTGGGCCAGCCATGAACCATCCACAAACTCGACCATCGAATGAATGATCGCCTCCGGATGCACCAGCACATTTATCTTGTCAATACTGATGCCAAACAAGCGCTGGGCTTCAATGACCTCAAAACCCTTGTTCATGAGCGTGGCCGAATCCACCGTGATCTTGTCTCCCATTTTCCAACGGGGATGCGCCAGGATATCCTTGACAGAAACGTGGTCATGCTTCTGCCGCGGTAAAAGCCTCAACGCACCACCGGACGCTGTCAGATGAATCTGATGCAAATCATTCATGCTGCGTCCTTCCAAACACTGAAAAATCGCGCTTTGCTCGCTGTCAACCGGAATGACAACAGCACCATGCACCCGTGCTTCTTTCATCAAAATATCGCCCGCCATGACCAGTGCTTCTTTGTTAGCCGGAGCAACTCTTTTCCCCGCACGAACTGCTGCCAAAAAAGGCTGTAGCGCTGCAGCACCTGTCATGGCGATCACAACAATATCAACATCTTTCCGGCTAACAAGTTCAGGCAAATCATTCTGCGCATCAAAGAACCGGACCTTGGCATAATCATGCCTTAATGCCGACAAATGTTCCCCAGCCATCGCAACATATTTCGGAGAATAACAGCGGATCTGTCTGCGCATCATCTTAACATTGTGATTCGCCGCCAGAAGTGCCACCTCAAATCTATCAGGATGAGCCGAAATAACTTTCAGCGTATTGACCCCGATTGAACCCGTCGAACCAAGAATGGCAATGCGTTTCTTTTTCATACTTTACCGAAGATTGAGAACCACACTCATATATAAATAAAACGCAGGAACAGAAAACAAAAGGCTGTCGATAAGATCCAGGATGCCCCCAATTCCAGGAACAAAATTACCCGAGTCCTTGACGTTGCAATCACGCTTGATGAGTGATTCCGAAAGATCGCCCAATTGACCTAGCCCGCCAAAAAAACACCCCAAAAGTGCCACATAGCCAGGCGTAAACTGTTCCAACGGGGGCAACCAGGAATAACATAACACAGCCACCACCGCACTGCACAAAAGTCCCCCCAACGTTCCTTCCACCGATTTATTAGGGCTAACATTAGGCAAAAGAGGATGTTTACCGAACTGGCTCCCGATCAAAAGAGCTCCAATATCCCCCGATTTGGTCACGGCAACAATGAACATCACCATTTTTGCCCCCTCAAATCCAGGCAAAAGCAAATAGGTCTTTACAATAAAACTGAAAAACCATGAAACATAAAGCACCCCAAAAAGCGTCGTCGAAAGCCCCAGGATGGCATTGCGGTTATCCTTTCGATTAAACTGCAGCATCAAAATCAGCAAAAACGCACAAACGATAAAAAGAAGTTCCCAATTCTTCGTCAGCTCAAAACGCGTAAAAATAGATAATGGAATAAGAACCCCGATAAAAATACCGGTGTAACTGTAAATAGGTATGTCCTTCTTTTTTATAAGATAAAAGAATTCGTACAATCCTCCTGCTGTCAGCAAACAAATAAAAATGATAAAAAACCATGCGTTAAATGCCGACAAGGCCACCAGCAAGACAGCAATACCTCCACTCAGAAAACGAGACCAATTCATCTCGATCCCCCTTTTTCTACAGTTCCATAACGACGCTCCCTGCCGGCATAATCTGCCAGGGCCAAATGAAATTCTTCAAGCGTAAAATCAGGCCAATACTTTTCTGTAAAATAAAACTCGGCATAAGATAATTGCCATAACAGGAAATTACTGATCCGTTTTTCACCCGAAGTACGGATTAAAAGGTCAGGATCAGGCAAACCCGCTGTATAAAGCCTCGAAGAAAATAACGCATCATCCACCGCCTCCGGTAATAACCGGCCAGCCATACAATCTCCGGCAATGACACGAACCGCCTGAAGGATATCCTGGCGCCCGCCGTAATTGAATGCAATATTAAGCACTAGCCCCTTGTTTCCCCGGGTAGTTTCAACAGCCCTGTCAAACGCATTTAGAACGGATGCCGGAACATTATCACGGGAACCGGAAACACGCAAACAGACCTTGTTAGAACACATCTTCTGAAGTTTCTGTCCAAGGGCCATGATCAACGTCTGCATGAGCATGGACACTTCAGACGTATCACGCCTCCAGTTTTCCGTTGAGAACGTGTAAAGTGTCAACGCCTCGATCCCGGCGTCACTTGCTGCCTGAACGATCTCATCCACACGTTTAACACCCTCAAGATGGCCTTGCGTGCGCGCCAGGCCGCGGGATTTCGCCCACCGTCCGTTGCCATCCATGATGATCGCCACATGCCTTGGTATCGTCATAATTTCCCTTAAATAAAATGGGGGATACTATCCCCCATCATCACATCACACCAGTATCCGTCGTACGCACACGACTTATTTCTTCACTTCTGCCGCCAGAGCTGCCGCAACAGCCTTTTCCTGGGCCTTGCGCTCAAGTTCGTCTGCCCTATCCTGCGCTTGCTTGAGCTTTTCTGACGCACGACGTGCACTTTCTTGTGCTTCTTTTAGCCTGTCCTCTATCTCAGCACGCTGGGCCGTCGCTTCATCTAGGTTCTTGCGTAAATCTGTTTCCTGCGAACGCCGCTGCTCAGCCGTCTTTTCAAGGTTAGACTTAAGTGCCGTATTTTCATCTTTGACCTTATCAAACGACTCCTGCATCCTCGAAAGCCTGACTTGCGTCGTTTGAAGATCAGCCTCAAGCTTTTTAACACGGTATTCACCGCGCTGAAGCTCTTCTTCCGCCGTCATACGGCTGTAGCGCTCCTGCTCCAGAATCTTGGTAACGTCACCGTTTTCCTTGCTAAAACGAACCAGCAAGAAAACGCTGGTCAATGCCACAAGAAAAACAATAAATAAGATAAAATTCTTCACGCGACCCCTCTGGTCACTGTGTTAATTCTTCCGCCGATTTCTTATTCACCGGAGGCAAAATAACAATTTCAACACGACGATTCTTCTGTCGGCCCACTTTTTCATCATTGGTCGAAACCGGACGGTACTCGCCATAACCGATCGCCGCCAGGCGTTTTGACGCCACACCACCCCTCTCTTCAAGATGATGCAACACGCTCAACGCCCGCGCCGATGAAAGTTCCCAATTTGACTTCCAGGCAGAATATTTTATCGGATCATTATCGGTATGCCCCTCGATGCCAATGCTCAAATCCGGCACAACGGTCTGAAGAACCTGTGAAACCTTATCAAGCTTTTCCAGGGAATCCTCCCGCAACAACGCTTTCCCGGAATCAAACAGGACTTCCGCTACAAAAGTAATGACAAGTCCTTTGGACAACATTTCTACCTTGACTTCCTTATCGGAAATTTCTTTGGAAAGACGGTCTTCCAACGCTTTCTTCGCACGTTCCAGCTCACCAAGCTCCCCTTTTAAACGCGAAATCTTTTCAACATCAACCGTGCGGCCGCGCTGAAAAATAACCATGCAGCCGTTTAACGGAATACAAAGCCCGAAAATCAACATTGAAAACAGGATATTCCTTAACATGTGCATCTCCTTAAACTTCAAATTAACATACCGGCATTTCAACGTCAAGAATTTCGCCCTGTTTTATCCTTATTCCGCGAATTGTAACTCATAGTGCGACAAATTTGAGCTTTAAGATCAATTGTTACCCTGCAAGCATTCCTTTGCCATTTCATTCGCCGTCTTGTAACCCAGAATCTTCCTGGGATAATTGTTCATCCAGTCCTGAATCCAT
>JAZDPD010000145.1:0-13752 GCA_043798045.1 Candidatus Omnitrophota bacterium | reverse complement strand
ATGGATTCAGGACTGGATGAACAATTATCCCAGGAAGATTCTGGGTTACAAGACGGCGAATGAAATGGCAAAGGAATGCTTGCAGGGTAACAATTGATCTTAAAGCTCAAATTTGTCGCACTATGAGTTACAATTCGCGGGGGTGAATCGCACACCGAAAAAACAGAGCGCCCAGTCATTTTTGCTGTTAAAATATATTCAAGTGTTGAAGTTCATCATCAAGGTTAAAGGAGACAATATGTTTGGATTAGGGTTTCCGGAGCTTTTGGTCATTTTGGTCATTGCGCTTTTACTGTTCGGGGCAGAACGGCTTCCCAAGATCGCGCAGTCCATGGGTAAGGCTGTAAATGAGTTTAAGAACGGCATGCAGGCGTCATCGGCGGTTCCTCCGGTGGATGAGAAAGATAAAGAGAAGAAATGAGCGAACTATATCCGCCGGAATCACAGCGGCTGGATTTCGTTGGCCATCTGGATGAATTGCGCCGCCGGATCATGATCGTGCTGGGTTTCTTTCTGATCATGGCCGTGCTCCTGTTCTCGCAGGGGTACGGGCTCATGGCTCTCCTTGAAGCGCCGGCCCGCGGTTTTATCAAAGACTTCATTTTCATTGATCCCACCGAGGCTTTTGCGGCGTACTTCAAGGTTGTCCTTCTGACGGCGTTTCTGGCATCATTTCCTGTTGTGGTTTATGAATTATGGGCATTCCTTTCACCGGCGCTTTCGCGTGCCTCGCGTCATGCGATCCTGGCCTGGATCTGTTTGGCATTGGTGTGTTTCTACGGCGGGAGTGTTTTTGCGTATACGATCCTGTTACCGGCGGCCATAAGTTTCCTTCTGGGGTTTGGCGAGGGCATTGCCCGTCCGGCGATAACCATATCGGCGTATATTTCTTTTGCGAGCATCATTCTTTTTGCCGGGGGATGCATCTTTCAGATTCCCGTGGTCATCGGTATCCTGACAGAAGCCGGGATCCTGGACTCTCATAAACTTGCCGCGAGCCGGAAGTATGCGATCATGATCCTTGTCATCATCGCGGCCATTGTTTCTCCGACACAGGATGTATTTAATCTGATGCTTTTTGCTGTGCCGATGATAGCGCTTTATGAAGTCGGCATCCTCTTGTCATGGATGGTCGGACGGAGGAAGGCTCATGAAAAAAAGGAGGTAGTCAATGAACTTTGCTAACGAGTCGAATTTAACACGGGTGCTTGCGCTTAGTCAGTGGGAGAAGGTTGTTATGACCCTGGTTGTCGCATGCTGTACGCCGCCCTTGTTCCATACGATTCCTTTTCTGGCGGGTCCGGAATTGGGTATGCGCTGGTTGCCGATATTTTATGCCCCGCTCATGGCTTGTGTGTTATTCCGGCCGCATGTTTCCATTGTAGTTGGCGTTTGCGCGCCACTGGTCAATCATGTATTATTTGGGATGCCCAACGACCGTGTTCTTCCTGGACTGATTTTTGAACTGGTTGTGTTCAATGCGATCCTTGCGGCTATCAATGCGCGTGAGCGTGTGCGTGGATGGCATGTCGTTCTGATCTTTATTATGGTCAAAAGCTTTTCGCTTCTGGTATTTTCCGGTTCTTTGGAAATGGTCGTGGCCCGGACGGGGTATGCATTGCTGATGGCATGGCCGGGGATCTTGATATTGGCGGTTCTGGCTGAAATTGGCGGACGTTATATGCAGAGAACGGATTGATGAGAAAACTTGATTTTGCCACTATTGTCAAGAAACTGGATGAAGTTAAATTTCCGGAAGTTGACCTTGTGGTTGGCGTGGAAGAGGGCGGTAAAGTCCCTGCAGCGTTGGTGGCCTATAAATTGCGCAAGGGCCTGGTGTTGGCAGGTATCAACTATCGTGATGAAAATAATGCCCCGCGTTATGATCAGCCGCGACGATTGAAACCATTCCGTTTGCCGCCGGGTGTGAGGAAGGTGCTTTTGGTGGATGATGTGGCTGTAACGGGACAGACATTGACAACGGCCCGGGCCATGCTTCAACCGTGCAAGGTCGTCACATTTGTTTTGAAAGGTCAGGCTGATCTTGTGCTTTTCCCGGAGATCAAGGATTGCGTCAACTGGCCGTGGAAACTTTTGAGGAGGGAATGATGAGACAGATCATGTATTTCCTGGAATGTTCGTTGCGCCGCAAGATCGGCCGCGGGACCTTTATGAAGATATGCCTGGGCTGGCTGCTGGTTTTGATTGCCGAGAACCGGGCCTTGAAAGTTGCTTTTGCTGAAGTAACGCAGGCAGGACCTCGCCCGAAAAAGAGCATTGCAACGGATCATGATCTGGTTGTGGCTAGCGGCCTGGATCCGTATAAGAATACGGTGGCTGTGATCGATGGTCTGGGTGGTATGGAGCGGTTCGTAAAAAAAGGTGCTGTGGTCGTTGTAAAGCCCAATATTGGCTGGGACCGCACACCCCAGCAGGCTGCCAATACGAATCCGGCCGTGGTGGCCGCGTTGATCGAATTGTGTTACAAGGCTGGTGCCAGGCGTGTTAATGTATTTGATGTGACGTGCAATGATGCCAGGCGGTGCTATGAGAATAGCGGCATCCAGCAGGCGGCTAAAGAAAAAGGTGCGGAAGTTTACTTTGCTGACAGCTGGAATGTTGTCAAAGCCAGATTCCCTTATGAAAGTCCAATGCAGGGCTGGACGCTGCTGCGTGATGCGGTTGTGTGCGATACGTTCATCAATGTTCCGGTCTTGAAGCATCACGGCCTGACCGGGCTCACGTTGTCGATGAAGAATTTGATGGGCGTCTGTACGGGTGTTCGCGGGCTCATGCATGTTGATATCGGGCCCAAGCTCGTTGATCTGACAGATTTCATCAGCCCGGAACTGACGGTCGTTGATGCCACACGGATGCTGGTACGTAACGGCCCTAGCGGCGGGAATCTGGCGGATGTTGAGACTTTAAACAAGGTGTTTGCGTCCATTGATCCCGTGCTTGCGGATACATTTGCCTGTCAGATGGTGAAAAAAGATCCGATGTCCGTCAGTTATCTGCAGGATGCGGCCCGCCGGAAGTTTGGCCGGTCAGATCTTGCCCAGGCCCGGATCAAATCCAGTGAGCTTTAGGCAGGATTTATGAAGAAACTTGTCATTGTTCGTTATTTATCTCAACTGGTTTTTCTTGGTTTATTCATTTATATTCTCTGGTCGACGACGTATCCGTTAAAAAGCGCCATTTCTTCACAGGCTTTATTTACAATTGACCCGTTGGTGATGTTTTTTACCTCACTCAGCGAGCGTTTGTTCTTGCCGGGTTTGATCTTTTCGCTGGCGATGATCCTGTTGACGCTGATCTTCGGGCGGTTTTTTTGCGGCTGGGTCTGTCCGATGGGAGCGATGGTTGATTTAGCCGGAATGTTAAGGCCCAGGCGCGGAAAAGATCTTCTGGACCGGCAAAAGAAGAGACTGCGCCTGCCGAAATTTATCATTTTGATGCTCGTTTTTCTTTTAGCCCTGGCCGGATTTCAGGCGGCATGGGTCCTTGATCCTATTGTTATCCTGGCCCGGGTTATTTCGTTTAATGTGATCCCGGCTTTGACCTTGAGCGTGGATAAAGCCTTTCAGTTCTTCATCCAGCATTTCGAACTTTACGGCGGCGTTTATGATTTTTACCGCGCGCTTAAAGAGGGATTGCTGGGGATCAATGTGCATTTCTTTTCTAACTCTCTTGATACGCTGATGTTCTTTCTTGTGATCATGATTGGGTCTTGGCTCATCCTGCGTTTATGGTGCCGGATGCTTTGCCCGTTGGGGGCCTGTTATGCGCTGGGGGCTCTCCCATCGCTTTTGGAACGGCAGGTCAGCCGGTGTAGCTCGTGCGGGAAGTGTGTTCGGCAATGCCGTATGGGGGCTATCGAGAAGGGCACGCTTTACCGTAAGGAAGAATGCATTCTTTGCATGGACTGTGTCTATAATTGCCCGGAACAATCGACAAAGTTTTCCTGGAGAGTGAAGGCTTCCTCTTCACCCAAGGTTGATGATAAGGGGATTACCCGCGGGCAGTTTTTGATGTTGTTGGGGTCTGTTCTAACATTCTGTGGTTTAAAGGATAAGCCGGCTCTGGCGGCGGGGTCAGAGGGTGCTTTAACGCATCCGGTGATTCGTCCTCCGGGTGCGTTAGCGGAAAACAAGTTTGTGAATACCTGTGTACGTTGCGGGAATTGCATGAAGGTTTGCATCACCAATGTTCTTCAGCCGGCTATGTTCGAGTCCGGGGTTGAAGGTGTGTGGACGCCGCAGATGGTGCCGGAGATCGGGTACTGTGAATATAACTGCAAATTGTGCGGGGAGGTGTGTCCGACGGGCGCTATTACGACGTTATCGCTTGAGGACAAAAAGAAATGGAAGGTAGGTTTGGCCGAGATCGACCACACCCTTTGTATTTCCTGGAAAGGGAATAAGGCCTGCATTGTCTGCGAAGAACATTGCCCGATAGCCGACAAGGCGATCAAGATGAAGGAAGTGGCTTTTGAGGGCAAAACTATGTTAAGGCCGTATGTGGTCAAAGAACTTTGCATTGGCTGCGGCATTTGCCAGAATAAATGCCCGACAACGCCGACCCGGTCAATCCGGGTGAATTCCAGGCGCGTTTGATTATTATTGGGACATTTCGTTGTTTTTCGCCGCTAGCGCCTCTGCATATGTGACTCCCATGTGAATCGGCGTCATTCTCAGCCACAGATACATGAGTTTTCTTGCCTGGATGTTATTAGATTCCCCTTCTTTTCTTCCATCAAGGGAGAGGATGGAATCGCGTGAAGTAAAGGCACCCTAAGGGAAAAAGACGCATAAAATATAAAAAGGTGTATAGTCAGTGTGGATGGTTTGCGAGCCAAGATCTGTGGCGGGAGCGCTATTGCTGCCATGGCACCGATTATTGATGCCGATGAGAATGAAGTAGCGATCGCACTCGGTACAGTGTTTATTCTTAATTCCGTTGCGCTTTTTTTGTTTCCGCCTTTGGGCCATTATTTAGGGCTGACGATGACGCAGTTTGGGATGTGGTCCGCGATTGCGATCCATGACACGAGTTCAGTTGTTGGTGCGGCGGCTCGATATGGAGATGAAGCGCTTAAGATCGCGACAACAGTAAAATTGACCAGGGCCTTATGGATCATCCCGGTCGCTATGGCAACGGGATTGCCTTAAAGAACAAGGCGGCAAAGATACGATTCCCATATTTTATTTTAGGTTTCATCGGAGCATCTTTGGCCGTGACGTTCCTACCGCATTTTAAGACAGCATATGCAGGAGTTGTGAGTGTTTCCAAGATGGGGTTAACTGTTACCTTGTTTTTGATCGGGGCGGGTTTGTCGCGGGAAACATTGAAGACCGTTGGAGTAAAACCAGTCGTGCAAGGGGTTATTTTATGGGTGCTGATCTCTGTTGTTTCTTTACTTGTTGTGCAAAGCTTTATTGGATAAATATAGTATCATTGAACGAAAGAAAGGACACACGCCCACGGTTGGGCAGGATCGGCATGAATAATCGCAGGGCTTCCACTTTCTATGTTGGATTAGCTTAAACAGGAGATTGTTGTTCAATAAATTGGTTCGAATTTTGTTCTTCCAGTGACCCTTATATGGAAAACCCTTGTTGCTCAATCGAGTGATAAGGGTTTTTCTTTTTCCTAGACGATACTCTAAACAACATCCATACAACATGGCGGCCATGCCCCTGAGGCGTTCTTATAAAAAACGTAATTTCAGGGGAATATTTCTTTTAGAATATTCCGAGGGCGGGTTTATTTATGATAAGATTATTTAATTATTTTCGCAGAGCTTGTTGAAAAGGAGATATATGAAGAAGACGTTTGTTCTCACCGCTTTTCTGTTATGTTTTTTGTCGATCTTCTCCTCATCAATTTATGGTCAAACGCATTCATTCCGCATCATGGTGGTTAGCAGCTATCACCGTGAATACTTTTGGTCGCAGGATACCCATAAGGGTCTTTGCGCAGCCCTCAAAGATTTCAAATTTATTGATAATGATCAGCAAATTGATGAGTTTACGAAAAATGATTCTCTGGTAACGGAGAATATTGTTATCAAGAAGTTCTGGATGGATACGAAGCACAAAAATAAAAAAAATGAAATTGCCTCGACAACGGATGAGGTTGTCGATGAAATCAAGGCGTTTAAACCGGATCTTGTTTTTTTGGGGGATGATAATGCTGCGAACTTTATTGGTGCCCGGCTGATGGGTGCCAGTGTTCCAGTTGTTTTCTGGGGTGTGGATTTTAATCCTTTGGCGTATGGTTATATCAACAGCATGGAACATCCCGGGCATAATATTACCGGGGTTTACCAATCAGGGTATTTTAAGGAATCATTGGAAATTTTGAAGAAGCTCGTTCCCGGGATAAAGACATTTGCCATACTTTCAGATAATTCGGAAACCGGACGGGCCAAAACCAGAGTGATCGTTAAGCTCTCCGAGGAAGGACAATTACCGTTGCGGCTTGTGGATCAGATCGCGACAAATTCATTTTCCGAGTGGCAAGACAAGGCCATTGAGCTTCAAGGCAAGGTGGATGCTTTTTTTGTCCTGAATCATGGGACACTTAGGGATGATGCGGGCTTGTCTGTTGATTCGTTGAAGGCCGGCGCGTGGTATTTGGCCAATATCAGGAAACTTGAGGTGTCTCCGGAAAAACAGTTTGTCGAAGAAGGGATGCTCCTTTCTGTTGACGATTCGGGGTTTAAACAGGCGTATGAAGCCGGCCGGATGGCGGATATGATCCTTCATCAGAAGAAAAACCCTGTTGATATCGCTGTGATGGCGCCAACACGGGGTGCTGTTATGATCAATCGTCAAAGGGCTCAAATATTAGGTGTAGATGTGGGTAGCAAAGATTTCATCGAGGAGGTCGTTGATCGATCGGCAGCATTGGAAAAATATCCGTAATAGCAGGGGAAATTCATTGGTGCGGGCATCGTTGTTAAATCAAGGCAATTGGTTAAAATACCGGGTGGTGACGGGTGTCGTGGTGCTTTTGGGGACAGCGATAACCATTACTCTTTTTTGGGGTATAAGACAGAGTGCCTGGGATGCTTTTAAGACGACGTTTGAACAGCGTGCTATCATCCGGGCTCAAAGTGTCGCTCAAGAGCTGGATCGTCAGCTTGACCGCCTGGATGGGTTGCGGCGCTTTATGGACGTACAAGAGTTCGTTGATCGGGATGAATTCAGTCAGTATGTGAATCCGATTTTAAACGATGTTCCTGTTCGAGCTGTGGAATGGATACCACGTGTTTCGAGTGAGAAATATATATTCTTTGAAAGCAGTGCCAGACAAGATGGTTTGGAAGGTTTTCAGATTTACGAGAGGAATGCCCAAGGAAATAAGATTCATTCCTTGGGCCGCAGTGAATATTTTCCGGTTTATTATCTTGAGCCCATGAAAGGCAATGAGGCGGCACTTGGATTTAATTTAGCCTCTGAACAGATCCGTTTCCGTGCGATGGAAAAAAGCAGGGATACCGGGAAGCCTGTGGCCACACCTCCTTTGGTCTTGGTTCAGGAAGGCAAGAAAGAATTCGGGATTTTACTTTTCTTGCCGGTATACATCAAGGATCTCCCCAAGCAAAACATGTTGCAGCGCCGCAAGAGTTTGAAAGGTTTTGTTCTTGCTGTTTATAATGCGAATGAATTTCTTGAGGGTATTTATTCAAAGACCTCTTCGGAAGGATTGGCCTGCCTGATCGAAGATTTGGCGGCTCCGGCCGATACCCGTATTTTGTACCGGCACGTCCTTAAGGATGACGCGGTGGACTGGGTACATCCGGTACAAAAGTTTGAAATGTTTTTTGAGGTCCCTGACCGGCAATGGCGCGCTACCATTGTGCCGGGAACAGCATTTATCAAAACCAATTTATCCAAAGCCTATTATTGGGTTTTGCCCATAGGATTTTTTCTGACCGGGCTTTTGGCGGCGTTCTTGCACTTTTTGGCCACAGCCCGTTATCGGGCTGAAAATCTTGTAGCCGTGCGGACGAATGAATTGGACAGAGAAAAAGAATTGCTGCACAAACGTGAGGAGGATTTTCACCTCATCCTTGATTCCATGGCCGAGGCTATTTATGGCATTGACTTTCAGGGTAATTGTTCGTTTTGTAATCCGGCGTGCCTTAGGATGCTGGGTTATGAAAGTGTGCATGATCTTCTGGGCAAGAATATGCATACGATGATCCATCATACCCGTGTGGATGGATCGCCCTTTCCTGAAGAGCAGTGCAAGATATTTCAAGCGTTTCAACAGGGGCACCAGACGCATGTGGATGATGAGGTGTTATGGAGGGCGGATGGGAAGAATTTTGCGGCAGAGTATTGGTCGTACCCGCAGTGGCGAGACGGTAAGGTCATCGGCGCTGTGGTCACGTTCATGGATATTACCGAGCGCCGTAAGGCGGAGCATGCCTTGAGCGTGAGTGAAGATCGTTTTCGCCAGATCGCGGAAGGGACTGGTGAGTTTATTTGGGAGATGGATGGTAATGGGTTGTATACCTATGCCAGTCCGATGGCGGAAAAAATGCTGGGGTATTCTCCTGGTGAATTGGTGGGGAAGAAATATTTTTATGATTCTTTCCCGCTGGATAACAAGGAAAAACGGGTAGAGGAAATATTTGCGGTTGTAAAGAAGAAAGAGGTGTTCCGGGATTTATTGAATATGGTGATTCACCGGGATGGTCATAAGGTTTTGCTATCCACCAACGCGATGCCGGTCCTTGACGGGAAAGGGGCTCTGGTTGGTTATCGTGGTGTGGACAGGGATATTACTGCGGCCAAGAATACTGAAGAGGCGCTTCGCAAAAGAGGGGCTTATCTTTCGTCGATCCTTGACAATTTCCCGTATTTAGTATGGCTCAAGGACTTTGACGGGCGGTTTCTCGCTGTTAACAAGATTTTTGCTCAGGCCTGCGGCAGGAGCGTGAATGATGTTGTAGGGAAAACCGATTTTGAAATATGGCCCAAAGACCTGGCGGAAAGATATTGCGCCGATGATGTCAAGATTATCCGCAACCGCTTGAAAACGGTTGTGGAAGAGCCTATTATGAAAAATGGGGTTGTTACTTATTTTGAGACATATAAATCGCCGATACTGGATGATCAGGGAAGGGTTATAGGTACAACGGGATTTTCCCATGATGTCACCGATCGCCAGAAAGCGGAACGGGCGCTGCGTGAAAGCGAGGAGCGCCACCGTCAGATTGCCGCAGCGATTACAGATTACATTTATACAGTTTATATTGAGGACGGCAAGCCGGTGCGGACAAACTATAATGCGGCTTGTTTGGCCATGACAGGATATTCGGCGGATGAATTCCGCGCCGAAACATTGCTTTGGATCAAGATTGTGGTGGAAGAAGACCGGTCTCTTGTTTCAAGGCAGATCGAGGAAATTTTCTCTGGCCAGATGAATGTTGCGCCGATTGAACACCGCATTACCCATAAGGACGGGCATATTTGCTGGGTGAAGAATACGATTGTTCTTCATCATGATGCTCAGGGGCGGTTGCTTTCTTACGATGGCCTTATCAGTGATATCACGGCGAGGAGGGAGGCGGAGAAAGTCCTTGAAGACCAGAAAAAGGCTCTTGACGAACATGCGATTGTTTCCAAAGCAGATGCCCAGGGGCGTATCACTTATGTGAATGATAAGTTTTGCCAGATTTCGCAATATTCGCGTGATGAGATGATCGGACAAGATCATCGTATTATCAATTCGGGATATCATCCCAAAGCTTTTTTCGCCAATTTTTGGCGTATGATTTCCAGTGGCAAGGTGTGGCAGGGTAAGATCCGTAACCGATCCAAGGATGGGAGTTTTTATTGGGTCCAGTCAACGATTGTGCCGTTCATGGATGAGCGCGGGCGGATCAAAGAATATATCAGCGCCAGAACCGACATTACGCAAAACATTGAAAATGAGGAACGTCTCGAGCGGGCCATGCAGGTTAAATCGAACTTTGTATCGACTGTATCCCATGAGTTGCGCACACCTTTAGCGTCGATCAAATCTTCCATTGACATTCTGGACACCGAAGTTCCCGGGAAACTTACCAGTGACCAGAAGATTTTTCTTGGACGCGTTAAGTCTAACATTGACCGTCTGGCCAGGCTTATCAATGATGTTCTTGATCTTTCCAAACTGGAATCCGGAAAAATGGTGATGAATCTGGTACCCCTTCATCCTGAAATCCTGGTGGCTGAAGTGGTCGAGATGCAGCGCGCGGTCGTCAAACATAAGGCGGTCGTGCTGGAGACACAGTTTGCCGATGGGCTAACGTTGCTTTTGGCGGATAAAGACCGCCTGATCCAGGTGCTTAATAATCTTATTAATAATGCTATAAAATTTACTCATGAAGGCAAGGTTATTATATCGGTATCATGCGTTGACAAGAAAATGTTGAGATTCGGGGTTCGTGATACGGGGGCTGGCATTAAACAGGAGGATATCCCAAAATTATTCCAGAAGTTCCAGCAGGTTGGAGGGATCAGCCATCAAGTCAGTGGAACGGGTCTGGGTTTGGCCATTTGCAAAGAGATCGTGGAGCACCATGGTGGGCAAATTTGGGTGACCTCGGAGTACGGCAGTGGCAGTGAGTTCATTTTTACGATCCCGATGAAGCAAAAAAGGCGCATTTTGGTCGTTGACGATGACAGGGGGACTCTGGAATTCATCAAGCGCACGCTGGCCGGGACAGATAAGTATGAGATCGATCTGGCTGCGGATGGATTCGAGGCTGGGCTGAAATTCCTGGAGATGGAACCGCATCTGGTTATTTTGGATATAGGTCTTCCGAAACTAAGCGGTCTTGAGGTTTGTTCGAGGATCAAGAATGACCCTAAGTCGATGCATACGAAAGTCATCATGATTTCAAGCTTTTCGGATGATATGGAACAAAAAGCCTTGGCCGCCGGGGCTGACGATATCCTGGCCAAGCCGATCAATACGGCTGATCTGCTTTTGAAAGTTGATAGTTTTCTTTAATAAATCTACAGGAGGCGTTATGGATAAGGTGTTGGCTAAAATATTGATCATTGACGATGAAGAGGACTTGCGTGAGAACTTGAAATACGTTTTCCGGATGAAAGGTTATGAAGTTGAGTTGGCCGAGGATGGCGTGCAGGGTTTGAAAAAGCTGGAAACTTATACGCCTGATCTCATTGTGCTGGATCTTAATATGCCGAATATGGGGGGGATCGAGTTTTATCAAAGGATTTGTGATCGGGATGTTCCGAAGTATCCGGTTTTTGTCCTCACAGCCCGGGCCAATATGGAACAGTTCTTCAGGGATTTTAATGTTGATGGTTTTATGGCCAAACCGTTTGAAATTCCTGATCTTGTTAAAGAGGTTGGCGTGATTGTAGAGAAGAAATGCCTAAAGGGTGTGGAACAGGCGCGCCAAAACAGCGGATACAAGGACGTATTTATTGTTGAAGATGATGATATTTTCTCAGCCAAGGTGGGGGCTGCTTTTTTGATGAAAGGGTTCAGGGTAAATCTTGCCAGGACAGGAACCGAGGCTATTGAGCGGATCTCACGGAATGTTCCGGAGGTGGCATGCGTTAAAATGAATCTGAAAGACCTTTCGGGGGATACTGTTATTGGCAAGTTAAAGCGTATGGCCAAAACGGAGCATGTTAAATTTATTTTATTTGCTTCGGGGATGGGTGATCGGGAGATCATCACTGACACGATTCAGCATAAACTCGGTGTTGATAAATTTGTTGTTGTTAATACGGAGAAGGATTTGATTGACGCTGTCGCTTCAGTGTGAGCAGCATGTTCATTACGGGCACCGTCCCTAGATTCGAGCCTGATGGGGTGCTATAGGCCTGTTCTAAGGCTTGTGCGCCATATGTTTCTGTTCTATTGGGGCGGCGTCCTAGTTAACGATGCCGCCCTCGTTTTTTTGTCACTCGACGGATAAACCCGGATTCTAATTACCCTATTATACCGCAGTACAATTGATTCATTTTTAAGTCTTCCCTAGAATAATTCATATCGAGCTCAGGAATATGAGCTGAAGAGTTTGCCATCAACAGATAAACGTTAAGGAGATAACAATAGCCACAAAACAACAACATCATCATCGTCAACACCATCATCATAAAGCAAGTGATATGGAAAATATTCAAACGAAGGCAGGGGGGATGGTTTGATACGGCTTCGGGCTTTTGAGATCTACCGTGAAAAAGGAGGATATGCTTTGGATAATTGGCTGGAAGCCGAGCAAGCGTTAAGAAATAACAATTAACAAAGAATGGAATAATTATATGTCTACGGAAACAATTATATTATTCGTCGCGCTTGTTCTGGTTGTAGGAGCCTGGCCGACGTGGTCTTACAGCAAGCCTTGGGGGTATGCGCCAACGGGCGTTTTGTCACTTTTGCTGGTTATTTTCCTGGTCTGGGCCATTGCGGGCAATCGGCCGCTTTTTAGAAGTTCAGTAGGAGATGATATTCGAGCGGCGAGCCACGATGTTGGGGATGCCGTGAAGAGTATAGTACGATAATTAATAAAAAGGGAGTTAGATATGCTATACACAATTGCTGTTATATTGGTTATTCTTTGGCTGTTAGGGCTGGTTTCTTCGTACACAATGGGTGGGTTTATCCATGCCCTACTTGTTATTGCTGTTATTGTTATTCTCTTGCAGGTCATTAGGGGTCGCAAAATAACTTAAAAAACCAGATATAAATCGAGCACGGCGGTGAAAGATTCCCGTGAATGATATATTTTAATGAGGAGGCAATATCATGGATAAGCCTGTAAAAGCAGTGAATACCCCGTATGCTGTGCCTGTGGAGGCTGGAAAGGGTTATTCCTGGTGCGCTTGCGGTTCAAGTCAAGGCCAACCTTTTTGCGACCAGGCATGCGCCGGTACGGAATATAATCCGGTAGGATATAAGGCAACAGAAACCAAGACGGTTAACTTTTGCGGAAGTAAGCAGACGAAAAAAGCCCCATTGTGTGATGGCAGTCATGGCAAGTAGATTTGCAATATCAGGCCGCGATGTTTGTTCTGGCCGGAGGCTGATTTTAATAATTCAGGGGGTGTAGATGAGAATTCGGATACAGGTATTAAAGTGCTGGGTCATGAAAAGTGTATATTTGGGATTGGCTGTAGGCGTTGTTCTTGTTGGAGCCGGTTGCGCGAGTGCTCATAAAACAACAATCACGGAGACTAGAATAGCATATCCTAACAGCACCGAGGTGGGGTCAGGAGATGAACAAAATAGAGCGGTTGTGGAGAAAAGTGAAACGACCACCGCAACAACGGAAACAAAGTCCGGGCATCCAGGGATATTAAGTTCTACCGTCCACGCGATTGGATGGGTGATCGCGTTGCCGTTTAAACTTATTGGCGGTTTGATAGGATGGATATTTTAGATATATAAAAAGGTGTGGGCTACAGTTATTAGTTACCTGATCAATCAACAGGTTTAATTTTTCGCCTTTAACGCCGCCGCATATGTGCCCCTCATGTGAATCGGCATCATTCTCCGCCACAGATGTATGAGCTTTCATGACTAATATGAACCATAAATGCAATCTTTTTTTCTCCATCAAGGGAGAGGCGCGAATTGTAACTCATAGTGCGACAAATTTGAGCTTTAAGATCAATTGTTACCCTGCAAGCATTCCTTTGCCATTTCATTCGCCGTCTTGTAACCCAGAATCTTCCTGGGATAATTGTTCATCCAGTCCTGAATCCATTT
>JAZDPD010000144.1:0-8297 GCA_043798045.1 Candidatus Omnitrophota bacterium | reverse complement strand
GTCACGTCTTCAGCACGCCCCCATAACGAACCTTTCACCTGAAGCCCAAGACTGTAGGCCCGCTCCAGTCCGGCGGCTGTCGTGATATCAAAATCATCCGCCGTGTTTGAAACAACCTTAGGATTCTGCCAGCCATAACGGACAAAAGCTCCAAGAACATCGGTCAATTCCTGATCAAAACTCAAACCGTAACCGTAGCTATTTTCCTTGTCCTTCTCCGTATCACTCCAGCGCGTATGGTTCTGACCGTTCGACCACGCCAAGAGACGATAATTTCCATCGCGCCCCAAGAGTTTAGGCTTAATATTCAACTGTCCGCCGACAAACATCCCGTCAGCCACATCGTTACCGTTCGAATCGCCGTCCACCGCGACCAAAGCGACATCAGCTATTTCGCCGATATCATATGAAGACCTTGCACCAAACCCATTATCAGGAAACTCGACGACCGCTGAATTGCGAAACATGCTTCCCAAGAACTGCGCACCTTCGTCGTTAGCGTAAGCGTTGTTATCAATAACAGAAGTTGGATCAAGTTTACCGAAAGCCACCTTAAACGGCCCCTTTCCTGGCTGATGCTCGTACCATGCCTCGGTCACAGACACGGCATTGTCAGAATCGTCAGCGTCGCGGTTAACCGCTGAAAACAACTTGAGTTTCCGGTCCACACCCGCGCCATCCCCTGTTTCCAGATGAATGAACGCCTGCCCTTGCTCAAACTCTTTTCCAAACTCAAGGTCTACCGAATAGGACGCATCGGTCACGTCTTCATTCTTGCTTAATTGATCATCGCCGTTAGCGTCCTTGACGCCTTGAACGATCATGGTCGCGCCGCCGCCAACCGTAATGCCTTTAAGCGCAGAGGCAATATCACCTAAAGACTTCTTCTCTTCACTGCGGTTGATTCCTGCCGCCTGCTCATGATCCAGACGGTCCTCCAGCTTCTGCAACCTTGCCCGCAACTCGGCAATCTCATCGCTCGTACTGTCTGCGAACGCCAGCGATGAAAACCCTATCGCCAGCCCAAAAACAAAAAACCAACCCAACAACCGCTTCTTCATATGTTCCTCCCGTGAAGAAAGCCTCCGGTTGTCCGGTCGGTCTTTTGCTTTTAATAAACTCTGCGTGTGCAGTGGTTATTTATGCCCGATCATTCCTCTTTTTTAAGACTGAACCGCCTCTTCTCACGCTTTTCGATCTGAACAACATCTGAATCGTGAATGCTGATGACAACTTCTCCATAACGAATTTGACGAACCATTTCAATGATCTCGTCGGACAGTTTCCGTTCGTTACCTGAGAGAACCTTTTTTGATTCCACGCATCAGCTCCTCACTGCTGCAAATGAACCCCTGATAACTCGTCCGGTTGTAAAAGCAACCGCTGAGATAATCCCGACACCGATTAACCCCGCCAAAATCGTTGAAAATGCCGCATTGTTGATAAATGTTACCTGATAATCCGGGAAAAGCGCAGAGATCTCAAATCCCTTAAACTCCGCGAAGGAGAGTTTGCCTGCAACCCACTCAAGCCCGTCTGGAAAGCTGCTGGCAAAAGGACTCAGCATGGCCGCCACAATAGCCAATACAAATGAAACCAGTGTCACGGCATTTTCCTTTGCCTTCCACGCTGCGGCGACTTTACTCACCAATGAAACGACGACAACCGTCAAGATTGCCTCTCCGATTCCGATCAACGCATGAACCGAAAGCATAGCCGGAACAACCTTGGACAATTCAACGGCACCGGAAAGCGCCACTTCAACAGCGCACGCCAAAGATGCTAAAACAACCGATGTCCAACAAGCAACAGCCAGCGACACTGCTTGAGGAACCCCTTTTTTCTTGAGCATCTCTAATAAATACCCGGCCCCGGCAGCGCCGATGAAAGCCATATTAATGACATTGGCTCCTAGCGCGTTGACTCCGCCGTCCCCAAAAAAGACAGCCTGCACGGCAAGAACAAGCGCAATAGACAAAACCGCGTACGGCACGCCTAAAAGCGATACGGCAAGCATGCCGCCCAAAAGATGGCCCGACGTCCCATTCTGAACAGGAAAATTAAGCATCTGCATGGCAAAGATCATGGACGTCACTGTGGCAAATTTGCCAACGGTCGGCTTTTCTTCCTGTTTACTCGCCAAATACAAAGCAGCAGCTCCGCCCGCCACGCCCACTGCGACGGTAACGGGACACACCGCGCCACCTAACATTGTTGCCGGAATATGCATTGTCTTTCCTCCTTTTAAAAGATTACTGCCGGTCAAAGCCCTTTGCCGGTTGACGTTATTCCCAATGTGCCATGTTTGACACCTTTGAGTGTCTTTAATAAATTGGCCAGCTTTAAAACTTCCGCCGGTCGGCCCTTAACAGCGACAATCTCCAAGCAATTGTCGTGATCCAAATGAATATGCTGGGAAGAAATGATGACCTTTTGAAAATCGTGCTGAATGTCTGTGATCTTATTGAGCAGCTGTCTTTTGTGGTGGTCATAAATAAAAGTAATCGCGCCTGCAATCTCATCGCCGTCCTGCCATTGCTGGCCTACCAAATCTTGCCTGATCAAATCACGCACAGCCTCTGAGCGATTGGAATAACCCTTGCGCTTAATAAGAGCATCAAATTGCTTTGAAAGGTCGCTCTCCAATGAAATACCAAATCGAACCAAACCCGCCATAATTTTGCTCCTGTTGTGTTACGAATTTTATTATCGTAACACAATGCTTTTTCGCGTCAACAAATTTGCAAACAAAAGTTCTGATGTAACCGCGCCAAGTTGCAACAATGCTTTATTGAGAAAGCTTATCTTCATTTCAACCAAACACCTTAATTAACCTGGGTAACGCACGCCCTGCGACGACTGAAATCACATAGAAGCCAACAGAAAAGAGAACGATGGTTGCACCCGATGCCGTTCCCCAATAATATGAGGTCACCAATCCAACAACACCCGAAACCACGCTAAAAATAACAGCCCATAACGTATACGCTCGCGTATTCCGCGCAAAGTTACGGCTTGCAGCAGCAGGCAAAACCAGCAAAGAATTAATAATCAGAATTCCCACCAGACGAATCGACAGCATGACAACGACAGCCAACAGTATTGTAAAACTGGTTTCTATCAAAAATACTTTTATCCGGCGGCTACGCGCCAAAGAGCTATTAACACTGGTCATGATCAGAGCATTGCTGACCACACACCAATAGATCAAAACGGCAAGAAATATAACCACCAACCAAAAGATCTCTGATGGACTGACCGCAAGAATATCCCCTATCAAATACTTCGTGTATTTTACGAACCCGCCCTGACGGCTTAATATCGTGATCCCCAGCGCCACCATAAACGCGAGGAAGACCCCCAACACAGTATCAGTCGAAGCCCGTGTCCATCCCTTGAATATATTGATCAAAATAGCCAGACAGACCGCCATAATGATCATCGGCCATGTCGGATCATGAATGCCGCACAAAACCCCGATAGCGATCCCGGCGAGCGCAGAATGCCCAAGCACATCAGTAAAGAATGCCATCCGATTACTGACAACCATCGTCCCCATCAAGGCGTAAACAGGTGTAATAACAAGAACTGCCAGAAGGGCATTCTTCATAAAAAGATACTGCCCCCACTCAAACGGCAACAATACATCAACCAATTTATACCAAGTATCGATCATGATATTTTTCCGGAAGATAACAATGGCAAGGAAGATACATTCCACAAACTCGGGCCAAACGCACGGATCAATTTCTCATCCGACAGAACCTCTTTTGGACTCCCCTCAGCAATAATTGAGCGATTCAAAAGGACAATGCGATCAACATACGCGGATATGCCAGCGAGGTCATGCGTAACTAATATCACGGAAATATCATGCTGTTTCCTGAGATCACGCACAAGCTGATAAAAAATAGCGAGACCCTGAACATCAACCCCTGAACTTGGCTCATCCAATAAAAGCAATTCCGGTTTCGCTGTCATGGCGATGGCCAGCAAGACTCTCTGCAGTTCTCCTCCAGACAACTCTCCGATCCGTCTTGCAATTAAACCATCAGCTGCAAACACGCCCAAAACCTTTTTAACATTCTCAAGCGCCTTACGGGTGATCCCCATCCAAACAGGCCGCCTGCTTGTCGCCGCAACAACTAAATCTGCAACGCTAATGGGAGAATCCAGGTCTAACTGCAGTTTCTGGGGAACATACCCTATACGCGGCCTTCTGCGCTCAACACCACCAATAAGGGACACCATATCCCCTTGATAAGGCACCTCGCCCAGAATGGCCCGAAAGAGCGTCGTTTTTCCAGCACCATTGGGCCCAACAACGGCTAACACATCACCGCAATGAAGATGGAGATTGATTCCCTGCAAAATAGTGTGTCCACCAAGACGGACCGTCAGGTCTTTAATCTTAATACAACAATGCCTGCAAGCTCCCCCATCAAAAGGGCTAGGGCTATCCTGATCATTTCGAGAAGGCATCTTTTAAGACCTCAAGATTCTTTTCCATGATCTTCAGATATGCATCAGGATCATCCGGGCCACTGACTGCCGGGTCGAGCATATAAACTGTTGCGCCGGTCTCCTTGGCAATAGTCTGAGCCGCAAGAGCGGGATATTGAGGCTCGCTAAACAATGCCTTGATACCCGCCTTCTTCTTAACGATATCGACCGTATCCGCCAGATCCTTGGCGCTGGGCTCACTGCCAGGCTCTCGCTCGACCACTGCCGCGATCTCAAGGCCGAATTCCTGCGCAAAATAGGGGAACGCCTCATGAAAAGTAATGATCTTTTTGCCTTTATACTGCGCCAAATCCGTCTGCATCTTCTGACGCAATGTTTCCAGCTTTCCTGCGTACTCAGCCGTGTTCTTACGATAAAGTTCAACATGAGCAGGATCGATTCTTTCCATATTCACGTCGAGATTCTTCACCTCTGTAATCGCATTGGAAATACTCACCCACACATGCGGGTTATCCCCTTCTTCGCCCTCCCCTTTAATAAGTGGGATACTTTCGGACAACTGTACAATCTTGACCTGAGGATATTGCGAAACAATCCTATCAAGAAACGATTCCATCCCCGCGCCATTGGCCACAAAGATATTAGCGCCGACCAGCTTCTTCATATCCTCAGTTGTAACCGTATAATCATGCAGACACCCCGTCATCGGCGGCGTCAAATTCGCCACCGTAACACCAGGCACATCTTTAACCACGTTCTTTGCCATGATGTACATAGGATAAAACGAAGCAACGATCCTTATCTCCCCCGGCTTCTGATCTTCAGCCCTTACCCCAGCCACCAGACCAAAAAGTAGAAAGAGAACGGCTGCGACACCTAATAACAATCGATTCCTGTTCATACCAACCTCCGTTATTTTGAAAGACACGTCTTACAAACCCCCTCCACCTGAAAAGGGTGGGAGTCTATCCTACAGCCCAATTTCTTTTGAATGGCCCGTTCGGCACCCTCGATTCCACAATAATCCACTTCCTCAATCCTTTTACAGCTTCTGCAAATAAAATGATGGTGATGATCCTGCGGTTTAGTACATAAGGCGTAAGAAAGTAATCTTTCATCGGACACAACGGAAACCAATACTCCGATGGATGAAAGCTCCTCTAGAATGCGGTAGATCGTGGGAAGCCCCAACGGACTTATAACGCGCTTGAGCCTATCGTGAACTTCCTGCGGAGCCAGCGTGCGTCTTTCCTTCAGAAAAAGGCCGATAACCGACTTGCGTTTTGGAGTAAGTTTAAAACCGGAAGACTTGAGGATCGTTAAATAGGGCGCGAGTTTGCTATCCATAGGAATGGATGATAGCAAAGGAAGCCCTATTTTGTAAATAGAAATATTTCTATTTGCAGATTTCTAAATTAAAAAAACAAACAGAATATGTCACTTTTTCTTCAAAAACTCCTTCAAAAACCGCTCAACAGTCATCCTTTTAACTAACCATCAGTCAATAGACGTTCGTAATTACGCTCGTTTCATTTATTTTTATACGCATCTTCAGACAATAAAATTCTTCCTCAAATATCATTCGTTAGTAACGTGCTGGGAATTTTACCAAAACTACACATAATCATTGATGAATACCCGAATACGATATAATATATCAATGTCCTATTCACTAACTAATACGCACCAAAAGGAGCCACAATGTCTACCAAACTTTGTGCATTATATTTACGGGTTTCTACAGAAAGACAGTCGCTTGTCCGGGACGGATCTTTGGACACGCAGGAAAGCAGGCTTAAAGGCTATATAGACTTCAGAAAAGGCGGTGAAACTGACTGGAAGGTGGTTGACACTTACCGTGAAGAAGGTAAATCAGGCAAGAATACAGACCGACCAGAACTTCACAGACTTCTAAACGATATAAAAATCGGCAGAGTAAATACCGTTATCGTTACAAAAATTGACCGTATTACCCGCTCCCTACTTGACTTCTACCGCCTGATGGATCTTTTTGATAAAAATAACGCCGAGTTTGTTTCTCTTGAAGAAAATTTTGACACCTCCACCCCTATGGGCAAAGCAATGCTCAAGATCACTCTGGTCTTTGCCGAGCTTGAACGAGAACAAACATCCAAAAGAACAAAAGATAAAATGGCCTGGCGAGCTGAACAAGGACTTTGGAATGGAGGACAAGTTCTAGGCTATAACCTTGATAAAAAGAAACTTGAGGTGAATAAAGAAGAAAAAGTGTTGGTTGAATTACTCTTTACAAAATATCTCGAATTAAAAAGCCTTAAAGCTGTCGCTGATTACGTGAACAGCCGCGGGTATAGAACCAAACAATATTTGTCGAATAGAAAAGGCTCATCAAGAGGAGGTCAGAAATTCTTCGTTACTAATGTTAAACAAAAACTAACCAATCCTCTTTATATCGGGAGAATCACGCACAAAGAAAAAGAATTCAAAGGCCAGCACCAACCACTAATTGATACTAAGCTCTGGAATTCTGTTCAGAAACTTCTATCGTTAAACTCTCCAAAAAGAAGACGCAGAAAAGAGAAAGTTCACGAATTCCTTTTACAGGGTTTAATGAAATGCGGCTGGTGCGATTCGTATATGACTCCTAAATATAGCACTGGCAGAAATGGGATCCATTCCTATTACCAATGCACCCGGAACAGTCGATACGGTAACACCGATTGTAAAATGAAATATGTGCCTGCAAAAGAACTTGAAAGGCTTGTCGTAAAGAAATTAAAAGACCTTAGCGATGATAAGACATTGATCAAGGATATCATTGAGAAATCAAATAAAGACTCCTCTTCTGTGCTGAATAACCTGAATAAAGAAAAAATGTCACAGGAAAACAAGCTCAAGCCTTTGAAAGAAAAAATCGACAACCTCATCGAAGCCTTAAGCTCAGGATTGAAGGACATCCCTTCAGTGAGCAAGAAACTTGTAGAATATGAAGAACAGAAGGCTGAAATCGAAAGAGATATTGAGCGCATCAGTTTTGAGATCGATAAGGTGAAGATGCAGGTGATGAACGCTAAAGTAATGCACGAAAGTCTTCAGAAGTTCAGGCAAATAGCGGATGTTGCCTCTCCTGAGGAAATAAAGGATTTAATCCCCCGCTTCATCGAGAAAATCATCTGGAAACCCGAAGAAATAAAAATAGCCCTCTTCGAACAGGAAGTCCAAAGAGGGCTATTGGCACCCAGTGCAACCACTGGTAAAAGTGGTGCGCTGGATGTTAGTGAATGGCTCCCCCGCGAGGGCTCGAACCTCGGACACTGTGGTTACGATCTGACTTCAGTTACCTGAAGAGTCGGACTTTCTCTTCGCCATGATGCAACAGCATTTTAGGCGGTGGGTGTAAAGTCTCTGCACTTGCCCTCTGTTTAAACCAAACAGATGCTAGCTCAGGATTAACCTGATCACAAACCAGGCATTTCCTGACTTAGCCCACTTATCACTCCGGTATTTCTACCGAAGGCTGCTAACTTGTGTCCTCACGGACACTCACCTCACTTACTGCGAGGCTCGTGAACAGCCACATGCTCTACCAACTGAGCTACAGGGGAATAAATTTTTAAAGAACAACTGCAGTCATCCGCAGTAAAACTTAAAATGTCGCTAAATTATACAGAAATGTTTTTAAATGTCAACCATCGAAACAGCAGAAATCTTATTACGCGAATTGTAACTCATAGTGCGACAAATTTGAGCTTTAAGATCAATTGTTACCCTGCAAGCATTCCTTTGCCATTTCATTCGCCGTCTTGTAACCCAGAATCTTCCTGGGATAATTGTTCATCCAGTCCTGAATCCAT
>JAZDPD010000143.1:0-12973 GCA_043798045.1 Candidatus Omnitrophota bacterium | reverse complement strand
ATGGATTCAGGACTGGATGAACAATTATCCCAGGAAGATTCTGGGTTACAAGACGGCGAATGAAATGGCAAAGGAATGCTTGCAGGGTAACAATTGATCTTAAAGCTCAAATTTGTCGCACTATGAGTTACAATTCGCGTTGCAAATCAAATTTGGCTTTATATATTTACATATTAGAAAATTGACATATAATAATTTAATCCTCAACTACTAATTGAAAATTAATCCAATAGAAAGAATTTTATGTTTTCCCCGAAGATTTTAACGTGTCTTAAAGACTATTCAAAAGAGAAATTTCTCAGTGACTGTATTGCCGGCGTTATTGTGGGTATTGTTGCGATTCCTCTGGCGATTGCGTTTGCCATTGCCTCCGGTGTAACGCCAGACAAGGGGCTATTAACGGCTGTTGTGGCGGGGTTTATCATATCGGTGCTGGGGGGAAGCCGTGTTCAGATTGGCGGACCCACGGGAGCGTTTGTTGTTATTGTTTACGGGATCGTGCAGAAATACGGGCTTGATGGTCTTATCATCGCCACATTGATGGCAGGCGTCCTGTTGGTGATCATGGGGGTTGCCAAATTAGGAACGATCATCAAATTTATCCCTCATTCCGTGATTGTCGGGTTTACCAGTGGCATTGCCGTGATTATTTTTTCGTCCGAGGTGAAGGATTTCATGGGCTTGAATATTGACAAGGTCCCGGCAGATTTTATTGAAAAATGGCGCCTTTTTATCGGACACATTGGGTCGGTTAATTATGATGCGTTGGCGCTGGGATTGTTGACTGTTTTGATTATTGCAATTTCACCCAAAATTGTCAAACGTATCCCGGGGGCATTGATTGCCCTTGTTGCTGTTTCTGCTTTGGCCGCGTTCTTTCGCTTGCCGGTTGAAACGATAGGGACACGTTTTGGGGACTTGCCGCATTCATTGCCGTTGCCGCATTTTCCTGTTGCCGGTTTGGCGCGAATTCGGGAATTATTTCAGCCGGCCATCACGATCGCTCTTTTGGGAGCTATCGAATCATTGCTCTCGGCGATTGTTGCAGATGGAATGATAGGTGCGCGGCATCGTTCCAATACGGAGCTGATCGCCCAGGGTATTGCCAATATGGGTTCCGCCCTTTTTGGAGGTATTCCAGCTACGGGTGCGATTGCGCGCACGGTGACGAATATCAAGAATGGCGGACGCACACCGGTGGCCGGCATCATGCACGCAGTGACGGTTCTTTTGATCCTGTTGTTTCTTGGGGGATTGATCAAATTTGTTCCGTTGGCGTGCCTGGCCGGTATTCTGGTGGTGGTCTCATATCATATGAGCGAATGGCGTTCGTTTCGCGCACTCCTGTTTTGGTCACGCGGCGGGGCTATGGTGCTTTTAAGCACGTTTTTCCTTACGGTATTCGTTGATTTGAATGCCGCCATTGAGGTTGGCGTGGTGCTTTCCGCGTTTATTTTCATGCAACGCATGTCCGAAGCTACAAATATTAAGATGGTGGCAAAAGAATTTGAAAAGGATGCCATGGGTGAAGATCAGTCGTTGTCGAGTTTTGTTATTCCTGAAGGTGTTGAGATCTATGAAATCAATGGGCCGTTGTTTTTTGGAGCAGCCAACCGTTTTGATGAGATTGACCGCGAGTTAAATGGACGATCAAAAGTGCGGATTCTGCGTTTTCGTGATGTGCCATTGATTGATTCAACGGGTATGCATGCGCTTAAAGGTTTTTATGAGAAAAGCAAGCGTGATCATATTCATCTGATTATTACAGGACTTCATGTTCAGCCGCTCAATGAAATGGTGAAGTCGAATCTTTATGAATTAATAGGAGAAGAGAATGTTTTTTCGAGCATGCAAGAGGCCCTGGATAGGGCTAAAGGCCTTTTGTGAAGAATATCGATGATATGGCATTTAAGATTAAAGCAGATTTTTTAAGAGGATTGTCGCACCCTGTTCGTTTGCAGATTATTGAGTATTTAAAGAATGGCGAGGTGAGTGTTGGCAAGCTGGGGCAGGCATTGGGTGTGGAACAATCCAGTTTGTCGCGTCATTTGGCAATTTTGCGTGATCTTGGGGTTTTGGAGGCCCGTCAAGAAAAAACAAATGTATACTATAATTTGCATGATCATGATATTTTCAAGATATTAAGGCCGATTGCGGAACTTCTCAGGAAGAAATTGAAAAGAAGCGAGAAACTTTTGGAGAGCCTCGGGAAAGATTAATCTTATGCAAGTGACTTTTCGTGATATTGAGAAGGCGTTTGAGATCAAGGAAAAGACGCTTTATCAATGGCTCAACGGCCGCGGTATGCCGGCGGTCAAGGCCAATGACCAGTACTATTTTAATTCGGTTGAAGTGCTGGAGTGGGCTTTGAAGTGCCGTATCCCGTTGACGCCGGGCGCGTTGCGCTTGTGTGAAAAGAACCGCCTTGGACAGGATATTGTGACCCCGTCCTTGTTGCGGGGCGGCATTCATTTTAGCCTCAAAGGAGGGCAGTGCGCTGAAATCCTTAAGGGTGCGCTGGAACTCTTGCCGTTACCGGCCCATATACAAAAAGCTCCTTTAAAAGATATGCTTTTGGCGCGCGAGCAGGTCGGGACGACGGGTGTCGGTAATGGGATTGCTATCCCGCATGTGAAACATCCCGTGGTCCTGGCCGGGGTGGAACCTGTGGTGGGGTTGTTTTTCTTGGAACAAGCTGTTGATTTTTCAGCCCCCGATGGGGAAAGGGTCCATACTTTATTCCTGATTGTTTCGTCGTCGTTTAAAGGGCATTTGTCGCTTTTGTCGCGCTTGGCGTTTTGCCTTCAGACGGAGTTGGTCAGGTCGGCGTTGGAACGCCATGCTTCAAAGGAAGAAATCCTGGCAGCCTTTCAGGTTGCGGAATCTAAACTGGTGCGGTTATCCTGATGGAAAGAATATTTGAATGGCCATGGCAGGTTCCCTTCGGGGCCTTCTCGCTCAAGTTTGATCCGTTGAGCCTGATGTTCCTTATGGCCATTACCATCCTTGTTGTATGCGCCGGAATTTATGGTTTAGGGTCAATGCGTGCCTACCAGAGTAAGGGGCGTCTGGGGTTTCATGTTTTTTTCTACCTGGTCCTGGCGTTGGCATTGTTCCTTATTGTTACAGCCAATAATGTGATCCTTTTTCTGGGTGCATGGGAAGCCATGTCCATGGCGACCTATTTCCTGATTGTTTTCCATGATGAAAAATCATCGGTTCGTCGGGCAGGCTTTCTTTATTTGATCATGGCACATACCGGGACGTTTTTCCTTTTTCTGATGTTTTTTTTGATGTCCCATACGGCTGGATCCATGAGTTTTGATGTGATCTCCCGAACGGTTTTCCCACCGGTTGTGGCGGGTACGGTCTTTTGTTTGGCCATTGCCGGTTTCGGCGTTAAATCAGGATTCCTGCCCGTGCATATTTGGCTGCCGCATGCACATCCGGCCGCGCCGTCGCATATTTCGGCGCTTTTATCCGGAGTGGCGATCAAGGCAGGTATTTATGGCATTTGCCGCGTGATATGGATAGTGGGCGATCTTCCGGATTGGTGCGGGTATGCCCTTTTGTTGTTGGGGATTGTTTCAGGTGTGATGGGTGTTTTATATGCGCTCGGTCAGCATGAACTCAAGAAACTTTTAGCCTATCACAGCATTGAAAATATCGGCATCATCGCTCTTGGGCTTGGCGTCGGATTACTCGGGCGAAGCCATCAGATGCCTTTTTTGGCCGTACTTGGTTTTGGCGGCGGGCTGTTGCATGTTGTGAACCATTCGCTTTTCAAGGGGCTTTTGTTTTTGGGTGCCGGATCGGTTATTCATAAGGTGCATACCGGCGAGATGGATCATCTGGGCGGGCTGGCGAAGATCATGCCGATGACAAGCACTCTTTTTCTGATCGGGGCTTTGTCCATTTGCGGCTTGCCGCTTTTTAATGGATTTATCAGTGAGTTCATTATATTTTTCGGATTTTTCCAGGGGCTTTTTACGCTGCCCATTCAAGGGGCCAGTGCCTGTGCTTTGGGGATTTTGTCCCTGGCACTCATGGGGGCTTTGGCTTTGGCTTGTTTCACGAAGGTTTACGGGACGGTCTTTCTGGGGGAGCCTCGGGTGCCTTTAAAGAATAGCGGCGATTTTCTTTCAGCGTCCGGACAGGAGATGACCACTCCCTGGATGATCACTCCCATGGTTGTCCTGGCAGGTTTGTGTATCTGGATCGGGCTGGCGCCATGGATGATGATGCGTTGGGCGTTCAACGGCGGGGCATACCTGTCCCATCTTGATGCATCTTCGGTTGATTTGACCCGGGTTCTTGTTCCGATGGACATGACGATCGGCGTTATTTTTATTTTTGCCCTGCTAATGGCATTTTTAGCCTTGGTCCGTCGCCTGCTCCAGGGGGATTCACCGATGCCGGTTCGCGAAACATGGCGTTGCGGGTTCTCCCAGGTTTCAGCCAGGCTTCAATATACATCTTCTTCTTTTGCCAGGCCGATTGTCGAGTGCATGAAAAAGATTTTAATGGCCCGCCGGCATGGAGTTCACACGACGGAGGATTTTCCGGGTAAGGTGCGTTTGTCCTCGTCAGTTCATGATGCCAGTGAAGAGGCCGTGTTCCGGCCTTTGATGAGCCGGTTGATAGCGCTTTCACGCGCCATTGATCACAGCCGCATCCGTTATACGCAGATGTATTTGATGTATATTTTTTTGTTTCTGATTTTCTTAATGATCTGGAAATTAAGGTAGGGCGCTTATGCCGGCTTTTGTTTTTTCCATGCTGTGTCACTGGCTGATCATCCTGCTTCTGGCACCATTATTTGCGGGCATCATCACCAAGGTCAAAGCTTTCTTTGCCGGACGTGTCGGGCCGTCCGTGTTCCAGCCTTTCTTTGACCTGTGGCGTCTTTTTCATAAAGCATCCGTTTATAGCGGCAGCACGACATGGATCTTCCGCGCGCTGCCCTTGGTGAACCTTGCGGCCATGCTGTCGTTGTCCCTTATGATCCCTCTGGTTGTTTTGAAAGCGCCGGTGTCGTTTTCCGGGGATATTTTCCTGATTGTTTATTTGCTGGCGCTGGTTCGTTTTATGATGATTGCCGGGGCGCTTGATACGGGATTTAGCATGGAAGGCATGGGTGCCAGCCGCGAGGCGTTCTTTGCGTGCCTCTCGGAACTCGCGTTGTTCATGAATTTCATAACACTGGCGTTGGCAGCACACAGCATTTCTTTGGCACACATGGTCGGTGCCGATACGCCGTTATCCTGGAAATTGCTGGGGCCGGCGCTGTTGCTGGCCGCGGCCAGTTTCTTTATCGTGCTTTTGGCGGAAAACTGCCGCATTCCTGTTGATGATCCGGATACACATCTGGAACTAACCATGATCCATGAAGTGATGATCCTTGACCACAGCGGGGTGGATCTGGCGTATATGCTTTATGCGGCATCGGTGAAATTGTTTGTTTTTGGTGCTGTGCTGGTTTCTATTGTGATGCCGATGCGCACAGGCAATATCTTTAATGACATCCTTATTTTTATTGGAGGAATGCTGGGCCTGGCGGTGGTGCTGGGGTGTGTTGAATCGTCCATGGCGCGTTTGCGCCTTAATCGTGTCAGGAATTTCTTGCTGATCGCTTTTGCGCTGGCTTTCTTTGGATTTATCGTGATGTTATGGAGGGGTTAGGATGACCACCTGGATCGATACAAGTTGTATTTTGATCGTATTTCTGGCGTTGGCTGTTTTATCGACGCACCGCATCACCGGGATGATCAAGATTTTTGCGGTTCAGTCGCTGGTGGTCGGTTGTTTGCCTTTTTTCTTGCACGCCCATGCGATTACGGCCAAGGATATGGTGATTGGTCTTGGGACCATGATGCTTAAGGGGGTGCTGGTACCGTATATTTTATTCTGGGCCATCCGGCATGTGTCCATGCGTTCCGAGATCAAGCCTTTGATTGGGTTTGGCGCTTCGATTGTTGGCGGGGCACTCCTTATTGCCGGGGCTTTCTGGTTTTCGTTATCGATGAAATTGCCCGGGAAACCGGTGGTTGACCTTGTGCTTCCGTGTTCGCTGGCCACGGTCCTTTTAGGGTTTATGATCATGGTCACCCGGACGCGGGCCGTGACACAGGTTTTGGGATATCTGATCATGGAGAACGGGATCTTTCTTTTTGCTCTGGCGACATTTGACGCCATGCCGACGTTGATCGAGATGGGTATCCTGCTGGATATTTTTGTGGCGGTCTTTATCATGGCTATTGTTGTTAACCATATCAATGAAGAATTTGAGCGTGCGCCGGAGTCCGTGAGCCGGGTGGGAACAGGGGAAGGCTTTTAATGATTGCATTGCTTATTTTGATCCCTTTTGTCAGTGCTATCGCGCTTTTTTTGCCGGTCAGCCGGATCTTCAGGGTTCAGCTCTTGTGCGGCGTGTCACTGGGGCATGCGCTGGTGAGTGCCTCATTCTGGATAGTCCGCCCTTTGCCGGAATTTAACGGTTTTCTGGTTCTTGATTCCCTGGGATTGATCTTGCTGTCGATCATCAGTTTTCTTTTTGTGAGCGTGTCGGTTTTCATGGTGGGGTATATTGAACAGGAGCCGAGATCCAACAAGGTGTTTGCGGCATGTTTATTGCTGCTGCTTTGTACCATGACGCTGGTTTCGGTCAGTTATCATATGGGTTTGTTGTGGATAGCTGTTGAGGCGACAACACTTTTTAGCGCGCCCTTGATCAGCTTTCATCGTAACAAGGAAACGCTGGAGGTAACCTGGAAATACCTTCTGGTGTGTTCTGTTGGCATTGCCCTGGCGCTGATGGGAACTTTTTTTTTGGCCATCGCGGCGCATGATATCAATACGCTTTTATTGACGCCAATATTAAACGGGGCCGCGTCGTTATCTGTAAACTGGCTCAAACTCAGTGTTATTTTTTTACTGGTGGGTTATGGTTGCAAGATGGGGCTTGCCCCCATGCATAGCTGGAAACCGGAGGCTTACGGCCAGGCGACAGGAATGGCGGTGGTGCTCATGGCCGGAGGGTTAACCCAGTGCGCTTTCATGGCCCTTTTACGGGTGCATCAGATCTGTTCCAGGACGGGGTTGACTGATTTCTACGGGTCCATCCTGATCTTTACCGGTGTCTTGTCTTTGGTGGTGCCGGCGGTATTTATTTTGGGGGAAAGGAATATCAAAAGGGTTTTTGCCTATTCGTCCATCGAGCACATGGGCATTCTGGTGTTGGGGCTTGGGTTAGGCGGTGCCGGTATTTTCGGGGCGGTGTTTCATATGATCAATAATGCCCTGGCCAAAGTGGTGATGTTCCTGACGGCCGGTTCTTTGGCACAAAAATACGGTTCATCCCGGTTGATCGATGTGCGGGGCGTGATCCACACGTATCCGGTGACGGGGATTTTCCTGATTGTGGCCCTTTTGGCAGGTACGGGCATATTTCCTTTTGCCACTTTTCATAGCGAATTGATGATCCTGAATGCGGCGGTGATGTCCAAACATTTTGTCCTTGCGGCGGTGTGTGTGGTTTGTCTGGCACTCATGTTCATGGGGTTGACGCGGGTGGTACTTGAGGTGGTTCACGGCAAACCCGTGGAACCGTTACTGGCGAAGAAAGAAAATGTGTGGATGAACGCCGCTATTGCGGTGGCGGGAATATTGTTGGCTGGACTTGGCCTGTGGATGCCCCTTCCTTTGGAGCGGGTTATCCGTGAGGCTGTTGTATTGATCGGGGGCTAGGATGGACTTATTCAACGGGGCCCGTATTCCTTTAACGGACATTCCCCTTTTGACGCTGAAGGAATTCCGTGAAGAAATTATCCGGCGTTGCCAAGGCGACACGCGGCTGGTGAATTTCTTTGGTTATCTCCCCGGTGACGGTGCCGTGGGGTTATGTGCCGTGCTTGCCTGTGATGAAGACGCGGAATTGTCGGTATTCTCAGCCAGGGTTACGGCGCACGAAGCGCAGTATGCATCGTTGACGCCGGATCTTGTGCAGGCGCATCTTTTTGAGCGGGAGATTGCCGAGCAATGGGCGGTTGTGCCATTAGGTCATCCGTGGCTTAAACCGGTGCGTTATCATGCCAATTATCGCGGTGTTGCCGACATATGGCCGGATGTCGCCGGAAGGACGATCCCCGGGGCGTATCCTTTTTATGCCATTGACGGCGAAGAAGTCCATGAAGTGGGCGTTGGCCCGGTGCATGCCGGGATCATTGAGCCCGGGCATTTTCGTTTCCAGTGCCATGGGGAAGAGATCCTGCATCTGGAGATCCAGTTGGGGTATCAGCATCGGGGGATTGAGATGCTCATGCATGGATCTGATTTAAAGCGTGGGATGCTTTTGAGCGAGTCGATCGCTGGTGATACATCTATTGGCCATTCCCTGGCTTTTTGCGAAGTGGTGGAATCCTTGTCCGGATGCCATATCCCGTCCAGGGCGCAAGCGATCCGTGCGGTGGCGCTGGAACTTGAGCGCCTTTGCAACCATGTGGGTGATTTGGGAGCCTTGGGCATGGATGCCGGTTTTTTGCCGACGAGCGCGTATTTTGGCCGTATGCGGGGGGATTATTTGAATTTGCTTTTGGCGTTGACGGGCAATCGTTTTGGCAAAGGGCTGTGCCGTCCGGGCGGTGTTTCATTCGACATTGATGCGGCGATGGCCGATGATTTTTGCCGGAAGCTTAAGGTGTATAAAAGGGAGTTTGAAGATGTGAGCGGGCTTTTGTTTTCACGGCCGTCGATCCTGGCGCGTTTTGAGGGCGTGGGGGTGATTTCTTCCCAGGTTGCGCAAAAGATCGGAATGGTGGGGCCTGCGGCCCGCGCCAGTCAGCTGGAGCGGGATGTCAGGATCAATCATCCGTCAGGGATGTGGCAGTTTCATCATGTCCCGGTGTCCCTGGGAGCTACCGGCGACGTTTATGCGCGGGCTTTTGTAAAACGCCAGGAAGTGATGCGGTCGATCGAATTTTTGCTTAAGGTGCTGCCATCTTTACCCCAGGGAGAGGTGTTCATTCCTGCCGGGCCCATGCAGCCCGGCGCTTTGGCTGTGTCCCTTGTTGAGGGGTGGCGCGGGGAGATCATGCATCTGGGTATTACGGATGCGCAGGGCGGTTTCTTAAGGTATAAAATCAAGGACCCGTCGTTTCATAACTGGTTTGGGCTGGCGCTGGCGATGCGCAACCAGGAGATCTCGGATTTCCCTTTGTGCAACAAGAGTTTTAATTTGTCGTATTGCGGCCATGACCTGTAAGGTTGAGATCTTATGATACAAATTTTGATGACACGATTAAGGCAGGGCTTGCGCACCTGGCCGTTTCCTAAAGGCAAGCCGCCGGTCCTTCCGGGGCGTTTTCGTGGCCGTGCTGTTGTGGCGCCCGGTCAGGCGCCCGTGGATATGGGGCAGATGACCTTCACGCCTGATAGCGGGACTAAGCATTCCTGTGATTTCCGCATGGCCGTTTCCCGTCGGGAAGACCTGATTCTTACGGGGGATGAACAGGTTTTGGCGCGGGCGCTGGATGAGAAGATGCGCCGCATTTTTGGCCGCTCGCTTAAACTGCGTCAGGTTTCGGCCGGCGGATGTAATGCGTGTGAATCAGACATCAATGTGCTCAATACGGCTGTTTTTGACCTGAGCCGTTTTGGTATCCAGTTCGTGGCCTCCCCGCGTCATGCGGATGGCATTGTCGTCACCGGTCCTGTGACGCGCAATATGCGGCAGGCTCTTCTAAAAACATATGAGGCGGTTCCTGATCCCAAGATTGTTATTGCTGTTGGTGCCTGTGCCATTTCGGGCGGTATTTTTGCCGACAGTCCGCAAGGCTCATCGGGGCTGGATACCATTATTCCCGTTGACCTTTATATTCCAGGCTGTCCGCCGCATCCGTGGACGATCCTTGATGGCCTGTTAAGATTATTGGGAAAGATCGAAAATGCAAGATAAGTATGATCTGATCATTGTGGGCGCCGGTGCCGCTGGTCTTATGGCCGCGGCCGAAGCAGCGCATGCGGGGCTTAAAGTTTTGATCCTTGAAAGCCAGCGTGAGCCGGGACTTAAGATACTTATTTCCGGTGGTGGGCGTTGCAACGTGACTAATGCCATGCTCAGTGAAAAGAATTTCAATGCCGGCTGCATGCATACCTTGCGGCATGTATTAAAAACATTTTCGACACGCCAGGTGGTGGATTTTTTTGAAAAGTGGGGGGCGCCTTTGGCTTTGCAGGCGACAGGTGAATTCTTTTCGGCAGATGATAAGGCGCGCACGGTGCGTGATGCTTTGGTGCGTGCCGCGACACAAGGCGGGGCCAAGATTTTCTGTCAAAAAAAGGTTGGCGTCATTGTGGCCCAGGATGGGTATTTTAATGTTGTGGCGGGAGAGGAAATTTATACGGCGCGTTTTGTTCTGGTGACGACCGGAGGCCTTTCTTATCCGGCCACAGGTTCTGATGGTTCAGGTTATTTCTTGGCCGAAAGTTTTGGGCATGCGATTGTGGCCACGCGTCCGGCGTTGGTACCCTTACTGGCCAGTCGAATGGAACTTACGCATTTAAGCGGGATCACGTTGCCGGTGCGCCTGTCGTTATGGGCCGCGGGGAAAAAGCATCATGTCATTGATGGGCCTCTCTTATTTACGCATCATGGTTTTAGCGGGCCGCCGCCCATGGAGATGTCGGGTTATTGGCAGGCGTTTAAAGACCATGTGGACTGCAGGATTTGCTGTGATTTTATTCCGACGATGAAAGGCGAAGGCATTGATTTGTTGTTTGATATGCATGGCGCAAAACGCAGTATTAAGAATCTGGTGACAGGTATTTTACCCGAACGCCTGGTGCTGGTTCTTTTACAGGAGGCGGGCATTGATCCACAGAAGTTGGTGGTGGATCTAAGTAACAAGGATAAAAAGGCATTGGTTAGAGTGCTGAGGGCGTATCCTTTGCCGGTCGCTGATGTTATGGGGTATACAAAAGCCGAAGTGACTTGCGGCGGGGTTGATCTTAAGGAACTTAAAGGGGCAACCCTTGAATCGCGCTTGCAGTCAGGGCTTTATTTTGCCGGTGAGGTGGTTGATGTGGATGGGCGCATTGGCGGATTTAATCTGCATTGGGCCTGGGCATCCGGTGCTGCTGCCGCGCGGGCGATCGTCCGAAAGGTCAAGGCATGACAACGGTCTTGTTGCTGGTATGTTCCAACATTTTTATGACAGTGGCCTGGTACGGGCATCTTAAATTTCGTAACGCGCCGCTGTGGGCTGTGATTTTAATAAGCTGGGGCATTGCGTTCTTTGAATATTGCCTGATGGTTCCGGCCAATCGTATTGGCTATGGTCAGTTCAATGCGTTTCAACTAAAAACCATTCAGGAAGTCATTACCCTTGTTGTTTTTTGTGTGTTTTCAGCGCTGTATCTTAAAGAAGGTCTTAAGTGGAATTACATTGCCGGGTTTGTGTGCATTGTGGCGGCAGTCTTCTTTGTGTTCAAGAAGTGGTGATTTTGCCAGGCTGTATTTTATTTGATTTTTGCTGATTTGTTTTCAGGAAAGTGTATAGAATAAAGAAAATAGCAACGAGGAGGTTCTATGTTTCCGATCAAGGACACAATGACGAGGAATGTTATTACGGCATACCCTGAAACACCGGTGAATGATTTGATCAGTATCCTGGTTGAGAAACGTATTACGGGTATTCCTGTTGTTGATCATGATAACAATCTGGTCGGGATTGTTTCTGAATATGATGTCCTGCACCTTCTTTTGGAAGGTGATGCGATGGTATCCAGGACGGCGGCGGATGTGATGACAAAAACGGTGATTGCTTTTGAAGACACGTCAACGGCTATTGAAGTGTGTGAATTTTTTATTAATAATTCCAGCAAGCGGCGTCTTCCGATTGTCAATGCCGGCAAGCTGGTTGGGCTTGTGAGCCGTGCGGATATTGTTAAATTAATCAAGTCGATCAGGGGCATCTAAATAGTTTTGATTCTTTTTTTCAATTCCTGCTGTTAAATATTGCCATGAAATTCATTGCAGACTTGCACATCCATTCACGTTATTCGCGAGCCACATCAAAAGACCTTACTCCTGAAAATCTTTGGCGCTGGGGTCAGTATAAAGGCATCCAGGTGATCGGCACCGGTGATTGCATCCATCCTCTTTGGCTGGATGATCTTGAAAGTAAGCTTGAATCAGCTGAAGATGGTTTTTTCAGGTTAACTCCACAAATCGCGGATAAGTTGGTTCCCGAAATCCCAGCCAATTGTCAGGGGGATGTCAGGTTTGTTTTATCGACGGAAATATCCAGCATTTACAAGAAAAATGGCAAGGTACGCAAAGTCCATAGCGTTATTATTTTTTCTTCCTTGCCGTCTGCCAGTGCGATGCAAAAGCGTCTTGGGGCGATCGGGAATATTAGATCTGACGGGCGTCCAATTTTGGGGCTTGATGCCAAAGACCTTTTGGGGATGGCATTGGAATGTGATCCGAAAGTTTTGTTTATCCCCGCGCATATCTGGACACCGTGGTTTTCGGTCCTGGGTGAAAAAAGCGGGTTTGATTCCATTGAAGAATGTTTCGAGGATTTGACCAAGCACGTTTTTGCGGTTGAAACCGGTTTGTCGTCGGATCCTTTGATGAATTGGCGGTTAAAACAGCTGGATGATTTTATTTTGGTTTCTAATTCCGATGCCCATTCAGCGTCCAAGCTTGGGCGTGAGGCGAATATGTTTGACACAGACTTTTCCTATGATGGCATGTATCGGGCTTTTGCTGATAAGAAGGATCAAGGTTTTAAAGGCACCATTGAATTCTTTCCTGAAGAAGGGAAATATCACTACGACGGGCATCGCGACTGTAAAACACGGCTTCATCCTAAAGAAACCCTGAAGTATGGTGGCCTGTGTCCTGTGCGGCAAGGAAGTGACGGTTGGAGTGATGGCCCGGGTTGAAGCGCTGGCTGACAGAGCGCCCGGT
>JAZDPD010000142.1:0-2881 GCA_043798045.1 Candidatus Omnitrophota bacterium | reverse complement strand
GGATTCAGGACTGGATGAATAATTATCCCAGAAAGATTCTGGGTTACAAGACGGCGAATGAAATGGCAAAGGAATGCTTGCAGGGTAACAATTGATCTTAAAGCTTATTTTTGTCGCACTATGAGTTACAATTCGCGCTTTCCTAGCACATTAAACTATCTGCTTGCATTCTATAACATTCAGTGCTATATTTTTTTCCATATTGTCTAGAATAACGCATTAACTGGGGCTAAAATATGGATGTTTTCAAATTAACGTTTCTTTTCCGTTTTACTTCCTTTTTAATTCTTTTTACGTTTATCACATCCAGCCTTTTGCCATCTTCGGCCCAGGCTCAGGCCGTGTTCAATTTGCCAGCACCCGGCACTATGGTGAGCACATCCGAAACATTTGATCCGGTTCTTATGAAGGGTTTGAAGGTTCATCCAGACAACCCGTTGTTGTTTGATTTTATTTTGGATTCTGGTGATGTAGGGGCGGGCCTTGTGCCCGCCCTGAATCAAGGGCGACCACAAGGGTCGCCCCTACAGCACGAAGCCCAAAAATTAATCAAATATTTCCTCGCCACCTTGACTATTAAGGAAGCAGACCTTTGGGTCAACCTCTCGCCTTATGAAAAAGACCGGATGATCAATGAAGACTTGGGTAAAACCGAGATGGGGCGGGATATGCTGGCGCAGGATTATTTGCTCAAGCAACTCACCGCCTCGATGATTTATCCCGAGAAGGATTTAGGTAAAGCGTTCTGGGACAGAGTATATACCAAAGCACGGGAGCAATTTGGAACGATCGATATTCCTGTCGATACGTTTAATAAAGTCTGGATCGTGGCCGATAAGGCCAAGGTGTTTGAGAAGAACAATGCCGCCTATGTGGTTGGCGCGCATTTGAAGGTGATGTTAGATACAGATTATCTATCGGCGTCTCAAAATGTGGCGAGTAAAGGGCCGGCACAGGGGCCGGCCCGTGCATTGGCGGGGTTGAGTGCAGGGGATGGCCCCCGTGCCATCCATTTTGTTGCGGCGTCCCAAGAGCTGGCCAAAAACATCATCCGTGAGATCATCCTCCCCGAAATCGAAAAAGAGGTGAACGAAGGCAAGAATTTTGCGACCCTGCGCCAGATGTTCTACGCCATGATTCTGGCGACATGGTACAAGAAAGCGCTTAAAGATGCATTATTGAATCAGGTCTACACCAACAAGGCCAAGACCGGCGGTGTATTGTCCGATGATCCCAAAATGGGTGGAAAGATTTACGCCCAATATTTGGAAGCATACAAAAAGGGTGTATTTAATTACATCAAGGATGATGTTGGTGTTGTAGGGGCGGACCCAAGTGTCCGCCCTTTACCAGTATTACATGCGCCAGAGAATTCCATCCCCCGCCATTATTTCTCCGGCGGTTTGCAGATCGTTCCTGTTGTTGAGAATGCCCAGGTTGTTTCAGCCCAAGAAATGAAAGACATGGATCACGCCATGTTGCTGATCCCGGTGCAGATACAAGGAATAGTTGATCAAGCACAGGGCGGTGAAAGAAAACTAAGTGAGCCGGAATTTTTTGAGAGTGTTGAGTCGCTAATGTTCAACGATGATTCTATTTTGGACTATATCTATCATTTATTTTTGTTGGTTCAGAGTACGTTTCCAAGTGATGTTGAGAAATCAGCAGGGTATCTTGCGGTGATTATGCGGGATGCAAAAAAGGATGGCTTCGATCAACTTCCGTCAATAAAGCTTTTGTTTGATCGTTATGGTTCAGAAAAAGTTGAGGATATTCTTAAGAAGCTTTCTTCTGATCAGGCCCAGCTGGATACAAGGAGATCACGGCTCAATTATAATAATTTCCTTTTGCAAATAGAGCCAAGTGTTGCTGAAGCCAAGAGAGTCGCGCGTATTGCCAAAGCGCCCACACGTGTGCGAGTTTGGTATCGAGATCAAGAAGTTATTTTTAAAGAATTCTTTAATGAATACACGGAACACCAGATCGTCGAAGCCCTTTTGCAGGAAAAATATTTTATAAATGCAGAAAGGTATCAATATTCGATTATCAGTGGTTCGTGGTTATCTCAGGGATATTCTGGAAATGATTTGATCATTGAAGTGGTTGATATGGCGATGAGTACTGACGATGCCCAATCCGACGCGCCGATGAATGTTTCGAGATATTATTTTCGTGAGATGTTTGTGACCGGAAATGTGCTTCCCGGGATGAAGATTGACATCATCATTGATGACCATGAAGAAATACCGAATGTAAGGTTCCTGGGGATAAGAGACAATGTGTTCATTCGTTACTACGCCGAAGGGGCTGATTTTAAGACTGAGCCTTCTGAAATTTCAATAGAGGATGTTGAGGCATTTGAGGTGTATTTTGATGATGTTAGTCAAGATGGTGTTTTTCAATCTGAAGAACGAAAGAAATATATCGTCTTTAACGGTAAAGAATTTGATGCTGAAACTGCATTCGAGGTGTTGGATCAATGGCTCAATGCGATTCGTGCATATAAAGACAGTCCGCGTAAGGATATTAAAGGATTTCTGGATTTGGGCGAATGGTCCGGCGATAATTTATTGAAGAAAGATGCGTTATCTCAGGCTGTGGCTTATGAATTGCCAGCGTTTTTAAAGCAGCACGGATATGCTGGAGAAATCTTTTCTTTTAAGAAGGGTGCGTGGAGATTTTCTTGGAAAGTTAGCACAAACAAGCAGATCGGCAAGCTTTTTTCTGAGGCCAGCCGGTGGTCGCGAATTGTAACTCATAGTGCGACAAAAATAAGCTTTAAGATCAATTGTTACCCTGCAAGCATTCCTTTGCCATTTCATTCGCCGTCTTGTAACCCAGAATCTTTCTGGGATAATTATTCATCCAGTCCTGAATCCAT
>JAZDPD010000141.1:0-12761 GCA_043798045.1 Candidatus Omnitrophota bacterium | reverse complement strand
TTGCGCTTGATGTTACAATTTCTCTGCTCCATAGATCTCCTGTTCTTTGTTTTGTCGACTAACTTACAAAGTAACAGTTTTTGCTGATCTATGGAGCTCTTTTAAATTTTTCCTGTCGCACTTGTGATTACAATTTTCCTTTTCCCTGAAAAGATCATCTTCAGTGATCATCTTTCCCATGAGCTTTCCGGTAATAATATCCGCCGCCTGCCCGATCAAGAGATCAAGGCGGGAATGAAGATACTCCACCAGTGCCCCGTCGGCCTGCAAATAACGGATGAACACCAGCCGCCGCTTCTCAACTTCCTGCGCCGAACATGTCCCGCCATAACAACGTTCTATCGCCGCAGAAAGACGGCTTAATAAAATACCTCGTGCCACACCGTAATATATACTGTTCTTCTTGATATACTGATCAACATAACGTGACGCCAGCTTGCGCACCAGTTCCCCGCTGGACTGGCGATTGAAGGACTGAGGGTCATCCCAACTCCGGTTGGCCGCGAGCGTCTCAGATGAAATCTGATCAATATCATTATCGGTCACAAAACGCGGATCAGGATAACTCACCAAAGGTGCAAAATATTTGTTTCGAGCCCCGACCAGCATCATCCGTCCGGCCAGTTCCTCTGCCTGAAGAAATCGTTTCTGCTCCATGCCATAAACCTTGATCTCAATAGGATCCTTGGCATCCTTGTCCAGATGCAGATCAGCGATTTGCCCCTTGCCTTCATTATCAAGGACCAATATCCCATCCAGCATCCCGCGTTCGCCAAACATGCTGAGTAATGTTGTATGCTCCGAGCTAAAACCCATCATTTTATTACGATGACTAAAACCAATGGCAATGCCCTGCCCCTGGGAAACAAGCGTTACCCCGTATTCAGTTGACACTTTTACCTTAAGGCCATAGGTCCCTTCGGCCCTGTGCATGAACTCGTGCGTAGCCTGAAAACGATCTCCGGTAAAAAACTTTGCCACCGCCGTATTAATGAAATCATCGATAACAGCAGGTGTCGATCTTGGCCAACGCTGAAGCATCTGACTCAAAGGAGTTTTTTCCCGCATCTTGGCCAGCAATGCTTCTTTCAAATCACGGCGCAGCACATCCAAGGCCTGGGCCAACGCCGGATTTCGGCCGGATTCCTGCGGTGAAATCCACAGGTCCCTGGTGCTCATCCCCTTGTGCACAGGAACAAGCTTCACGAGTTTTTCCACATGCCTGGCATACACCTCCTCAAAAAAATTCCCCAAAAGCTGACGCTCCTGGTAGGACATCAATGTTTGCATGACCTCATCCATGCTGAGATTGACTTTCTCAACAAAAGCAAAATGCGCCGCCCCCATCCAGTCGCCCTGGGTATGATGATAAAGAAGCTGCAGCGCCACCGGCGGCGTATCACCCGGCGGCAAAGCCTCCATGACCTTGCGGCCCTTGTCATCACGTTTCCCGTTAAAATATGTTTTGGGCATCTGATAAAGTTCTGCAAAAAAGTCACGTATCTCCGGCGTACTCAAACGTGCCCCATGCAAATTGTAATAATCATTATCCCCGTTAGCCTGGATGATCGTAAACTTGTTGATATCCGTGGGAACATACGCACCGCTCTCGTTAAAAACCCAGATCCGGCGCTTTTCCTCAACGCTCGAAAATGGATGGGCCGCCTCCAATACCACCCTGCCGCCGGTGGCAAAACGCACATGCCCGTCGACAAAACGCGCAAACGGTGCAGGATCAATCCCTTTTTTCTTAAGGCCTGCCACCAGCCGCCGGAACTCACCATCCAGGGCCATCGGCAATTCCCCACCGCCGCGTTTGGCCTTCATGACCTTGGCGATAAACGGCATCATTTCACCATCGACAATCCCGGCCGCCGTGGCCTGCGTATCCCCCTTGACCCCCATGGTGGCAAGCCCGGCCTCCTGCCCGCCGCGGATGATCAAATTTAGCATCAGATTGCGCATCCCCTCCTGCAGCCAGTCAGGATAGAATTCATTGTCACCAGAAGGTGCCAGATACTCCACCCCGAAAACCCCGCATCCGAATTTGCAATTATCCTGCGCCGCAACAGGATCCATATCCGATCGCCGGGAGTACACCAGGGCCAACACCGATGCTGAAAACCATGGCCCCAATAACGGCAACATGGCGGCCAGATGATAAGAACCTGATATGGCAATAACAGCTACCCCTGATACAGATGCCACCACACTGCTCCAGAAGCCAAAACGCCGCACCTGCGAGGCCTGTTGATCTGAAAACGTCTCTTTTGGAAAAGAAACTGACGGCGCTTTGGATGGCATCAATCCCGGCACAAGTGCACGCCCCCAATCCCCAAGGCTCCAGTTGACCGTGATATTGCTCATACTAAAAGCATCCCGGATTTTGGCCCCGATCACACTCCCGGGCAACAGATGCCCGATCACCTCATGCCACCACATCTGCACTAAAAATGCCAACCGTGTCAAGAAAGGAAGCCCGGCCATGGTCGCAGCCACCACATCAGGATCAGTGCCGTTATAAACAGAAAAAGCCCCCAGCCCGGCCCCCAACAAAAACCCGAGAGCATCCATCCTGATAAAATCCTTCCCCTGCGGCTTCAATCCGAAATTCATACGTGTCGAAGCTTCAGGACTTGCTTGACCTGTACTCACCCTGATACCCAGGCTGGCAAACATGTCTTGGGCAGACTGCCTCTTGTCATCAGATGGATCACCTGCGGTCATAACTCCTTTGACTTCAGCAACAGTCAACACAGACCTGGGTGCTGACGGCTGACGTTCACCCTTAACCCTCACACCTTCAATGCCAGGCAAAGGCTCACCCGGATCATCATCAAAAACAACTGAAGGCTCCTCTTGGGAGAAAGAAACTTCCTGCTGCTGACGTATAGAAGCTACAGGCCGTGCGCGCCAACGCATAAGACCAAGCCCTGTCACTGCTGCCAGAATCGCGGTTACCAATCCCGTAAAACCCCAGGATTCCTGAAGGCCTTCAATCGCTGCATCTGAAGCCGGCGCATCCTTAATGCCCGGCCCCCAACCCGAAACCTTATTGCCTAAGTCTGACACCACGGCCCTTAACTCATGAGAAACACGCGACGATGCCTGTTTAACGGCAACCCTGATCTCACGTCCACGCTCTTGAATTTTCTCCCACGCTAAAGAAATACTTTTTAAAGAAGACCTTTCATCCGCCTTAACCTGAACAGGGGCCACCTCACCCACTGGCTTAAGATCTTCTGAAAGGACCTTCTCATCCAAACCCTCCGGGCTGTCTGCCAATGTCTTTTCACCGGAAGATTCAAGCGCTGGCGCTGTCGACACGTCGGCCGGCACTTCATCTACGATAACAGTTGGCGGCACAATCCCGTCAGGAAAAATAATTTCCTGCCCTGGGAAAATAATTTTCTGATCACTGACGCTGCGCACCAGATGATCCGGCGCCCACAAATGCTTGCTGAGAGCCGAAGCCTTATACTCCTTTTGATCCAGAAACTTTGCCTTGATACGCACCTGTTCAACAATGCCGCCCAGCGTATCGCCGCCTTTAACAACAGCCACAAATTGACCGGCGGCATTGGTCTTAAACTCCGCGGCCGCAGCTTCATGTCCCATGCCTAGATTCCCAAACGTCAAAACTGCCAGCAAACCAAACGCCAACAATTTTTTCTTAAGGATCCCGGAACCCATGGCCATATCCTCACCACTAAAAAAAGGACGATCTGCCATCAAAACCCGGCTGTCGGGAAACTGCAGCGGCGACCCTTGGTCAACCATCACTGCCAGATCAGCAGACGCCACAAACGGATTAATTTGTGCGGCTATTTGCCGCAACAAGAAATAATCCGTATGTTCCCGGTAAGACTGCGCCTGATCTCCGAAATGAGTGAAGGTCACACCACCTGAGAAATACTTGCGGGGTATCATTTCCTTGCTGGAACCGGAAGGATCTTCTTCATCCCGGATATAATTGTAGACACCCTGGGCAAAAGCCTGAAGGTACTGTTCATAAATCCGCTCCTTGACCTTCATTTCCCCCGTGCGGACTCCCTCCACTTTGCCGCGGCCGACATACATCCTTCCCAAAAAGCTGTCCTTCAAATGCTTCCGGTACCATGTCGCCAGGACAATGGCATGATACACCTGGCGCAACGCTGCAAATTGAGCTCCCTCATTAATTTCCCGACGAAGTTCAGGGATAAACACTTCCTTGAAAACATCCATATACAACTGATTACGCCCCGCATCAGCCGATATCCCCTCACGCACAACGGATGAATCCTGCCGCGCATAATCAGCATCCATCATGACATCCAGTCCGCTTTTAACCAGGACGGCTCCTTGCGGATAAACAAATACATCGGCTTTCTCCGGAAGAATCCACACCTTGTTGAGCGCATCCACCGGAATATCGGTGGTTCCGTATTGAGCGTACGCCTTCTCATACACCCGCTTCCAGAATTCAGCACCAGCTGCCCGCTGAGGATATGTCATGGAAGCCGCCAGTTGTTTGAGCAAGTAATCCTGTTCCAATAAAACCTTGCCCATCATGGTCTGATCAAACCCCTCGGCCATAATACGGTCGCGTTCCACCGGCGAAAGGTTCACCCAGAAATCACTCTCAGGGATCGTCAATCCAGTCAGGAAATATTTAACCAAACGCGTTGTTTCATCTTTTAAAGGGATCCCGCTTAAAGCCGCATCCCCTTTATCCAGTAAAAAGTCAAACTTCAGCGGATTATCCGGATAAACATAAATCCCGCAAAGATTTACCGGCTTAAACACAGGACTAACCTTAACCAACGTCCCGGGAACCGGCAAGGCCCCGACCATCTGCGCTTGAGCCACAGATGGAAAAATTGATGTCCATGCCAAAATCCCCGCCAACAAGATCCTTGCGGCATAATTGAACTGTTTCATATTCTCCTCCTAAAAATAAAAGTCCAACGCACATTCCCCTTGGAATATCCGTTGGACTTCATTGTCCATTGATAACATCAATGACAAACGTACAACCTTGCCGCCTGAAACACTGATGTCAAACTTGTTAACTTCCTGAAAATAAAAAACCCAACGCGCATCCCTTCTGGGATATTCGTTGGGCTTCATTGTCCACTGATAACATCAGTAACGAACGTACAACATTGCCGCTCGAAGAACTGACATCAAACTTATATTGGAAGTTTACACGGTGAGTTTTAAATTGTCAATAGCCAAGCCGGTCAAAAGAAAAACTTTCTTGTTTCCTCGTTATTTTCTTTTAATTCTCTCAAAAGAATTATGAATTAAAAGTCATTGCACAACAACATGTTGCACGATAATTAAAAGAATTGGGAAACATTTTCAACCCGAGTTTCTCATTTATGACAAAGCCGACAATGACACCTGCTCAACCGCCAAATCCGACATCAACAACCACTTGTCGTATTTAAAGTAATAGGCCTCAACAGCTAAACCTTCCTGCGTCAGAAGCTCCCCGCCCACGCCCCCTGCCTCTTTTGGTTTAAGCCCCAGGAATTCAAACTCACGCAAAAAATCATACACCCAATGCCGGATCTCATGCGCATCATTCCCAATAAACACAACCGTGTCAACACCCTCGAGCGCAGCTGCGGCCGCCCCGATCATTTTCAGCAACTGGTACGCAAAAATATCCCTGGCCTGTCGCGCGGGCACATCCTCACGCGCCAAAAGCTGCTGCAACCCGGCCTTCTCACCGAGCAAGGCCTGAAAGCCGCTTTCCCGGGACAGGACCTGGTAAATACTTTCCGAAGAATAACCGTCCGCAAATAACTGAAAGACGATCGACGTGTCAATGTTGCCGCAGCCAGTCCGTGACATGATGCCATCAAGCTCGGAAAACCCGTGGCTGCTCATCACAGGCACCCCATCCCGGAGAGCGACCACATCCGTGCTGTCATTTAAAAACACCGTAATGACCCTAGCTGGTATGACACCTTTCAGGGCCAGGAGATTCTTCAAAGCGCTTTCATGCACCAGGCCATTACGCCCGTATTTCACCAGACCGTCATTCATATATTCAACGGGAATGGCATACGCTCCGGCAAATTTGGGCAACGAAATGAAAAAAGCCGAGTCGCATACAATATAATGACGGCTATCCGCCAGCCGCTCCTGAAGAAAATGCATCACTTCTTTCATCGCCGCATCATGGGGCAGGCCAAAACACGGTGAATCTCCCACATACCCGGCCAGCAAGTCCGTTCGCGCCACCACACTCTTTTCAATTCCAATACCGCCGTCAGAAATGCGATACACCACGGCCGTGATCTTGTGATCCTGCCGCAGCTGACATACTTTCTTTTTAAGCTGTTCAAGCTTGCGCTCCACGCCCTCTTTGACCGCACACCCGCCATCATGCAGGCAATACTGAAAAACATCCTGATCAAAATCCAGCAAAAGGTTCATGTTTTCTCTCCAAGAATCCGTCCGCCTTCCAGGCAGATCATCAACTCCTCCTCAGTCGGAATGCTCACAATGAAACTCCGCGAGGTGGATGATTGTAAGAATGACTCTTTATCCTTCGGGGCTTTATTATTCTTCCCCTGATCAATGCTGATCCCTGCCCACCCCAATGACGCGCACACCCTTTGGCGGATCAGCGGATTACCCACACCGATATCATCCGTAAAAACCAGCACATCCACACACCCTTTGAGCGCCATGATATAGCTGCCAATATAGCTTTTAAGCCGGTGAATATACATTTCCAGCGCCAGCCTTGCCCGTTCCCCATACTGAGGGTCATCGACGTTGGCCATGATATCCGTGATATCACTCGAAAAACCGGAAATGCCGCGCAAACCGCTTTGCCCGTTAAGCAGCCCTTCGAGCGTGCGCGGCGTAAGACCATTGTGACGAACCAAATACAACAGCAAGGCCGGATCAATATCCCCCGAACGCGTGCTCATGATCAGCCCCGAATTAGGTGAGAAACCCATGGATGTATCCACGGAAATCCCGCCTGAACTTGCCATCACGCTGGCACCACCCGTACCCAAATGACATACAATCATATTCAATGACGCAGATGGCTTCTGAAGCAATTGGGGGATACGGTCATTCACATACGAATATGATATCCCGTGAAAACCGAAACGCCGGAACTTGAAACGTTCAATGATACGATCCGGCAAAGGGTAATGATACGCTTTCGCCGGTATCGTGGCATGAAATGCCGAATCAATCACCACATAATGCGGCCTACCCGTAAATACCTGCATGGCTTCCTGAATGACATGAAATGAAATCGGATTGTGCAACGGCGCCAACGGCAGGCATTCCCTGATTTTAGACAGATTCTCCGCATCCAGAATGGCTGAACGTTTAAAAAACTCACCTCCATGTACAAAGCGATGCCCAACAGCGTCAACGCGTATCCCCTGTTTGACAATGTACCTGGCCGCCAAGGCCGCCGCCGTCTTATGATCAGGGATATCAACCGTTTCTTTCTCGACACGGCCGTCCCAGTTATTCTCAATATACGAACGTTCAATGCCCTTAACCCCGACACGATGCGCCTTCCCCTTCAAAACCAGCTCAACCTGACCGCTGTTTCTAAAGTCAAAGACCTTGTAACTCAGGGAAGAACTTCCCCCATTAAAGACCAGAATATGCATAATATTTGTCAAAGTTAATAGATTGATGTAAAGAACCCATATTCCTTTTCTGTGCCCTGACAACGGTGACAGCAGTGCAGTCCACAATGTCCTGAACCGAACACCCGCGGGACAGGTCACTACAGGGCTGAATGGTCCCCAGAATAAGCGGCCCAATGGCACGGGCATGCCCCAGCCTTTCCGTAAGCTTGTAGCCTATGTTCCCCGCATCCAATGTTGGGAATATCAGCACATTCGCTTTTCCTGCCACATCACTATCCCTTAGTTTCAATGCCGCCACTTCAGGCACCAGCGCGCTGTCCAGCTGCAGTTCTCCGTCGATGAAAAAATCTTTCTTCAAATCCTTGGCCAATTCCACCGACTGTCGGACTTTTTCAACCCAAGCCCCGTCTGCGCTGCCTTTAGTCGAAAAACTTAGCATGGCCACCCTGGCCTGCTTGTCCATAATATCCTGAAATAACTGTGCGCCCGACACCGCAATCCTGGCCAGCTGGGCACTGGTAGGGTCCGGGATGACCCCGCAATCCGCGAAGCAAATCACCCCTTCTTCACCATAAGTGCACTCGGGCACACCCATCAAAAACGCACTCGTGACCAATCCTATCCTGGAATTAATATCCAGACAGTTGATGACCGCACGCATCACAACCGCCGTGGAATGGGCCGCGCCGCTGACCATGCCGTCGACAAAACCGCAGCGCAGCATCATGGCCGCATAAAAATGCTGATCCCCCATGAGCTCCATGGCTTTCTCCAGGGTCATGCCGCTGTTTTTCCTGTATTCGTAAAGCACATTCGCAAACTGCTGCTGCTGAAAGATATCCATGTCCTCCTGGGCAAATAGCACCGGTTCAGCAATACCCTCGGCACGAATGATCTTAACTGCTTCTATAACCCGCTTATCCTTCGTTTCCGGAAAGATGATCTTTTTAGGATCCCGCCGGGCTTTATCCCGTATGCGCTCAATCACATCCATATACATAAGACACCTCTTTTATAATTTCAGCACACCATCAAATGACCCTTCGACTTCCTTCCAATCCATCAACCATAAAGACAAGCTTCATTCTTGCCGGCTTCCTTGGCCATATAAAGCCCAAGATTCGCCTGCAGAAAAAACTCCTGAACCGTCATACCCATAATGTAACGTGACATCCCGATGCTGCATGTAACATTCTTCTGGGCCAGTTCGGCTTGAATGACATCCTTGACTTTCTTGGCTAAATCCAGCGCCTCATCCCGTTTGGTCTCCGACAGAAGAACCAAAAACTGATCCTGCGACTGCCGGCAAAGCACATCGGATGTACGCAGGCTCTTTTTGAGCAATCCTGCCACAACCTTAAGCAGTTCATCCCCCTGGGCCCGTCCGTTCTTTTCATTGAACGCGGCAAAATTATCCAGATCAAGCATCATCAAACATGTGGGATGAAAAATTCTCTCCACACGCTTGATCTCTGTATCCAGGCAATTCATGAAATAAGGGTAATTATAAAGCCCCGTGAGCGGCTCCCGGATTGAACCATCAAATTTAATAGCCGCACTATTATCCAGGGGTTCCAGGTCCGGGATCTTTCGCTCACCCGGCTTCGTAACCGCCTGATCCGCCGCTACCTCTTCCAGAATACCTTCAACACCAATCGGCTCACCCTTCTCGTTGAACAAAAGTGTGCTCCTGGCGGAAAGAACCACCCGCGCGCCATCTTTGCAAACCATGTTAACGGGATATCCTTCAATATGACCCTCTTGCCCAAGTTTCTTCAAGAATGCACTGCGGTCAGATTTACTTTCATATAATTTCTCCGCAATGTTAAGCCCCACAACTTCTTCCTTACTCGCATAGTGCAGGATCTTGGCCAAGGAATTGCTGGCAACGCTGATATTGCCATTCTGATCGGTGGCATAAAACCCCGCATTCCGATTCATCTCCCCCAAACGCCCGATCCCGCTGTCCATTATCTCTGATGTTACCTTCTTGAATTTTGTACTCCCTGTGTTTTTCATACACGACTCCTTTTTGTTGTGAGTGCCTCGGCCTCAAGCGGCCGGTCACCCTAATATATTAAGTATTAGTTAATTTTATTAAGTATTGGTTAACTTATAACCCAAAAAAAATCAACCTAAAAACTAGGTGGTGTTACAACCCATATCGCTTCAGTCTCACCCTTGATCAAATTCTTAAACGAATGCGGCGTGCTGGAATTGAAATAAATACTATCCCCCTTGGACAAGGTATATGTTTTATCCCCCAGGATGATCTCCAAAGAACCTTTAAGAACCAGGATGAATTCCTGACCGTAATGGGAATAACTCGATTCACCGGATGCCGCGTTTGGCCCCAACTTGAAAAGCAGCGGTTGCATTTGCTTATGAGGGTTGGATTCCGTCAAAAGATACATCTGAACACCGTTTCCGGACTGCTTGAAGGCTTTGCGCTGTTTTTCCGTGGTGACCAGACGCTCCTGCTGATGATCTCCCTCATCACCGATCAGACGCCCGACGGTTGTCTGCAACTCGGTCGCGATGGATTTGAGCGTGGCCAGGGAAGGTGATGCCTTGCCCTGCTCCACCTGCGAAAGAAAGCTGGAACTGACGCCAACATCCTTGGCCAGCTCCCGCAGCGTCAAATCCTGCTCTTCCCTTAAACGCCTGATGGTTGTACCGAAAACACTCATGAAACTCCTTATTGGTTTAAACAAGGATAATTCAAAAACCTTCATTTGTCAAGTGTGGGTTAACAAACATTATATTTGTTAACCCACACTTAACATCCCGCCTCTCCATTTCACGCCGGTGAGTCTGTGCCGCAGCTGCGCCCATCCTCGATCTTTCCGGTTATACCCCCTGGATCACAAACCCTTGATGTATTTGAAATAATCACTGTCTGTTGTCATGATGATGGTGGACTTATCGTCAATCGTATTGGTGTACGTTTCCAGCGTCTTTAGAAAAGCATAAAAGTCGGGATTCTCGCTATAGGCGGCCGCATAAATGCTGATCGCCTCGGCATCAGCCTTGCCCACCAGCCCCTGCGCCTGACGGTAGGCTTCGGAAGTAATCTGTTTTAACTCCTTGCCCACCTGACCTTGTATCTCTGCCGATTTTCCCATGCCCTCGGACCGGTATTTCTCCGCCGCACGTTTTCTCTCGGCGATCATCCTGTCATAAACTTTATTCCGGACATCTTCCACATAATTGACGCGCTTGATGCGCACGTCAACAATCTCGATCCCATACTGGGGTGCCAACACTTTGGCCCGCTCCAGGATGGCGCGCGTCAACTGTTTTCGGCCGACCTCCAGCCGCTCGAGCGCCTCTTCGGTCACAATAACATCCCCACCCTCATCCTTGGTTTCCAGGATACGGTTGGTGTTCCTCACCGCCTCAACCAAAAGATGGCCGGTTATCGCATCCCGCGTCGCAGAATTAATGATGTCATCCAGACGGCTTTGGGCAATCCGTTCATTGCCCACAGACTGGAGAAATTTCAGGGCATCCACGATCCTCCAGCGGGCGATGGTATCCACCCAGATGTATTTCTTGTCCTTTGTCGGGATCTGGTTCGGTTCCCCGTCCCAACCCAATAACCGCTTCTCAAAATAATGCGCATCCTGAATAAAAGGCAATTTGAAATGCAACCCCGGTAATGTGATGGATTCACCCACAGGTTTTCCGAACTGCGTTATCACCACCTGCTTGGTTTCGTCCACAATAAATAACGTACCACTGCCCAGCGCGAGCACAACCAGCACAACAAATCCTGTCACTAAGCTTAAAACATACTTTAACTGTGTCTGGTTCATTGTTTTATCCCCCTTTTGTCTCCCAAATTTAATAAAGGCAAAATTGAGGTTTGGCTTGGATCTATGATGTACTTATCCTTGACGCGCGGCAAAACATCCGACATTGTTTCCAGATACAATCTTTTCTTGGTTATATCCGGCGCATTCTTATATTCACCCAATGTTGCCAGGAATCTTTCGGCCTCACCTTTGGCGCGATTTATTTTATCCAGGGAATACCCCTCCGCTTCACGGATGGTTTTCTCGGCCTCACCTTTTGCCCGGGGAACAACCTTGTTGTACGCCTCCCAGGCCTGATTGATCATTTTCTCTTTTTCCTGTTTTGCTTCGTTGACCTCGTTAAAGGCCGGCTTAACCTTCTCCGGAGGATTCACATCCAGCAATTTGACAGTCACAATCTGAACCCCGACCTGATACTCATCCAGGATCGTTTGCATTTCAATCTGGGCCAACATGTCTATTTCTTCTCTTTTTACCGTCAGGACTTCATCCACGGTATAATCACCGGCAAGCCGGCGCATCACCACTTCCGCCACATCCCGCACGGCATCCCGGGGATTACGTACAGCAAACAGCAATTTCACCGGGTCTTTGATTTTAAACTGAACAATCCAGCGAACATCCAGAATATTCAAATCCCCCGTCAGCATCAGGGATTCTTCAAGGTTCTGCTGCTGGAAAGCCCCCATGCCTGAACCCGAACTGCTTGTCCTGACACCAAACTCTTCTTTAAGGATCTTTTCCACCTTTACCGGCGTCACTTTGTCAATGCCATACGGCAACTTCACATGTAAACCCGGTGTCGTCAAATCAGTGTATTTGCCAAACCTCTGGATCACACCCATTTCATCCGGGCCTATCGAATAAACCACCCCGCCTGCCCCCACCAACAGCAAAGCCCCCGCCATGAACCAGGGTAGAAACTTATTTAAATCAGACCAACTTTTCCTGCCCGCCCGAATGATCTCATCGGGCGTGGGCATGTCATCTTTCCATTCCATCGCATCCTCCTTTTATAAAAATAAAACACCGCCACCTTACATAATGATTATATGTAAGATGGCGGCCCGACCATCATTTCCCTCTGGCATAATGGATACACCAGACCCAATCTCAATTTTTTTCACTATAACACTTTCCAAACCCTATTCAATGTCTTTATTCAAATCCATGTGGTCTCGCGAATTGTAACTCATAGTGCGACAAAAATAAGCTTTAAGATCAATTGTTACCCTGCAAGCATTCCTTTGCCATTTCATTCGCCGTCTTGTAACCCAGAATCTTTCTGGGATAATTATTCATCCAGTCCTGAATCCAT